>JBCBOO010000370.1:0-5012 GCA_039821235.1 Planctomycetota bacterium
CGTTTGGATCGAGCGGTTCCCCGGCGTCAGCGAGCGTTGATTGTCCGGCATAAAAACGCTTCATGACCGGGAGACGCTGGATGAATTTGCGTCCGTCGAGCCGGTGACGCCCGAGTCGGCGACTCCCGATGGGCCTTCCCTGGAAGATCAATTCGCGGCGCTCAAGGCCGTGTTGGCCGTCGACGCCGAACTCGAGAAACTGGATACGATCTTCGAGCGTTTGGTTCGCGAAGAGTTTGAAAACGGGTTGCTTAAGACTCCCACCCACGAACCCGAACAAGGCAGTCAACGCAATATTCGCGTCTACAACGCCGATCCCAGCGACGCGATTATTGTGACCGTTCCCGACGTGCAAATCGGTTTCATGCAGCCGAAGATCGAAGCCATGTTGGCCGAAGAATTTCGGTCGCAGTTCGACGGGCAAGTCCCCGACGAACAGCATCGGTTGGCGGCCAAGATGATCAGTCACTGGATCGATACTCGGCTGCCTGAGTACGAGACTCTGACCTACGACGACGAAGCCAGCGAAAAGCTTCGGGCTGAAAAAGCAGCCAGCGTCCCTCCGGTCATGAAGCGTTTTTATGCCGGACAATCAACGCTCGCTGACGCCGGGGAACCGCTCGATCCAAACGAGCTTCGATTGCTGCGTGTCGAACATGCTCAATGGACGAAGTACCGAACCGCAGTTGATCGCATCGCGAGGTTGGCCGCCTACGCCGGAATGATCGCCGCATTGTACCTGCTGTGCGGCAGCTACATCGCCTTCGTCGACGACCGTTCATTGGTCATGGATCGCGTGAAGCTCACGAAGCTTCTACTGCTTTTCGTTTGCACGATCGGAGTTAGTTTTTGGGTCGCCAGCGACAAGTACCGCAGTGAACTTGCGCCCCTGATCGTCGCCTCGGTGATTGCAGCGATCGTTTATGGACGTGATCTCGCGCTGTTGATGATGTCGGCGGCGATCATCAGCGTGACTTTATTCTTGAACGAAGACCTTCGACACCTCGTCATGCTGGCCGCCGCGGTCACAAGCGCGACATTGCTGACCGGGCGCGTTCGCTCGTACACCCATTTGCTGTTTGTCGGTGGAGCCTCGGCGGCGGTAACGATTTTGACCGTCGTCGGCGTCGGGATCGTGGCCGGCGAAACGATGACGGTGTCTGCGGGTGCGGCATCCGATATCCAACAGGTCGCTCCGACGGCAACGACGTTCCTGGACGTCCTTGCGGTGCTGGTCCAAGAAGGCCTCTGGGCGGGCGCGTTTATTGTGGTGTCTTCGATGTCGCTGACGCCGCTGCTGCCTCTGATCGAAAAAGGCTTTGGTGTTCAGACCGACCTCAGCCTGCTCAGCTTGAGTGATGCGAGTCATCCACTGCTGCGCCGGCTCGCGCAGCGTGCACCGGGGACTTACAACCACAGCATCAACGTGGCTTCGATCGCCGAGGCGGCCGCGGATTCGATCGGCGCCAATGGGCTGCTGGTTCGTGTCGGAGCGTACTTCCACGACATCGGGAAGATGTTCAAGCCGGAGTACTTCATCGAAAACCAGAGTGGTGTGAACCAGCACGATCAGCTCCAACCTGCGATGAGCACACTTGTGATCATCGCCCATGTGAAAGACGGAGCCGACTTGGCTCGCAATCACCACTTGCCACAGCCGCTGATCGATCTCATCGAGCAGCATCATGGGACAACCCTGGTCGAGTATTTCTTCAACGAAGCCGCCAAGCGGAGCGAAGACAATCCGAATGAGAAGGAAGTCAGTGACAAGGACTTCCGCTACCCGGGGCCAAAACCACAAACGCTCGAAGCCGCCGTGATGATGTTGGCCGACACTGTCGAGAGTGCCAGTCGAACGCTGGTCGATCCGACACCGGCGCGAATTCAAAACCTGGTCGACAAGATCGCTCAGAAAAAAATGTCCGACGGACAATTTGACGACTGCGGGCTCACATTCCGGCAGTTCAAACAAGTTCGAAAGAGTTTGGTGAAGTCCCTGACCGCTATCTACCACGCACGTGTCAAATACCCAAGTCAACAGCCCGCCTGATTCGAGCGATTCGGCGACCGGACCTTCTCACGCGGACCCGGAGGAACCGAGTTGTTTGCGTCACCACTTCGCGATTGAAATCCTTTGGGACGAATCGGTCGGTGCCGCTCCCGAACATGATTCGCTCACCGATGCGGTCCTTGCCAAGACCGCTCGCAGCGCGGCAGAACACCTCGGGTTTACCGGCGGGGCTCTCGGAATTCGCATCACCGACGATGCGGCCATCCGCGAAATCAACGTGCAACATCTGCAGCACGATTACGCGACCGACGTGATCAGCTTTCCCTACGGCGTCGAAGACACTGCCAACGGAAAGACCGTCGAAGGCGAGTTGGTTGTCAGTTTGGAATTCGCTCGGGCAAGTTCAGCGACGGCGGTTGATTGGCTCCCAACCGACGAGCTAAAGCTCTATATCATTCATGGCGTGCTGCACATTTGCGGCTTAGAAGACAAGACCGAAGACGAGAGATCGGAGATGCGTTCCGCGGAAGCGGCGGTACTCAGGAGACTCGGGCTGAGTGTCGATCGCGCGATGGAGGGCTTCGACCGGTGAGTGAATCGCTACCGTTCCTATTGATCTCTGCCAGCGGGTTCTTACTCAGCAGCATTGGCGGACTGGGCGCAGAATTGCTCGACTCGTTCGCCGGACGTTCTCTGGAAGTCTACTGCCGCATGAAAAAGCGGCGAGATGTTTTCGGGTCCGTGCTCGAGCATCAAGATGCGGCCATGCGTGGTAGTGAATACTTGCGCATGATTGGTACCGTGCTCTTTCTGATCGCAGGCACCGTTGCGCTGATCGTCTCGAAGCAGGATTTGGTCACCGGTGAGACGCACTGGACCATAGCGTCCATGCTTTGCTGGATCATCTTGGCGACGATCTCGATGATGTTCGTTCATGCCTGGATGCCCGAAGCGGTCACGCGGTTGGCCTCGGCACCCGTGCTGTACCACACTTGGCCTTTTTGGCGTTCGTTGTCGACGGCAATGAACCCGTTCGCCATTCCGGGTTACGTGATCGGCAGTCTCACGCGACGTCTTTCCGGCAAGGATGAAAACGAAGACGAGTCGGAGGAGCTGCTCGAGGACGAAATTCGCACCATCGTCGCGGCGGGGACCAATCGCGGGATCTTTGGGCCGGGCATCCGCGAGATGATCCAAAATGTGATGGACTTGGGTGACGACACCGTCGGTCACATCATGACGGTTCGGAGCGATATCAATGCCATTCGCTTGGAAGATGCTTGGCCGGAAATCATGGAGCAAGTGATCGAGTCCGGAAGGACCCGTTTGCCCGTTTATGAAGGAACGTTGGACAATGTTGTGGGGGTGCTCTACGTAAAAGATCTTCTACCGGAATTGACAAACCGCAAGATGCCCAGCCGCGATCTGTCGGACATAATGCGGCGGGCGTGGACGGTGCCGGTGGATCGAAGCGTCGAGGCCCTGCTGCGAGAGTTCTTGCACAGCCGAAGTCACATGGCGATTGTCCTGGACGAGTTCCAACAAACCGCGGGAGTCGTCACCATCGAAGACGCACTCGAGGAAATCGTCGGCGAGATCGTTGATGAATCCGACGAAGAAGAGGAAATGAAGTTCGAAATCATCGATGATCAAACCGTGATCGTGAATGGACGCGTGATGATCGACGACCTCAACGAGCGTCTGCATTGGGAGCTTCCCGAAAGCGACGATTACGAAACGATCGCCGGGTTCGTGCTCAGCAGTCTCGGCGAAATCCCGGAACCGGGCGCCAAGTTCACGCTTGGCGACACCGCGTTCGAAATCCTGCAAGCGACACGTCAGAAAATCGAAATGATGGAAGTCCGCTACCTCCCCGAGCAACGCGTCGCGGTTTAAGGCTCGATCGCGTTGCGATTCTTGCGGGTGTACCCGCTCCAATCCTCCAACATGCCACCCTGACTTTGCAACACGTCGTCTAAGTTGCGTCAGGGGCGAGAGTGTCTTGCCGCTTCGCCATCAAACTTGATCCGCGGCAAAAGGGAGGGAAAACGAGCGATCGAGTTGACGGCTGAGGGGAGCTTGCCTACAACTGTAGTTATTCACCTACACCTGTAGTCAAGGAGTGCCCCGTTGTCCCCCGCCAAACGTAAGCCGATATCAGCCGACAATAAGAAACTGCCGTCGCTTACTGATGCGCAAATCGAAGTCATGCAAGTGGTTTGGGACCGCAAGCGGGTCAGTGTGAGTGATGTTTGGGAAACACTTCGCAACGACCGCGAGATCGCGCGAAACACAGTGTTGACCGTGATGGACCGGCTGGCCAAGAAAGGTTGGCTTGTGAAAACCGTCATTGGAAAGATGAACTTTTACGAGGCCGCGGTTGGCCAACAGGAGACACTCGGCAGAATGATCAGCCGGCTAGTCGACGGTGCTTTTTCCGGATCGGTTGACCGATTGATGCTCGCCCTACTGGACACTCGCGGAATTTCCACCGACGAAGCGGATCGAATAGAAAAGATGATCCATCAGTCTCGAAAGGAGTCCGTGGCCAAACGAAAACGAAATACCAAACGCCCGTCTTAAAGGTGGCTGGAAATGTTGAATTGGTTGACGCTTTGGGTCTCTGTCTCGGTGACTACCCTCATCGCAGCGGTCGTCGCGAAATGGTACCTCGCACGAAAGCCCGGCAAAGCGGACTCGCTGTGGCGATTGACGCTGGTAGCGATTACCTGTTGCACGCTGGCGGTGCTGGCCAAACCGCTTCTTCCCACAAAGACGCTCTACGTCCTTCCGCGCGAGGATTCGGTCGAGCCCTTGGCATTTGTAGCTTCTGATCCGCCGTTAGCGCCCCTCGAGGCGTCGTCGATCGTTGAAGCCCCGCAATCTGCCTCTTCACGTGGCACGGCAACCATCAAACACCTGGAATCGCGGACTAACACGACGGTAAATCGGCAGCAATCTCATTCGGAATTCGCGACCGACAAGGCCGTCCGGCATCAAG
>JBCBOO010000371.1:0-5008 GCA_039821235.1 Planctomycetota bacterium
TTTCCCGCCAAATCCGCGATCGCGCGGTCAACCAGTTCCACCCGAATTGGACCATACGGCAAAGCATCGCCATCGTCGGCGTAATGGTAGCGAACGATGCCTTCGTTTAATTGCTCGGCGCGATCCACCGTGACTCCTGAAATCGAGATGTCTTGCACGTCGACCGTCGACACATCGATGCCTGAAACCACTTCATCCCAGCGGACATCAACGTATCCCAAGTCCGAAAAGACCACCGATTCTCGCAGCGGCGTCGCCAGCTGAGCCACGGGAGCCTGATCGTCGAACCGAAACCGACGCTCGATGATGGTGGAACCAAACGCATTATCGGCGCGGACGCGAACGTCCAGCTGATCTGTCAAGACAACGTTCTCGAACCGAAACTCGCCCGATGAATCGACGGTGACGGTCCCGTCATCGAAACCATCGCCATCCAAATCCAAGGAAACGGTTTGTCCGGGAGCTCCATTGCCACGTGCGGTGATCGTGGTCTGGTTCGTGATCCCGTCTCCGACGACGCCGCTATCATCGGCCGAATCGATCTCCAGCGTCAACTGTGGAGGCAGATCGCCATCGAACCGAACGTCGTCGAGCGTCACTTCCGCATTCGCCGCTCCAAAGCCGAGTAATTCAAACACCAACAACGCCTGAACGTCTTCTGTGATAGCCGACAGATCAAGTGAAACGGTAAGCGGAAACGTGATCGTCGCGATGTCGCCCGAAGAAGTCACACCGGGTATCGAAGTCTGGGTACCCAAGTAAACGCGATCATCGGCATCAAAGCTGGCGAACGCATCGGCGTCCGGAATTCCATCCAGCGTCGGCACGATCGGCTGAAGTGTGTTTGCATCAAGCAGTGCGATTTCAAAGGTATCGGGAGGCTGAGCGGTACTGCGATCAAGCGCCAGCGATTCCAGATCAAATTGCAACTCCGTCGCCGCCGCCGGAAGCAAAAACGACTGCTCCAAAAACGACCGACTCGCATCATCCTCCCGAATCACCGCCCACCCCGCCTCAACCGCAACCGGAGCCGACAACGACCACCCAAACTGAGCATCAGCCGGGTCAGAAACATCGAATCCACCGTTGCCAACAACGGCAAGTAGATCACGTGAGCAAAGTCGTTCAATTCGAAGGGAGCTCATAATGTTTGCTAATCAAATGAAATGTTCGAAAGGGAGCTTGGATGCACAGGAGTTTTATCAATTACTCACTCTCGCCGAGTTTGGTCAAAAGTAGGAAACACTAGGAGTCTTCAGTGAGTACGATTACCTTCACTTCGTCCTTCTATTCCGCGATCATCTAGAACACACCGTCCTTTGCCTCTGGGCAAACCGTGTCAACAAGGTCTTCCGAAGTCCACTGGAAACTCCAATCGGTCTCTAGTTGGAACATCAACCGCGGTTTCGCAGCGATTGATCTGTCAATCGCTTCGATCACATTGTTTGTTGCGGTAAGTTCTTTGCGAAGACGATCGCAGCTTGTTGACGACTTCGTTTGCACAACGAATTGGTTCGGGTTGGCGATACCGATTTGCCAACCTCAATATCCAATCTCTTGCCGAAGGCAACGACACTCGATGCCCAATTGAGACGAATAGTGGCTTGATGCCGTCTTGAGTGCGAAGCACGCTTCCAATCGTTTCTTCCCCTTCAACAAGCGGGCTAAAGCTTCCACGCGACATATCTGGCTCGGAAAATTCGCCGATGTGCCGGGTTTTTCCGCAACCGATTGTTGGAACATCAAGTAGCACGCCAAGATGGCTCGCAAGACCACAACGACGAGGATGAGCGATTCCTTGACCATCGCAGATCACGAGATCAGGAACACGCTCTACATTCTTGAACGCTTGCAGCAAATGCGGGACTTCTCTGAATGCGAAAAGGCCAGGAATATAGGGAAATCTCGATTCGCCTACGACGGTTCTAGATTCGATCACTTCCAGTGTTTCACTATCAAGGATCACGACACCCGCATACACACGGTTGTCACGCTTCCTGTACGCAACATCAACACCCGCCACATAGCGAATTTCATCTGACATGCGATTCCGTTCCTCTACGACCGATGCAAGCTCCAGCTGAATCTGAATAGCTTCGTCTGCATCAACTTGCCAAGCGTGATTAAACTTACTCGGTTTCATTTTCAAACTCGAAAGCACGCCTGGATGACTGCAGCAATTCGTAGTTTGGATCACCTTCCGCCAACTCTGATTGCCCGACTAGAGTGCCATCGCCAGACCATTTTTTATGAGAAGTCTTTATGCCGTATTCGTACTTTTCCTCTTCGACAAGCTGACCTGAGTCGTTCCACGTATTGCAAGTGCCATGATATACCCCGTTTCGCATCTCGCCTTCAAAGATCAACTGCCCGTTCACATTCCAATCACGAACGAGTCCATTCTGGATGCCATCACGGAATTCTAATTCACTCTCAGTCGACCCATTGCTTCGGTAATGAACGGCAGTCCCGTTGAAGGGAACGCCATCAAGCAAATATGCCTGATCGCCCGTAATTTCCAAGCACTCAGCGTCAACTTTGTCTATCTGTTTGTTCATTTTAAGTTCAATCCGTAAGAACGTTCACGCCTCGAGTAATCCGATTGCAGTAGCCGCAACGTGGAGCAGCACCAGCTGAATTTGAAAGCCACCGGTTCACCATCCAAAGCTCATTGAGATCAACCGGAAGCCCTGCTACTTCACGAGCCCAGAGCGCTTGATTCAACGAATAAACTTCCGCATGCGCACCCGGTGTGCTGTATGGCCATCTTGGGCCGCCAACATCGGCAGCCCTTCGTAAAGCCGCGATGTCGGTTGTGCCATGTAATTGTTGAACTCGACTGCTCAGAATTGGATGAAGGTTCTCCGGAAGCCCTAAGTAATTCTTACTTGAGAAAGCCTGTCCCGTGCGTGCATCCAAAATAGTTGAGACAACGGGGCCGCGATGCCTACTCGTAACCGTTGCCCGAATGTCGGCTGCGGCCTCCCGAGAATGAGTTCGTAGTTGCCTATAAAACGACTGCCACTCCGACTTAGTCATCGAGCGATTGGCAATCTTGGCGGCTGCACTGTTTGCGGCATGACCGCCTGTAGCACGCTGTTCCCCTGGTGGTCTACCGCCGCTTCCGTCAGGACCGCAGCGTCCCGTATTATGCACGAGCAATTTGGCATTGCCAACCATGAACGACGGGTTGGTATCGACTGACAAGTTATAGACCCTTGTCGACTGTTCGTATCGCTGGTTGATCTCGACTATGCGACAGCTAGTTTCTGTTTGGTTAAACACCACGTCCCCAGCCATCAGATCGTGCGAGTTCACCCAGCGACCTTCTAGCGTGAGACCTTCGTCTTCGGTTTCCGATAGTCCTTTTGGTCTTGGACGATTGGCTAAGTCGTGGCCTTCGATGACCCAGAATGGGTGATAGGCCGTTGCTGTCACTTCGCCTCGGTCCGTGGCGATCGTCACCAAGACACCTTCGTAGTCACTGACGTGCGTCTCCGTGACGTGACGGCTGACCCAGCGACCTTCGGAGAAGTCGAAGGCGTACACGGACTCGCCAGCTTTGATAGATTCGATTGCTCTTTGGCCATGTTCCGTTGCAACCAGTGTGCCCGCCACGAAGCACATTTTGCGTTTGATTGGCGAAGCCGGATCCGCCTTTCGCGCGAAATTCGATGCTCCATCCGTACGAGCCGTTAGTTTTCGGCCCGGAATATGCGTGTCACTGATCAGGGTATCCGGAATGTGAGTATCCGGCATTTCGGTGTCGATTCTCGATCCAAGACCAGGTTTCCTTGTGCTGTTGATCTTCGTATCGGACCACATGTTCTTCGTGATCGAATCACCCGATGTTGGATGAGATCCCGATTGAATCGGCGGACGCTCATGCAACTTGCCGCGCATGATGTCATCCCCACCCTCAATCGGCGGACGGTCCCGTAGTTTGTCTCCCAAGAGTCCGTCTCGATCATTGATCGGCGGACGGTCGTGTAAATCTGGGCGACTTCCAACGCCCGGACTCAACTCAGGATCAATCTCCGGACGCTGCTGGAATCGTTTTCGCATCCGTTTGACTTTGATCTTGTCAACGAAGCGACTGACCAGCTTTGCTCCTTTTACCGCGCGTTCGATCGGAATCAATTCACCGATGATCTTGCCCGCAATATTTCCAATTCGTCTCGCTGCGTCGTAGAGTTTTCCTTGCTGGGAGAGCCGCTCGATTTCATTGATCTCGTTGCCCACCGAGTCCCACACGCGATCGACCGCTTCCGACACGATGCCGGCTGCCTCAGCGGGATTGTCGATGGCAAACTGGGCCGCCTTGGAAGCCCCTTCGAGAACTTCTGGCAAATTCTGCACCAGTTTGCTAATTCCCTTCGCTGTCGAGTCGATCGTCTTGGCGATACCTTCAATGACCCCCAGCACGCCTCCGATTGGCGTCGCCAAGGGACCACTGTGTTTTGCAGAATCCGCAAGCTTGGTCGCCACCTTGGCGATAAAGCCCGTAACTGCCGTCACCGCATCTAGCTCAGCTTTGACAATCGTCTTGACGACATTGGCCGCTCCCTCTGCGACCTTCGTCACTGCCTTCTTCACGCCGCTGACGACTTTGTTGACGAGACTTTCTTCTGCCAGTCCGCTCGGGTCGAAGCTGCCCATGACCCGGTTGCCGACGTAGCGATACAAGTTGGCGTCGCCGGCCGCTTGGCGAATCGGATCTTGGCTTAAGAACCGTCCCGTCGCAGGATCATACGAACGAGCCCGCACATGGTATTGGCCCAGTGCTGCATCGTATTGGTATCCCGCGTATCCCAAACGCGGTGCCGGAGCCGTTCCCGTGCTGGAAACAACGACGCCAAAACTGTTGAAGACCGAATGCACGACAGTCGTGCCGCCATTGTCCACCCAATCGCGAACGCTTCGCAAGTGATCCGGTAACGCCCAAAGCACGTTGCCGACCGTTTGTGTCGCAACGACCTGATTGGTCAGCGGCCCATGAACGTAGCCA
>JBCBOO010000372.1:0-5005 GCA_039821235.1 Planctomycetota bacterium
TCTGACTTGTGGCCTCCGATACGTCACCGTTTTCGTCTACCGTGGCCGCAAAGATGTCCAGCTTAAATTCGCCGCTGTAGTTTGGCGGAGGATTCAGTGAAAGCCCATCGATCTCTGCCGGAGCAATTCGCCAAGTGCCATCCCCGCGATCCTCTCCCGCGTTCAGACTTGAACCAGCAGGAACACCTCGGATCGTTAATTCACGAAGGGTCTCGGACCCATCTTGATCGATCAGGTCGACCGAAATGGCGAGCGGCAAAGCGTTGTCTTCGAAGGTCGTCTTATCCTCGGAGGACACGAGTGGCCCGTCGGCAACGGCCTCGACTTCGACATCAAAGCGAGAAGGGGCTGTTGAGATCGATTCGCCACCGGATTCCGTCGAGGTCGCAACAACGGATAACTCAATGACGCCGCTGAAGTGCTCCGGAGGAGTCAACTGCAAACCGGCTAACTCATCCGGTTGCAGCACCCAGCTTCCGTCGCCCTGATCAGCGCCTGCGCTCAGACCCGCGTTCGCTGGAATACCCGAGATTCGAAGTTCTAAACTCTCGCTGCCATCGGTATCGGAAAGACTGGAGTCAATGACCAGCGGAATCGCCTGGTCCTCAAGCCCAGACACGTCCGACGTTGCCAGGGAAGGAAGGTCCGCGACCGCCGACACATTGACAGAGATCGTCGACGCCGTCGTGGCCGAATCACCGTCATCAGTGGACGTGGCAGTGACGCGAAGGTCGAACGAGCCGCTGAAATCAGCCGGCGGTTGAACTTCGAGTCCGTCGAGTTGATCCGCCGTCAGTGTCCAAGTGCCATCCACCGATGTTGTCCCGGCACTTAAGCTCGCTCCATCGGGGACGCCTTCGATCCTGATCGATAGCGTTTCAGATCCATCCAAATCGTGAAGTTGTGCAGAGACCTTCAGCGGAATCGACAAGTCCTCACGCCCACTCGAATTCTCGGAAAACAAGTCAGGCGCATCCGCTACCGCGGCGACGTGAATGGTGAACTCACCACTCGTTTCTGACCATTCATCTCCATCAAAGGCGCTAAACTCGATTGCCGTCGTTCCGTGCCAGTGTTCGGTCGGAACGAATGTCAGCTCGCCACGGGCAACACGATCGGCATCAAAACGATCTCCGGATTCAACAATCCTGCCATCAAATACGAGAGCGCCATTATCGGGGACTTGATCGATGCGAAACTCTTCGACTTCATCACCAGTATCAATCTCGGTCGCCTGGAAGACTACCTTCGCAATTTCATCTTCTTGGATGCTGATCGAGCCGTTTTCTGCAATGGCAGCATCGTTCACGGCGGTCACATAGACTGGCAAGTTCGCTTTCGTCGTTTCAGTGTCACCATTGCTGTCCCTCGTGGTGACTTCAAGCTTGAGCGTAAAGTCACGATCATAGTTTTCCGCAGGCGCGATCGTCAGGTTGTCCAAATCCCACTCATGCACATTGATGAGATTCCCGACAGCCGTCGACGAGCGTACTCCGTCGGAAAGCACGGATCCAACGGGCGCACCCGACAATCGAACACTGTGGATCGATTCCGATCCATCAGTATCGGTCATCGCAAAATCCAGCTTGATCGGCGCCACCCCGTCTTCGTTCACCTCCACCGGAATGATGTTGATCTCCGCAGCATCCGCGATCGCATCGACATGGATGGTCAACGTTCCCGAATCATCCGACCAGAGCTCACCGTCGGAAACACTGAACTTAAACGACGTTTCTCCGCTCCAGTTCGTTGCCGGTGTGAAGGTGAGCTTGCCCGTGAGCACCTCATTCGCGGTGATTTCTTGTCCCGCCTTGATTGATGTTCCGTCAAGTAGAAGCGTTCCTTGGGGCGGAAGCGACTCGATCCGGTACGTTTCCACCTGATCCCCAGAATCAAATTCGGTCGCCTTTAGCTTGACCGTGGCGACCGTGTCTTCTTCGATGGTCACTTGAGAGTCTTCGGCGACGGGTGCATCTTGCACTGCTGTGATCTTGAGATCCAGAGTCTCCACCGTCACCGTGGAATGTCCGCTGTCAGGTTCGGTTGTGGTCACCGCGAACGACAGCGTCATGTTCGTGTCGTGATGCACTGCGGGCTGGATCTGTAACTGTTCCAAATCGAACTTGGTGATATCGGCCTGACCGCCTGAAACGACAACCGTGTTTTCTCCGTCGGTGAAAATGGTTCCGTTTGGCGCACCAGTGACGCTTAGTTTTGTGATCGACTCCGATCCATCCGCGTCTGTCAAGCTGACTTTCACTTCCAGTGGAAAAAGCGTGTCTTCGAGCCCCATCGCGTCGCTTGTGGAAATCGTCGCAACATCGGCCACGCCGCTGACGACCAACGACTGCGTCCCAACTGGGGACCACTGTTCGCCATCGCTAGCCGAGAATTCGAAACTCGTCGTGCCCGACCAGTCTCCGGGTGGAATGAACGTCAACGCGCCTTCACCGATTTCGGAGGCGCTGAAATGTTTGCCAACTGTGACGGTCTCTCCATCGAACAGCAGCACACCGACGTCCGGCAACGATTCGATCCGAAATGACTCGATTGCGTCTCCGAGATCCGGGTCAATTGCATTCAGTTCAACGCTCTCTTCAGTGTCCTCGGCGATGATCGTCGTGGCATTGACCGCAGTCGCTGCATCATTGTCTCCGGTCACCGTCACCGTCACCGAATCGACCGTCGTATGAGTTCCGTCTGTGGTTGAAAGTTCAAAAGTGAGCTTCGTCGCTTCGAGAACGTTTGGGGCCTCGAAAGTGGGCTGAAACGATGCGACGTCCGACAAAGTGACTGGCGGACCTGACGTCTGAACCCACGTGTGCGCGAGTGGTTGATTTTCGGGATCAGTGGCAGTTCCGGACAACTGTACGAGCGTCGTCTCCGAGACGGTCATGTCGGATCCGGCGTCTGATTTCGGAGCGTCGTTGTCCGCGTTGACGAGTAGCATGACGCGATCCACGACGGTTTGTTCACCATCGGTCGCGTGTACCTCAAACGTCAGGTAGGAATTCACAACATCGTTGGGAGCCGTGAAGGAAGGCGTTGGCGAATCGTAATCCACGAGGCTCACGGGAACACCACCGATCTGGCGCCATTTGTATTGAAGGTCTTGCCCTTCTGGATCAGTTCCGGTGGCCTGAAGCGTCACGGATTCGCCTTCATCAACGACCTGGAACGGTCCGGCATCGACGGTCGGAGGATCGTTCTGTGCGGCGACGTGAATCGTCACCGAATCGGAAGACTCAAGGACCCCATCGGAGACCGTCAGTTTGAAAGTGATCTCGGCATCGTCGATCAAGTCTGGTGCGTCGAAGTTCGGGGAGTCCGCGTTCGGATCACTGAGAGTCACCGGAGGGCCACCCGTCTGGACCCACTGGTAGCTTAATTCCGTGTCACCTGAGTCGGATGCAACGGAACTCAGTCGAACGGTTTCTCCTTCGGTTACCTTTTGGTCGCTGCCGGCATCAACATTCGGTGCGGCATTTCCCGGTTGCCCCATCATGGTGACGGTGTCCGTTGCAACGCTGGTCCCGTCGGAAACAACCAACTGAAACGTGACTTCGCTCTCGACACTCAGGTTGGCTGTGGAATACCTCAATGATGGCGAATCATCGGTCAGTAACTTGACCGCCGGGCCTCCCACTTGAGTCCAGCGATAAGACAGATTTTGATTCTCGGGGTCGGATGTGACTGCTCCAAGCTCGTAGATGTCTTTCGAGAGCTGCGTATCCGAATCATCGATCGTGACAGACGGGCCATCGTTATCCGCTTCAATGCGAACAAAAACGTTGACGGTTTTCGATTCGTCGTTGTCTTGCACAGTCGCTTCGAAAACGTACAGTTCGTTGTCGACAAGCTCCGGCGCCTCAAACGTCGGGTTGGCAGTATCCGCATTAGATAGGTCGATCGGTACAGATCCCGCAACCTGTCGCCAGCTGTATTGCAGTCCGTTCGAACTCCCGTGAACATTGATGCTTAACTCAGCCGTCGAACCCTCTTCCGCCACGATGGTTGGAGGGGCTGAAAGTTTGATGTCCGGCTCACCCGTCGAACCGCCGTCGCCCGTTGAATCGCCATCGCCCGATGAAGGTACAGAGGTCTCGGCCGGATCGACGGTGATCGAAACGGTATCGATGGACGTGGAATGACCATCGCTCACTTCAACTTGGAAAACGAGCGTGCTGGATTCAGCAACCCGAGGTGCCAAGAAACTGGCCTCGGAGGAATTGGGCGATCGAATCGCCACTGCGGGGCCTTCAAGCTGAGTCCATCGATGGGAAACCGACGTGCCTTCCGGATCCGCCGACGTAGCACTGAGTGCAGCGATCTGAGTTGATTCGATGGTAAAATCACTGCCAGCGTCCACCGACGGAGCATCGTTATCACCATTGACCAAGACGTCGACGATGTCCACCGTCGTGTTAACGCCGTCACTCGCACTCACCTCGAAGGTGACATAGGTGTTAACAATTCCCTCGGGTGCAATGAACGAGGGCGTTTGCGTGTTGACTCCGGCAAGATCGACGCTTGGCCCTCCGACCTGCGACCATCGGTATTCGAGCCCCTTCCCTTCGGGATCGATGGCTTCAGCAAAGAGCTGCACCGCCTGCCCTTCTTCTGCCTCCACATTCTCTGCGGTAAGAAATTTTGGCGCGTCATCGACGCCATTGATTTCAACGCCGACTCGATCAACAGAGACGTTCTCTCCGTCACTCACTCGAACTTCAAATTCCAACGAGACGTTGGAGACACCGTCAGGAGCGATGAAAGTCGGGCTCGGTGTATTGATATCCGTCAGACTCACCGGTGGGCCGCCAGTTTGCACCCATTGATAGGTGAGAGCAGCACCCTCAGGATCCGAAGCGTTTGCGAACAATTGAACGGTTTCGCCTTCGCTAACCGAACGGTCATCACCAGCCTCGACGACGGCAGCTTCATTTTCGGCCAGAACCGTCACCGAAGTTTGCTCGCGGACTTCGTTCTCACCATCCGATGCGACGAC
>JBCBOO010000373.1:0-4960 GCA_039821235.1 Planctomycetota bacterium
GCTCATTCAAGGCCAAAGACGATTCAATTCCGGCCACGTTCGGTTCGCAACCGGCGCACTTCACGAAACTCGGTGGGACTGGCACCGGTCCACCGTTTGAAGCTGCGCGCGAAATTGGAGGGCGCCTCGTATCCGAGTTCGTAGGCGATCTCCTGAACCGATCGGGCGGTGTAGATCAGCAGTTCCTTGGCACGGCGCTCCCGCACCTGGTCTGTCAGAACCCGAAAGGACGTGCCCGTCCGCTCCAATTGGCGGCGCAACCCGCGTTCAGAGTATCCAAGCGTCGCCGCTGCCTCCGACAGCGACGCGCCGAGGTTTCCATCGGTCTCCAATAGTGACAGGACACGACTGGCCAGCGTCGTCTCGTACTCTGCGTCAGCGGCAAACTTTTCGCACAACTCCAACAGACGCTGGTGATTGATTGGATCGGCCCCTGGCAAAGGCTGAGTCAAAAGCTCTGATGGGAAAATCAGCCGGTTTTCGTGAGCCTCAAACCGAATGGGAAAACCAATGTCCCCGGCTATCTCTTCCCAGCCCTCCGGTTTGCGAATTGTCATTTCACCACGCGACGTGACTTGCTCGATGCGTAGCATTGCCTTGAGCAAATCATTGCACCCAATCAGCGCGCTGCTCACTCCGAAGTAGGTGATGTCCTCCAGTGGGAATCTCGGTCGCAGGCGGACACCCGCCTCACCCTTTTTCAACTCGCCGTCGCCGTCGGGAAAACTAAAATCAATGGCTGGGAATGACAGAAAGAAGAAACGAGTTAAAAAGACAAGCGCATCTTGGAAATGCGCGGCGTTCATCGCTGCATAGGCTGGGAGCCCGATATAGTTGGGTTCAAAACGCCACGCGAGCCTGATGCCAAGGTGTCGATCGCCGGTCGTAGCGATCGCATTGAGTAAGAATTGACGGAGCGGTGCGAAACCAGTTCGAAAATTGGGATCTTGCAGGTGTTCGGCTGACAGGTCAGTTCCCGCCAGCAACGTTTTCGGATCGTGGCCGTCGTTGCAAAGCGAGCGAAAAACGAAGCCGGGGTAGTTCATCGGTAGCGCCGGATCGTCCAACGCGAAGGTTCTAGTATTCATGAGCATAACTTGAGAAGATTCTATTTCGCGATGATTTACGCTGAATAGATAACGACTACCGATAGTCATAGACAAGGCCACCAGCCGAGCAACGATGAAATCACCGGTGACGCTAGCAATGAAACGGAATGTCACCGATGTCTGAACGTTCACCGATCTCTTCGCTTTCTTCGCGCCTCGTCAAAGGGCGAGTGTGTTGACGGCGGTCGATGGATTGGTTGCCGTCAATGACGGATAACCAGAGTGGCGGTGACGCTTCAAGTTTTTTGCTTCTTTTCTGTTCTCGCGACATGCTCTGAGCGACAAACCAACGTGCCCTGTTGCGAAAGCCTTTCCAAAGCTGTGGATCACACCTTTGAGTCGCAACTCGCGGGAATCAAGATCGCCCTAAAACGATCTGCTGCGAATTGGCACAGGTGATTCCCAGCAACCAAGTATCCACCTTCTGCTTTGGTTGGGATCGATCCGAGCAGCCAGACACTTGCCCATCGTGAGCCGCGCCTTCTATCGTTGCCGCGGCGTTCGGAACAAGTCCTTGGTCGATCCTCAGCAATCGGAATGCAAAGCCTCATTCATCCACAACGTGGGGAGCGCAGTAACGCTCTCGAGCCGGAGGTTTTGTACACCGCCGATCCATCGATGCGACATCCGGTGAAGTTGCTTCGAGCAATCGTTCGTGACTTTCGCCAATGTCGAACGTTGGCGTGGCGTTTGTTCATTCGCGACCTGCGGGCACGTTACCGCGAGAGTTACCTCGGATATGCGTGGGCATTCCTTCCCATCTTGGTGACCACGTCGATCTTTGTGTTTTTGCGATCCAGCGGCAGTGTGCGGTTTGATGAAACGCCGGTGCCTTATCCCGCGTTCGCATTGATCGGCATGGTTCTCTGGCAAACATTCGTTGATGCGTTGCAAATCCCATTGCGATCGGTTCGCGCCGCCCGCACGATGTTGACGAAGATCAACTTTCCCCGCGAAGCACTCCTGCTTTCGGCGATTGGAGAGGTGCTATTCAATCTCGTCGTTCGGCTGCTACTTCTCCTGGCAGTGCTGTTGTGGTTCCAAATCGTTCCGCCCGCGACGGTGCTTTTGATGCCGATCGGGGTCGCCGGTTTGATCGCATTGGGTTTGATCCTGAGTCTGTTCTTGATGCCGATCAGCTTGCTATACACCGACGTCAGCAAAGGGCTACCGCTGGTAACGATGGCGATGCTGTTTTTAACACCCGTGCTGTACCCCGTTCCCACGTCGGGTATCGGCGAAAGGCTTGCGAGATTCAATCCGGCATCCCTGTTCTTGCAGCCGACTCGTGATTGCTTGACGACCGGGCAGGTGCTCGGCTTGCCACAGTTCGCCTTGTTGGCGGGTGTGATCGCCGTCTCGATGGTCTGGGGGCTGATGGTGTATCGCGTTTCCATGCCACATGTCATTGCAAGAATGGAGAGTTGATGTGATTGCCGCAGCGAATCAAGTCGATGACGATTTGCTCGTCGACGTCCAAAACCTCCGCAAGAAGTTTTGCAGGCGTTTGAAGTCATCACTTTGGCAGGGCATGCAGGATGTCATGCGCGAGTCGTTTGGTATCCGCAATGACACGGAGGTGCTTCGGCGGGATGAGTTTTGGGTCTTGGATGAGGTGACATTTCAGCTGCGTCGCGGGGACTGCCTTGCACTGATGGGGCACAACGGAGCGGGTAAAACGACGTTGCTACGGATGCTCAATGGCTTGGTAAAACCAGACGCCGGTTCGATACGAGTTCGTGGACGATTGGCCGCCTTGGTGGCGTTGGGGACAGGTTTTGACCCCGTACTGAGCGGCCGAGAAAACGTCTTCGTCAACGGTGCGGTTCTGGGGCTTTCCACGGAGGAAACGGAGCGGCATTTCGAGGACATTCTTGCCTTTTCAGAACTTGCAGATTTCATTGACGCTCCCGTGCGCACTTATTCGTCCGGAATGAAAGTGCGTTTGGGGTTCGCGGTGGCCACCGCCCTGAGTCCTGACATCCTGCTTGTCGACGAAGTCCTTGCGGTCGGCGATTTCTCGTTCCGCCAGAAGTGCCTGCGCCGAATCAGTCAGTTTCGTGACGCCGGAGGAAGCATCATTTTGGTCTCTCACAACACGGCACAATTGCAGTCCGTTTGCAACACTGCCGTCTTGTTGGAGAAGGGACGGATTCAGTTCCATGGACCGATTTACCAGGCAACCAACCGCTATTTCGAAGCCACGTTGAAACGGCAAGAGGCGGCAAGAAACTCAGCGGCAACAACGCGTGAAGTGGAATCGGAGCAAGTTTGCATTACCGATGTCTCCGCGACCAATCATGAAGCCCAAGAGCACGGCGATTCCGCATCACCGGTCGCCGGTGGTCGGGCGCAGTTCCGCGTCATCGTCGATTCTGAGTTCGATGAAACAAGTGTCTTTGTTCGATTGGTTTTGATGGATCAAGAGATGGGGCTGCGTTTGGCGACGGTGTCCACCGAACTTGCTGGACAACACTTTGAGTTATCCAAGGGCGCCAACGAATTTCGATTCAGTGTTCGCTCACTGACCCTTTCACCTGGACGCTACGCCGTGCGAGCAACACTTCGCCGCTCGCGTGATGACTACGCCCTTTGCCGTCGAGGATTCGATGATCCGCCCTTCTACTTTACCGTGGGACTGGCCGACCTCGATGCAAAGAACATTGCCGGTCACAACGGAGACTTGATGGTTCTTGATTTGGAATCATCACCGGATTCCGCTTGTACCGAATCAGTTTGCACCACGGAATAGGATTTAGGAACCCAATGCTTCACCACCCGTTGTTAAACCCTCGCGAAATGCATTCCCTACCCCATTTCGATGGCGAACGTTCGAGAGAGCACCGTGACCACTCGTCGCTTCGTTTATGGAAGACGGCCATCGCGGAACGATGGAAACACGGAAATCGTTTTGACCTAAAGCACTACGTGCAGTTCATCGGATTCCCTCGATCGGGTCATTCTTTGGTGGGCGCGATCTTGGATGCTCATCCCGCAGCGATGATCTCGCATGAACTCGATGCGATGGGGCTGCTGAAAAAAGGATTCTCAGCCAAGAACATTCTCGCTCTCATTCGCTGGCAGTGTCGGAATTTTGCGCTGCACGGTCACTACTGGAACAACTTTCAGTACATGGTTCCGTCGTTCGAAGCGGACGCCATGCAACCAGCGGTCTACGGTGACAAGAAGGGCGACTGGACCGCTCGGCATTTGTCCGGACAGTCACATTTGATCGGAGACTTGCAGACACGATTTGGGACGCCCGGCAAATTCATCTTTGTGGTTCGGCATCCGTTCGACAATATCAGCACCTTGTCGTTGCGTGTCGGCCGCCGATACGACCAGCTTCGGATCGAGTCGGCAAACGAAGCCGAATTCGAACGCAAGCTGATGGAGCAGCAGGGGAAACAGGTCCCCGACGAGATTGATCCCGCGATGCTGGATGACTACGTCAACTTGACCAATCTGGTTTCTAAAGCGAAGACGCTGATTGACGAAGAGAACTGGTTTGAAATCGACTACGAAGCCTTTCGACAGAATCCCCGTCCCCAGCTAGCGGCACTCTGTTGCTTCCTAGACCTGGAGCCGCTGCCGGGCTACCTGGATGCCGCCGCGTCCCTTGTCAACCCAAAGCCGAACCACACTCGTTTCAAGATCAAGTGGTCGGCGCCGCAGATCGACCGTGTCAAACAGGTGATGGACCAGTATTCATTCTTTCATCGTTTCCCCGCCGACTTCGAGATCGCATCGTGAGTTCAATCAAGTTGTTCACCTGCATCGGCGTCGACTTTGCTCGCGACTTGCTCCCGCATTTCATCTCCCACTATCTCGCCTTGGGAGTCGCTGCGAGA
>JBCBOO010000374.1:0-4957 GCA_039821235.1 Planctomycetota bacterium
TCGACTTCGGTGACTTTCATCGGCGTGGTGTCTTGACCGCGGAGGTCGGGTGTGGAGAACAAGGCGGCCAACACAGCGATGACAACCGTAGCATGAATGACTCGCGTCACGTTCGAACTCCGTGCGTAGTGAATGAGGGGTTGGGGTGCGATTCTCATCAACCGACGAATTCGATTCGCTCGGATCATGGACGGTTAAACCGTCTCTCGCTTGCCCATACAACTTCGAATCCCCTATTGTATCGAAGCTTGATTTGGCACCTAGAGGAGACACCCTCGCTATGGATGATCGGCGAGACGATTCACATTTCGCAGCGGCACACGATGAAGACTCGCCGCAAGATCGCTGGCGGTCGCTCATTCCTGCCGACGAAATCGCGGAGGGCGAGGCTCGTGAGTTCGTCGTTGGCGACTGGATCATCGCACTCTTTCGCGATGCAAACGCCTTTCACGCCCTTGACGGGTTGTGTGCCCACCAAGGTGGGCCGATCGCCGGTGGAACGCTTTCGAAGACGGACGCGGGGCTGACCTGCGTCACTTGCCCCTGGCACGGTTGGCAGTACGAGCTCAAAACGGGGATCCAAACCGTCAATCGGCAGCCGCTTCAGGCGACCTTCCCGACTCGTGTCCATGATGGCATGGTCCAGATCCAGGTTCCTGAATAGCCGTCTAGAACTCGGCGTTGCCCGGCGTACGGGGAAACGGAATCACGTCACGAATATTTGTCATCCCGGTGACGTACTGCACGGCTCGCTCCAGCCCCAACCCGAATCCCGCGTGCGGCACCGTGCCGTATTTACGCAGGTCCAAGTACCACCAGTACTCTTCTTCGGACAACTCTTGGGCGGCCATGCGTTTTCGCAGCACATCCAGTCGTTCTTCGCGTTGGCTGCCGCCGATGATTTCGCCGACGCCGGGAACCAGCACGTCCATTGCACGCACCGTTTTTTCGTCGTCGCTCAGTCGCATGTAGAACGGCTTAATCGACGACGGATAATCGGTCAAAATGAGCGGACCGCCGACGTGTTTTTCGGTGAGGAAACGTTCGTGTTCGGCTTGCAAGTCGCTGCCCCATTCGATGTCGAAATCGAATGACTCGCCAGATTGCTTGAGAACTTCGACGGCTTTTGTGTACGTCATGTGTTCAAAGGGCTTGTCGATCACTTGTTGGATCTGAGCCAGCTTGCCCTTCTCGATTCGAAGGTCAAAGAACTCCATGTCTTCGCCGCAGTGCTCCAGACAATCGCGGAAAACGGCTTTCAGAAATTGCTCGGCCAATTGCATGTTGTCGGCCAAGTCAAAGAAGGCCGCTTCGGGCTCGACCATCCAGAACTCCGCGAGGTGCCGACTGGTGTTGCTGTTCTCCGCCCGGAAGGTAGGCCCGAACGTGTAGACCCGGCTCAGTGCCGTCGCGAACGTCTCAGCCTCCAACTGCCCGCTGACGGTGAGGAACGTCGGTTTGCCAAAGAAGTCGAAATCGTAGTTCACCGGCCCGCCCGACTTGGCCAACCGATCCAAGTCCAACGTCGTGACGCGAAACATCTCGCCGGCACCTTCGCAATCACTCGCCGTGATGACGGGAGTATTGACGTAAAAAAAACCGTGCTCGGAGAAGAACCGATGGATCGACTGGCTGATTTGATCGCGGACACGCATCACCGCGCCGAGCGTGTTCGTTCGCGTTCGAAGGTGCGCCCACTCGCGGAGTTTTTCGAACGTGTGACGCTTCTTTTGCAGGGGATACGTCTCTGGTTCCGCCCAGCCCAGCACACGGACTTCGTCGGCACGCAATTCGGTTTCCTGCCCCTTCGCGGGCGACTCCAGCAATTCGCCGCGAACAATCACGCTGCAACCGGCAGTCAACTTTTGCACTTCGTCCGCGTAATTCCCCAGTTCGGCCGGCGCCACGACTTGCAGGTTACTAAGGCAGGACCCGTCATTGATCTCCAGGAAACTAAATCCGGCCTTGCTGTCGCGTCGCGTGCGAACCCAGCCCCGAATTTCGCGGGGGGATCCGACGGATGCTTTCGAACGAGCCGCTTTGACGGGAATCCAATCGGTCATGTCACTGGCTGTCATGAAACGGGTGTTGAGTGAACCGGGGCGAGAAAAAACGCAAAAATTCAGAACGCCGAAACGGTTCGGCGGCACCACAAAATAGAACAATCGACCACGATCGGCGGAACCGCCCTGCCGCCGGAGAGCTCGGAAACCTCTGCATCCGTATCGCGCCCAAGCAAATCGAATGCCGGTCAAAAAATAGGAACAAGTGAACCTTTTCGAATCGAGTCTCGTCCGCTACCCTGTGCACCACGTCAAAGATCGGGGCGTAGCTCAGCCTGGCAGAGCGTCTGGTTTGGGACCAGAAGGTCGCACGTTCGAATCGTGTCGCCCCGACTTTCTTTTGGCATTTTTCTCCGTCCCGTGGTTTTCCGGACGGTTGGCCGTCGAGTGCGTTGCCAGCCATCTGGCTGAACAGACTCACTGCCGAGTCGCTCTTAAAACTGTCTGCACGCTTAGACGCGTGCCGTTGATCAACTGGTTGTCGTGCTCATCGAGAACACAAGCCGGAACGGTGTGCTGGGTTGGGCGACCGGCTACTCCAGATCAGGGAAAGCACCACGACCGACCGGCAAGCGAATCGTCCGACCGCGTCCCGGTTCACGCGAGATGAACCCGCGCTCACAGAGAGTTACCACCATATTGTGAACGGTAGGCGGTGTCGCCCCTGCTTGGCAGCTGGGATGTTAGAGGCGTACAACGGAATGTTTTTACGACTAAGAATAAACATACCAATGCCCGCCCGCGTGACCAACCAAGGAAGGTGTGCCGAAGACCTAGCGTGAAAACCATGTTGGCAGACACTGAACTAGGGTTGATTCTCAATCTGAGCAAGCCCAAGTTCAGCGCGACGGTATAGCGGATAGTCGACGGGAATCCACTGCAACCGCAGCCATGGGCCGCCGTTACCACATTTCCAGCGTCGGTACGAGACTATGACGATCACCGAACCATCGTCAGTTGCGTCGAGGTCAACGCGATTGCCATGCTGTTCCATGTCGGATTGCAGGTATTCAGAGTCGAATTTCGCGACGACGATCCGACCATCAATAAGCGTTATTCGATCGCCGTCAACAGATGCCACGTCCAACGGTGCGATTAACGGATCGTTGTCAATCACGTTGTCGTAGGTGAACGAAACGAAACCGCCTCCCACGACGAGCAGAGCCAAAATCGTGACGATGGCCAAAGTTTCGATGATTCGTGCTGCCCAGCGTTTCACTTGTGTCTGCCAAAGGTGTGCCCGAAGGGCCTTAGCGTAAAAACCATATTAGACGACCGATGCGTCACGTTTGATTCTCCATTGAGTGAGCAAAATGGACATCCAATTACCACAAGATCAACAGTCCGCCATTGAGGCGATGGTCACCAGCGGCAGATTCGGTTCGGTTCAAGAGGCCGTGTCCGAAGGGATCCGGTTATTAGTTTCCAATGAAAAGCTGCGGAAAGCCGTTCAAGTTGGAATTGACCAAGCCAACAGGGGCGAATTGCACGAACACGATACAGTTTTTGCGCAGCTGAAATCCATGGCAGCAGAAGCAACAGGCGGATGAAGAAGCCGCTATACACTACCGCCGCGCACGAAGACTTGATTGGCATTCTAAGCTACATCTCGCAGGATAAGCAAAGCGCTTTCATGGGTGGAGAAGATCGAAGCCAAATGTTTGCTAATTGCTTCGCAGCCAGAAATGGGCGAGTTGAGACCGAAGTTGGGCCACGACGATGCAACGTGGTTGGCCGTTACGTGATTTTCCACCGAAAGCACGAGGATACGGCAGAGATTCTTCGGGTCATCCTAGGTGATCGCAACATCACCAGACTCTGAGGTCGTCTAACGTGGTTGGTTTGGGTATGAACTGCCAAAACGGTCTCAATCGTTGGGAAACATGGCCAGAATACGATCTAAGACGTCGGTAAGGTCAGAGGTCGCTAAATCCTGAGTGTGGCAAAACGTTTTCAGGTTGATGTGATCCTCAAGGTAGGACAGCGGGATAGATTCACCAAAGGCCACGATGATCTCACGGGCGCGTACGAAAACACGACGTAGCAGATCAAGGCGGTCGTCGTCTCCGAATTCATGCAGGTCAGTGCCAGTGAAGACACCGGGACAAGGCGTTGCCACGCGGAGAAGAATGACTGGGTCGCACGATCGACGTCGACGGACGCAACGATGCAGAAATGGCGAAGCGTCCAAATCGTCATGTCGTGAAGGTGGACGTGACGATCATTCAGTGTGATGAAATCGTGGCCCATCTGGTTGGTCTACGCCGCACAGTGGAAGGTTTTTACGACACCGCAGTTACCGAAGCGGTGGAGTTTGAATCACGACAGATTGTACCCATGCCATCGCCCGCTGCCTACCAACGAAGGTGCGCCGAAGGCCTAGCGTAAAAACCATGTTTTGCGGCGTTACCGATTAGTCCAATAGTCAGGTGACCGCGACCCATGTGCCACCGCAATCACCAAAATGTCAGATGCGGTGATGCGATAAATGATGCGAAACGGGAAACGTCTGAGAAGGAAGTAGCGGTGACGTTAATCACACATTGGAAAGCGTTCGGGATCGTTAGCAATTTGCGATATCGCCGATCGAATTCAGCGTCGAAGTCGTTTGCCGCTTCGATGCTCCGCTCCGCGTACCATTTCAATGATTGGGTGTAATCGACCTCAGCCGCAGAGCAAATGATGACGTTAGCCATCCAGACCTGCCTCGCGTCGAGCACGTTCGCGAACCTCAGCCCAAGATGCGCCAGTCATTTCTCCAGCGTCATACGCATCGCTGCGTCGATTAGCCTCATTGATCCACTGGGAATCCGGTGGCACCCAGTCAATCAGGGCCAACGCATACTTGGCCCTGCAAATTGCGGGGTTTTCTGAGCAATTCTTCTAGAATTGGA
>JBCBOO010000375.1:0-4951 GCA_039821235.1 Planctomycetota bacterium
CCGGACGCCTTGTCTTCGAAGCGGAGGAGTTCTCTGGGGCCGCATCAGGTACAGGATCGGCTTCGGGTCACGATTGGTCCAGTGTGTCGGAACCCGCGGCATCCGGTGGCGGATACCTCACGTCGCTTCCCAATGATGGAACGAACACCGGCGACTCGACGAATGGTCCGCGCCGCGATTACAGCGTCACCGTTGATGCGCCGGGAACGTTCTACGTCTGGGCACGAACACGCACCTCCAGTTCTCAAGACGATTCCATCCACATCGGGCTCGAAGGGACACCCGCCACCTATGGGAAACTTGGGCTCAATAATTCGTCTTCTGACTGGGCGTGGCGGAACACCGTTGATGGTCGCGCCGGCGCCGACCGCGTGACGGTCCACTTTGATACGGCCGGCACACACACCGTCAACCTTTGGATGAGAGAGGATGGGTCGCAAGTCGACAAAATCTTCTTGACTCGAAGCGCTAATGAAACACCTTCCGGTGATGGCGGCACCAGTACGCTCGCCAGTGGCCAAGGCTACACTTCGAACCAAGTGACCGTGACCGTCACGACAGTGAATCAACCGCCCGAAGCACTGCCGGATCACTACACCGTCAACGAAGACGACTCACTAACGGTCTCTGCGAATGATGGTGTCTTGCGAAACGACTCCGATCCCGAGAATGCAACGCTCACTGTTTCGCTGGACACCGATGTCTCGCACGGCGCGTTGACGCTACACCCGGATGGCCGTTTTGATTACACGCCTAACCCAAACTACTACGGTACCGACCAGTTTTCATATCTGCTTTCCGATGGCAGTCAAACCGATCTCGCGACGGTCACTATCGAAGTGGTCTCCGTGAATGATCTTCCCGTTGCGGCAGGAGATAGCTACCAGACCGACGAAGCGACGCCTTTGACGATTGCGGCACCTGGGCTGTTGGTCAACGACGTGGATATCGATGGCCCCGAGCTGGACATTCAAGTTCTGGGTCAGCCGGACGGCGGCCGAGTGGAAGTCAACGATGACGGTTCGTTCGTTTACACACCGGATCCGGGATTCAGCGGCAGCGATGTCTTTCGCTACAAACTTTTCGACGGATTGGCGTACTCGGACGCCGTTGAAGTGCAAATCGCAGTCCAGGGCGTCAACGATGCTCCGGTCGCGATCCAGGATGCTTACGTCACGGACTTCGAAACGACGCTCACCATTGAGGTGGGGGAAGGCCTGCTCGCGAACGACATTGACGCCGATGGCGATGCACTGACCATCGCGACAGTCGGGGCGGTCAGTCCCGCGGGCAGCGGAACCCTTCAACACAATGCCGATGGTTCGTTCACGTTTACGCCCGCTTCTGGTTTTGACGGCAACGTCCAACTTGAGTACACGATTTCGGACGGGCTACTGACAAGTGACCCGGCCTCCATCCAGATCCTGGTTCACAGTGCGGCCGTCTTTTCCAAGTTCTACGTCGCCGACAAGAACTCCAAGAAAGTTTTTAGCTACGACGATGGCGGCGACGCTATCGAAAACTGGAACCACGGTGTCAGACACCTTCGCGGCCTAACGTCCAATGCGGCGGGTGACAAGTTATGGGCTGTCACGCAAGGACACGATGTACTCGTCTTTGGTCCCGATGGCAGCGAGCTCGGCTCGTGGGAGGCCCTTCGGACGGGCAACTCGTCACGAAGCTACTCCTCCGCTCAAGGGATCACAACCGATGGCACGGACATCTGGATTGTCGATCAGAATAAGGACAAGGTGCTCTACTATCTCGGAGGAGCAAGCCACGTGGACGGCGACGTCAACGCGGCATCCAAGTTCAGTTTGCATTCACAGAACAGGAACCCGTCTGGCATCACAACCGATGGCGACTTCCTTTACGTCTTGAACCGACACAATCGTTCACCCAAGGTCTTCGTTTACTCAACCGAAGGCGATTATGTCGGCAATTGGCAGTTGGATCTCGGACCCGGCAAACACAAACCCGAAGGGATCACTGTTAATCCGGTGCTCGACTCCAACGGAGATCCGTCCACGGAATTGTGGGTCGTGGATCGCGAAACCGATCGTGTCTACTACTTCCCCTACGGAACCACGTATCGCGATGACGAACATGCGTCGACCGAGAGTTTTCAACTCGATGCGAACAATACCAATCCGTACGGCATTGCTGATCCACCCGATTCAGGCGATGCGATCGGAGACATCATCGCCAACGCGGCAACGACCACGCTGACACCGAATGTGTTGTCGCCATTGGCATCCGCGATCGGTGACGGCGGAGGTGACGGCCGAGACGTCGACATGTACAAGGTTTCGCTTTCAGCGGACCAACGTTTGACGATCAATGTTCCCGATCAAACGATCGGCGTCTTTGCCAGCCTTTTCGATTCTGGCGGAACGACACTGGCAGCGGCGACCAATGCACTCGGTGCCCCGCAAACAACAGCGTTTTACATTCCCGCCGATGGTGACTACTACATCGGTGTCTCCAGCGGAGCGAACACGAACTACGATCCCATCACTGGCGACGGAGACAACCAAGGCCAAACAGGCGACTACGTCGTTAACGTCACGGCAACGGACGTTCTCACTGCGGATGACCCCGGAGACCAGATCGACCAAGCGCTTCAAGTCGACTTGGTGGATGACGTTCCGTTCGTCTTCGATCAAGCGATCGGAGACAACTTCTTTCCCGAGCAAGACGTCGACCTGTACCGCATCCCGCTCGGTACCGGACAGTTGCTTTCGGTGAATGTGGACACGCCGGACCCGGACAGTGACCTCCGAAGTGAAATTCGGATCTTTGATTCGCTGGGACGCGAGATCGAACCGAACGATGGTCTCGCCGAAGGTGCCTCACCTGGCATCACGTATGTCTCTCCTTACGATGGGGTTTTCTACGCGGGGATCTCTGGGCTCTTCAATGATTCCTACGATCCGCGGATCGAAGCGAGTGGTCGCGACGCGGAAACAGGGACCTATCAAGTGACCTTTTCCGCATCGGCACCGTTGGTATCGGATAGTCCCGGTGATACCCTGCAGAGTGCGTTGCCAGTCACGTTGTCCGATGGCCAACCCACGACCTTTGCGGACCAAGTCGGGAACGGTTGGTACGGCGAGAAGGACGTTGACTTTTATGAATTCAGTCTCGCATTGGGACAGACATTCACGGCGACCATGGCCCAGCCCGGCGGCGATGATTTCATGGGCTTCGCGAGGCTGTTTGATCGGCACGGCAGGCAACTCGCCGAATCACGCGAAGTCTTCGGTATTGAATTGCAGTCCTCTCTGACCTACACGGTCGAGAGCAATCAAAGCACGTCACACGTCGACACGTTCTATCTCGGGATTTCGGGCGCCGCCAACCAGAACTACGATCCGCTGGCGGGCGGTTCGGGAGCGGCCAGTGACGATGGTGCTTACGTGGTATCGCTTTCGACCACCGCAGCCCCATCGGCGGATCTTCCCGGTGACAACCGTTTCACCGCACTACCGGTGACACTTGTCACGGAATCGACTTCAACGCGATCGGACCAAGTCGGGAACGGCTACTTTCAAAAGTTCGACGTTGACTTCTTCGAGGTCTCGCTCGAGTACGCACAGACACTGACCATCGATGTCGACTCCGTTGCCAACGGCGTCGACGCTTATCTGCGAGTTTTCGATGAATTCGGAATCGAAGTCGCGAGTGATGACAACTCGGACGGAACCGACCCGTTCCTTGACTTTGCGGCTCCCTCGCAAGGCGTGTTTTTCGTTGCGGTCTCTGGTGCCCCGAATACCAGTTACCTGCCGGAGTCAGCCTACAGCGGAAAGTTAGGCTCCATCGGTGATTACACGATCCACTTCACACCACGACAGATGGAGACGCCCGGCGACACACTCGCGACTGCCCAGGAAGTCCTTGATTTCTCAGCCGAGCCAACATTCACCGCTTCGATCGGTGATCACGGTCTCGCCAATCGCGATGTGGATCTCTACAAGGTTGGGCTCTTGCGTGGCGACCGTTTGATCGCTGATGTTGCGACACCCACCAGCGGACTCGATTCGACGCTCCGTCTCTTTGATTCTGATGGACGTGAAATCTTGATCGCTCGCGAGGGCGGCGATGAAATTGACGGTGGCGATTCGGTTGATGCCGGTTTTGAATGGCGTGTGACGCTGGACGGTGACTACTACATCGGAGTCAGTAACAATGGCGATCCCGTCTATGATCCAAAGGTGGGCGGCACGGCGGTGAGTGGTTCTTCGTTAGGCGAGTACGAACTGCACCTGCAAAACGTTCCTTGGATCGACACGATCGCCGATACCGTCTCCGAGACCGAAATGCTGGACTTTGGGGGCGGCTCCGCCATCACGGTTTCGGCAGAAATCGGTGACGAACGAAAAGGGCCCGCTGACGTCGATCTCTTTGCATTGACGCTTGATGCCGGACAAACGCTTGCAGTCAGTACGTCCACACCGCACAGCACGCTCGACTCACACTTGCGGCTATTCAATGACAGCGGAGTGGAGATCGCGTCGTCAGCCTCCGACGGTTTGAACTCGGATGCTCGTCTCGTGTTTAACGCTGTGACGGCTGGGACCTACTACGTTGGCGTCAGCTCGGCTGGCAACGAGTCCTACAGTGCGACAACATACAACTCCACGGCACCGGGATCGACCGAAGGCAGCTATTCGGTTCAGCTCTCACGCCGAGGAAGCGCGGCGAGCGGAAATACACGTCGGTGGATTTCCGATAGCGATGGTGATTGGTTTGACGCGTCGAATTGGGAAGCAAACCAGATTCCGGCCACGGGTGATCTCGTCATCATCGATCGACCCTCGGCCAATCCAACGATTACTCTTGAACGAGGCCCCGGTGGCTCAGGCGGTCTCGTCGATTTGGCTTCGATCACCAGCACCGAAGCAATCGTGCTGGACGATGGTGCGGGTGCTGTCACGCTCAATCTTCG
>JBCBOO010000376.1:0-4940 GCA_039821235.1 Planctomycetota bacterium
CGCATCCGATAATAACGAACAAGCCCATGAAGAATAGGATCACGGTCCAGTTCACTTTCTGGATGGCGTCCTCGACTCCCTTTCCGGCAAACAACAACGCGGCGGTTGCACCGACCATCGCGATGAAATCCATCCCGACGCCGAGTTGCTGTGCGAACACGAAGCCGAACACGGTCAGCAATAGGATCACGGCGCTGCGGATGAGGACGCGGTTGTCTTCCACCATCGCCCACGGGTCGAACGATTCGATTTGTTTTCGGATAGCCGCCTTCTCATCATCCGATTGATTCCAGGGAAGGTCGTTGCGGAAAAAGAAACGTAGCGCGACGACCGCCATGACCAAGCTCACAGCCGCGTAAGGCAAGCTGACTCGCAAAAAGTGTGAGTAGGGGATCCCTGCCGCCGTGCCGATCATGATGTTCGGTAATCCGCTGGCGAAGGTTGCGATCGCACCACTGTTGGCACAGATGGCGACACTCAAAAGCAACGGCATCGGTTTGTAGTTCAGCGACCGACTGATGACGAGCACCAACGATGAGAGGATCAGCATCGCCGGGACGATGGTCAAAACGCTGACGAACAGAAAGGTGACGGCGCAGAGCGTCAAAAACAGCTTGGTCGCCGAGCCGCCCGTGAAACGAACAATGTACATGGAAAGGAAATGGAAGAGTCCGCTCTTGCCAACGACATCGACGAGGATTCCCGTGCCGATGATGACACCAAAGATATTGAGATCCTCTTTCAGGAACTCGTAGATTTCGGGGTACTCGAATAACTTCAGATACAGCCCGAGCGCGACCAGCACCGCGGCTCCACAGAGGGCGGCAACGGTTTTGTGGAAACGCTCGATCGCCACGCCCACGTAAGTGGCGAACATCACGGCGGCGAACAGCAGCATGACTCCGCCGGAAGCCTTCTCCACCGGTTCGTCCGAAACACTCGCGGCTAAGATGCCGCCAGGAAACGTCCATTGCAGTGAAGGCAGGTCGCCGAGGCTGAACACGTTTAAGGCTGAAGATGCGAGTTCCATGTGTTTCCGTCCCAATTGGAAAGCAGCGTGAGCCGACAGGATGATCGTTCGTCAACATTACAGCCCGTGAGAGGCCGGTTCGACTAGCCCCTCGCGCACTCGAAATCGCAGGAATTCTCTACACGTCGACTTCGGCGTCGGCGGCGCGTTCCATAATAAAGTGGAATCGTGCGGAGGCGTCACGGCCCATGAGATCGCTGATCACACGGTCCGTTTCTAGCTGATCGTCGACTTCGACACGTAGCAGCGTTCTTCGGGCGGGGTCGAGAGTGGTTTCCCACAACACGCTCGGCATCATTTCTCCGAGCCCTTTGAATCGCGTGATCTCGGGTTTTGCGTTGCCGGTTTTCTTAGTCAGGATCTCTTCGCGATGTGCGTCATCTTTCGCCCAATAGGTTTCCTTGCCGATGTCGACGCGGTACAGGGGTGGGACGGCGATGAACAATCTGCCGTCGGCAATCAACTGGGGCATGTGGCGATAAAAAAACGTCAACAACAACGTCGTGATGTGGTGACCATCGGAATCGGCATCCGCGAGCAAGACGACTCGGCCGTACCTTAACTGTGACAATTCCAGCTTGGGCCCAATTCCGCATCCAAGTGATGCGACAACGTCTTGGATTTCTCGGTTGTCGAGGATCTTCTTGAGGGTCGCACTTTCGGTATTGAGCACCTTTCCACGTAGCGGCAAGATCGCTTGGAAATTACGGTCTCGACATTGCTTTGCGGTTCCGCCCGCCGAGTCACCTTCGACGATAAAGAGCTCGGATTGCATCTTCCCGCTCGACAGGCAGTCACTCAGCTTGCCCGGCAGCATGGTCCGTTTCGAACCGCCCTTTCGCGAAACAGCTTCGGAAGCCGCTCGCGACGCCGCGCGAGCTCGCGCGGCAGCGATGATTCGAGCGACGATCGAATCCGCGATGGAGCGATTGCTGTTCATCCACTGCTCGATTTCACTGCGGACGCCGCCTTCGACGAGCGATTGAACTTCTGGGTTATTCAGTCGATCTTTGGTCTGTCCCTGGAACTGGGGCTCGCTGATAAAGACCGAAACGATGGCCACGATGCCTTCGCGGATATCTTCGTGCGAGATTTTGACCCCACGAGGCGTCAGGCTGTGCGTGTCGATGTAGTTCCGCACGGCTTTGTTCAGCCCGCTGCGGAATCCGTTTTCATGCGTTCCACCACTGCCCGTTGGAATCCCGTTGACATAGCTCCGCAGGTGTTCGTCGGTAGACTCCGTCCACTGCAGCGCCACTTCCATGCGGATCTCATCGTCCACACTGTGTGTGAACGGGCTTTCGTGGATCGGTTTGGCCTTGCGTTCCTTTAACACCTTGCTCAAAAAATCAACGATGCCTTGTTCGTGAAGGAAGGTTTCCTTCTCACTCGTAATCTCGTTGACGAAGGTGACCTTCAGTCCTCGATGAAGAAAGCTGGCGGTTTCCAAGCGGGATCTTATGAGTCCCGCATCGAACGTGGTCTTTGGGAAGATCTTGGGGTCGGGAGTGAAGGTGATCGCGGTTCCCGTACCACGCACGGTGCCCTTCAGTTTTTGCAACTTGGTGGTGGGCTTGCCGCGTTCGAATTCCATTTTGAACTGAGATCCATTGCGTTTGACGATCGCCGTCATTTCCTTGCTAAGCGCGTTGACGACCGATGCTCCCACGCCATGCAGTCCGCCGGCCGTCTTGTAGTTCTGCCCCTCAAACTTTCCACCGGCGTGCAAGATGGTGAGCACCATTTCCAAGGCCGGCTTCTTCGTCTTGGGATGCTTGTCGACCGGGATGCCGCGGCCATTGTCGGAGACCGAGATCGTCTGGCCGTTCTTATGAAGGGTCACCACGATCTCACTCGCGTGACCGTTCATGGCTTCGTCGACGGAGTTGTCAACGATCTCCCAAATCAGATGGTGCAGTCCCGCCGTACCGACCCCACCGATGTACATGCCGGGTCGCTTTCGGACCGGTTCCAAGCCTTCGAGGGCGACAATCGCATCGGCGTCATAGCTTTTCGTGGACGGGGCAGCAGGCATAGCTTGGGAACGCGTCAAGGAAGGGACCAGTGAATCAGTTGGGTTACCAAAATCGCCACCGAAAGGCTAGTGGGCGGCAGATTCACCAGCCGGTCGTCAAGCGGACTGCAAGTCTGTCGCCGCTCCGCGGCTAGTGGGTGTTTTTTGCAGCAAACCGGTGGCCAAGGCCAACGGCAGGGAGCTAACGTCCCTCCGGGACTGATGTCTGATGAGCTGCTAGCTTGGTTGGGACTGGAGCTTGGTTGGGGCTGGAGGCTTGGTTGGGGCTGGAGGCTTGGTTGGGGCGACACACTTCAATACCATTGTCTTGAGCCGCGGAGCGGCGGTAGCACCCTGCCGGTGGGCTTGCCCACCGGTGTCGCCACCAACTCGATCATTAGTCCCGGAGGGACGATAGCAACGGTCTATTTGCCGTCGGAGTCAAACGGCTCAGGGGCGGCGATGGGAGGCTGGACGATCTTGGCGATCTTTCCATTCTTTTGAATCTCGACTCCCTTGCCACCGCGGCTCGTCACGCGGTACTTCGCGGTCGAAATGGTCTTCTTTGCACCGCGATTGGTTTCGACGGTCAACAGGTCTCGGTCACCCTGACTGGCTTTAAAACCCAAGAGTTCGTCTTCTTTGGCAAGCCGAATCAAGGTCACGCCTTTGCCGGGACCGGAGAGATAATTGACTTCTTCTGCATCGCAGACAATTGCGCGACAGTTCTGGGAGACCGCCAAGATCACTTCGGAACCGCCTACGGTCACCACATCCACGATCGACGCATCGGGGCTAACGCGGGCGAATCGCCGACCACTTCGAGTCGATGGATCGGCGTACATTGCGAGACCGAATCGAAGGGCAAAGCCGTTACTGGATGCGGCGAACGCGTGGATTTCAGGACAGTAGTCCGGATGTTTGGGATCTTCCTTGATCTCGCCACCGATCACCCGCTTATCAAACGACAGGGCAGCGATGATGCGTTCCCCGTCCTTCATTTTGAACAGCTTCTGGATCGGTTCGCCAAAACCGGTCGAGGCCGGGATGTCAATGAACCGAGTCGTGTAGCAAACACCGAGGGACGAAAAAAATCCGACGGTCGATCGAGTGTCACCGGCCAAGACGTTGAGTACCGAATCACCCTGTCGAAGTCGGCTTTTCGACGGGTCGCTGATTTGTTTTTGACGTTTGACCCAACCCTCACGCGTAATCAAAACGTGGCAGTCTTCGGCGACGATAAAGTCCTCCTCCGAATACTCGACTTCGACTTCCGAGGAATCGATAGCGGTTGCTCGTTTGCCGGCGGTGCCCTTGGCGTACGTTTCGATCAGGCTCTCGATCTCTTCCCGTACAATCTTCCATCGACCGGAGGCATTCGTGTCTTTCGTGTCCTCGCGAAGCAGCTTGCGAATTTCACGAGCCCGTTTCTTTTTGGCTTTCAACTCATCAAGGATGACATTGATCTCGAGTCGCGCGAGCCGATAAAGCTTGAGTTCCAAGATCGCGTCGGTTTGCTCGGCATCCAACCCGCCTTTCTCCGCGGGGAACCGCTTCATGATCTTGTCTGCCGCGTCCGCCTTGCCGTCCGAGTTACGAATGATTTTGATGATGGTGTCGAGAGCGTCAAAGACGATTGCGAATCCCTCGAGGATATGAATTCGCTTTTCAAGAGCCTTGAGTTCGTTCTCCAGTCGCTTCGTGATCACTTCCAATCGGAAGTGCAAGAAGTGCCAAAGGATCTCCTTTAACGAGAGCCGTTCGGGCTGGCAGAGCTCAGGATTCTCCGTCGGAACCAAGCACGTCATGTTGACGTTAAAGTTCTTTTGGAAATCCGTGTGCTTGTACAAGAACGCGAGCACTTTGCTTTGGTCGGCGCCTTTCTTCAGTAGCAAG
>JBCBOO010000377.1:0-4928 GCA_039821235.1 Planctomycetota bacterium
GTTGGTGAGACCCTCGAGTCCGTGATGCGGAAGATCGAGGATCGCCAGATCGAAATTTCGGGCGCCGGCACAACCGCTTTTCTGCAATCGATCGACGGTGTCGGCAATGAAGGCAGTAAGGGTTGGACTTTCAAGGTGGATGGCGAATTCGCGATGCAGGGAATTGGAAGCACCGAATTGAATCCGCCTGCCGAGGTGATCTGGAGTTTCGGTGGATTTGATCCCGAATAAGATTCGGCTCACAAGACTTTCAACCGGACAAGCCGCATGAAGTTCCCTTCCAGACCGCACCCGGCCGGCCGCCAGCCCGTTTCGGACGCAACGATTCCCTATCGTGTTTTTCCCGAGGCGGCCAATGCGAGCGAAGCCGCCGCGTTAGAAATCGCCACCATGGTACGCAGCCGCGCCGCCGAAGGCCGAACGTGTGTGTTGGGATTGGCGACGGGCTCCACGGTCGTCAAGGTCTACTCGGCACTGGTGCGGATGCATCGGGAACAGGGGCTTTCCTTCGCCAATGTCGCCGTCTTCGTCCTGGATGAGTACCTGCCCATGCCTCCGGAGTCGCTGCAAAGCCACGTCCGGTTTATGTACGAACATCTCTTCGACCACGTCGATGTCCCCCGTGACAAGATTCATATTCCGGACGGTCAGATCGGTGACGAGCTGCTTTCGGATGCCTGTTTGAAGTACGAGACTCAGATCGCGGAAGCCGGTGGCATCGACTTGATGATTCTTGGAATCGGCCGGACCGGACACATCGGATTCAATGAACCCGGGTCGGGTACCGACTCTCGAACCCGGCCGATCACTTTGGATGCGATGACTCGGATCGATGCCGCCAGTAATTTCTTTGGCGTAGAGAACGTTCCGCGGCGCGCGATCACGATGGGCGTGGGAACCATCTTGGACTCGCGGCGGATTCTGCTGCTGGCCTTCGGTGAAGGAAAGTCCTCCATCGTTGCCCGATCGATCGAAGGCGAACTCGCTCCAACGGTGCCGGCGACGTCGCTCCAATTGCATGACGACGTGGAGTTCTTTTTGGACTCGGCCGCGGCTGCGGGACTGACGGCCATGCGAGCGCCTTGGCTTTCCGCCGACGTGCACTGGGATGACGTCATGGTTCGGCGGGCCGTGATCGCGCTTTCACAGGCCATCGGCAAACCCGTCTTGATGTTGACCGATGCGGACTACAACGAAAACGGATTGCAACAACTATTGGCAAAATATGGTTCCGCGTACGAAATCAACTTGAACGTGTTTCGCTATCTGCAAAACACGATTACCGGCTGGCCGGCCGGCAAACCCAATCGGCCCGACACTGTCTTTCCGAAGCGTGTCGTGTTGTTTTCACCTCATCCCGATGACGATGTGATTTCGATGGGCGGTACCTTGATTCGTTTGGCGGACCAGGGACACGAAGTCCACGTGGCCTATCAGACTTCCGGGAACATCGCCGTCTTTGATGTCGACGCGCTTCGGTTCGCCGAGTTCGCGCAAGAGTTTTGCGCCGAATTTGATTTGTTGTCCGACGAGATGAGGCAGTTGACCGACTCGATGATCGGAGCGATTCGGAACAAAACCGGCGGGAGCGTTGATGCGAGTGAAGTGCAACGATTGAAGGGGTTGATTCGACGCGGCGAAGCCCAAGCGGGTGCCCGAGTTTGTGGCGTGCAAGATGAGCGTCTCCATTATCTCAATCTTCCTTTCTATGAAACCGGTCGCGTCCGCAAGCAACCGGTCGGTCCGGACGACGTTCAAATCACCGTCGATCTGCTGCGCCAGATCCAGCCCCATCAAATCTACGCGGCCGGTGACTTGAGTGATCCGCACGGCACCCACCGAACGTGTTTGGATGTCATTTTCGCAGCCTGTCGAGAATGCCAGCACGACGACTGGTTCGCGGACTCCGATCTTTGGCTCTACCGAGGTGCCTGGCAAGAATGGGCTCCGCACGAAATTGAAATGGCAGTGCCACTGAGCCCTCAAGAAGTGGATCGGAAACGCGACGCGATTTTCAAGCACGAGTCACAAAAAGATCGCGCACTCTTTCCCGGCAGCGACGCTCGCGAATTTTGGCAACGTGCCGAAGCACGCAATGCGCAGACCGCGCGCACCTTCGACGAACTCGGGCTTGCGCAATACCAGGCCATCGAAGGCTTTGTCCGCTGGAAAGGTTTTGACGGATAATTCTCGGGATTTCTGACAGGGCTCATCGGCCAAACGCGTGTAATCAATCGGCGGAACGAAACGAAGCCGCGTAACGAAATCCCGCATGAGCCTTCCGTGCCCACACCCGACACACGACCGAGCATCCTTCTGCGATTGCGCGATCCGCAGGATCGTGAGGCGTGGCAGCAATTCGCGTCGGTCTACCGCGGTGTGATTTACCGAGTCGCGGCACGCTACGGGATGCAGGATGCCGATGCCGCCGACCTGGAACAAGAAGTGCTGATTCGAATCAGCCGTTCCATCGAGCGGTTTGAGCACGATCCGGCCCATGCCAAATTCCGAACCTGGTTGGGACAGGTCATTCGATCGGCGATCGTCGATCAACATCGAAAGCGTCCCCGAGAACAAGGCACCGGTCTCACGGAGTCGGAAGTCCACCATCTTGAGTGGTTGGATGAGGCTTATGAGGAAGACTGCCGCAGCGAGATCCTCCGCTGGGCCTCTCGGCGGATTCGTGGTGAGTTCACCGAGTCTTCTTGGCAAGCGTTTTGGAAGACGACCATTGATCAGCGCCCCGTAACCGAAGTCGCAAAGGAGCTTGGGAAGTCGATCGGGGCGATCTACACCAGTCGCTCTCGCGTCATCCGGCGCCTGCGTGAAGTGGCTCAAGAATTTGATTCGAGCGACAATGGATTCACGCTCTCCAATGAAATCACTCCGGTGGAGAAAAGCGATGACGCCTGAACTGCACCCTGATCGACAGCGATTGCGTGACCATCTGCTCGAAAGCCTCACTGCGGAGGCGTCCCGTGAAATCGAGTTGCATCTCGATTCGTGCGTCAGTTGCCAACGGGCACTCGAGTCCATCGCCGCCGAAGACGACTTTTGGAACGCGGCGCGCAAGCATCTCCCAACGACAGTCGATTTGGACGGGCAAGTGGACGCTTCGATTGCGACGGACACGGATCTGCTGCACGTCGAACACGAGCAGGTTCAGCAACTACTGAGCCCAACCGATGACCCCACCAAGATCGGCCGATTGGGTCACTATGAAATTGTTGGCATCGTCGGGGCGGGTGCGACGGCAATCGTGCTGAAGGCATTCGATGGACCGCTCAACCGCTTCGTGGCGATCAAACTGTTGCGTCCGACACTGGCGGCATCTGCCAATGCACGACAGCGGTTTTCACGCGAGGCTCGCTCGGCGGCTGCCATCGTTCACGAGAACGTGATTGAGATCTTTGGTGTCAGTGAAGACGAGCGACTGCCCTACTTGGTGATGCCCTACATCGCGGGCGAATCATTGGCGCGTCGAATCGAAAAGACGTGGCCGCTGCCGCCGGCCGCCATGTTGCACGTCGCTTGCCAGGTCGCCGACGGGTTGCAAGCGGCTCACGCAAAAGGCCTCATGCACCGCGATGTGAAGCCGAGCAATATCCTGCTTGGGCGGGGCGTGGAGCGACTCAAGCTGACCGATTTCGGATTGGCGCGAGCCGTCGATGACGTGGGTTTGACTCGCACCGGAATCGTGGCGGGTACACCGGAGTACATGTCACCCGAACAGGCTCGCGGGGAGGACGTCGATCATCGTAGCGATCTGTTCAGCCTCGGCGGCGTTCTCTACGCCATGTGTACCGGCCAGCCTCCGTTCACCTCCGACAGTTGCTACGGAGTCCTGCGGCGAATCGTTGAGGAAGAGCCTCGCCCTATTCAAGAACTGAATCCGGCCGTCCCAGATTGGATGTGCCGTCTGGTCCATTCGCTCATGGCCAAAGAGCCGAACGATCGACCGCAGTCGGCAAGCCAAGTCAGCGACACGCTACGTCAGTGTCTTGGCCACGTTCAAGATCCATCCGTTCCACTTCCCGAACGCCTGTGCGTTCCCGCCAACTCGGCCCTTCGTAAGTGGTGTCTTTCGGCGGCCTATGCGTCATTGATTTTTGCCAGCGGTTTCGCGATTTGGCATCAACCGAAAGAGGTGTTCCGTGCCCGAGGCGTCATCAACGAAACGGCGTCGCCGAATGCCCCCGCGTCTGCCGCGGTGTTGTGGGACGACGGCGTGGAACAGTCTCTCCAAGAGCTCTCCCGCGAATTGAACCAACTTGAATCCAGTCTTTCTCCAATCGACCCCCTGAGGTGATGCGTATGATTCGATCCAACCCAGTCAAGCTAGGCTGCTTGGTTTTTCTTTTGACCGCCAGCCCGATTGCCGCACAATCCAACCACCACAAGACACTGCAGCAAGCAGAGCGGTTGGCACAGGCTTATTCCGATGCCGACGAGGCGACCCAAAAGGATCTTAAGAAACAGATTCTGGATTTGGTGGAAAAGAGTTTTGATGCAAGGCAAGCGGAGCAGCAAGCAAAACTATCCGCCATGCAGGAGCAATTGGAAAAGACAAAGAAAGCGATCGAGTCTCGTGAATCGCTAAGAGACCGTATCGTCAGTCGTAAAGTCGAAGACTTGCTCACGGGCCAGCCGGCGGACTGGAGACCAGGCGAAGCACCTGCTGCACCCGACTTCGAGACGATTCAAGCGGGTGATCTATTGATGATTCATCTCGAGGGTGTTCTGCCATATACTCCGAAGGATCAAGTTGCAGAAACTCCACCACTTCATCTCCTGGAATCCGGAAGGCTCGTTTCTGGATATCCGGTCCTGGTTGGGGAAGATGGTGGCGTTAAGCTCCCATTGCTTGGGCTTCACATCGTCGAAGGGCTGACCGTCAGACAGGCGGAGGCATCGATCGGCAAAGCATT
>JBCBOO010000378.1:0-4907 GCA_039821235.1 Planctomycetota bacterium
GACGTGGTGGGTCGGTGCAATCTTGATCGTGCTGTCCGCATTCAAACTGTACGAAGAACGGATTCCTGAGCGTTACCACCGTTTCGGACCGTACGCGGCCAGTGCACTCGCGGCGATAGTCGTCGGTGTTCTGCTGACGCAGGAGTGGTTGCCGCTGGGACCGCAGAAAGGTTTGCTACTGAATCTCCTGTTCGTTGGCGGATTGATTGGTGGCATCCTCGGATTCTTTACCGTCTTTCAACGATTCCTGTACGAACCGATCCTGCGTTGGTGCCTGAATCACAAGCTCGCGTTTCTCTGCTTGCCAACTGCGATCCTGCTGTTCGGTGGATCGGCTTGGTTGGGTTTCGACAAGGTCTTCGGTTTCGTCCCCAAGACGCTCTCGATGGTCGGCGTTTCTGATTCGACCGTTAGGGAGTCCGGTCCTTGGAGAACAGCAGCCAACGCACTACCGGGACTCGGCAAAGAATTCATGCCGCCGCTCGATGAAGGTTCGTTTCTCTACATGCCCACCACGATGCCGCACGCTTCGATCGGTGAAGCGATGGACGTGTTGCAGTTGCAGAACCAACTGCTCGTCTCGATCCCCGAAGTCGAATCGGTCGTCGGTAAGATTGGTCGCGCCGACACTCCGCTTGATCCGGCACCCGTGTCGATGATCGAAACCTACATCACCTACAAGTCGGAATACAAAACCGACGAAGACGGTCACCGGCTGAACTTCCGCTATGACACGGAAGCAAACGAGTATGTCCGCGACGACGACGGTGAGCTGATCCTTGATCCCACCGGTCGTCCGTTCCGGCAATGGCGAGACGAAATACGCACGCCTGACGACATTTGGCAAGCCATCACGACGGCGGCCCAGATTCCAGGCACGACGTCCGCTCCTAAACTGCAACCGATCGCGGCTCGGATCGTGATGCTGCAGAGCGGCATGCGTGCGCCGATGGGGATGAAGGTGAAAGGCCCGGACCTGGAAACGATCGAGCGGGTTGCCTTGGAATTGGAATCGCTGTTGAAGCAAATTCCAACGGTCCAATCGTCAGCCGTCATCGCTGACCGCATCGTCGGTAAGCCGTACTTGGAGATCGACATCAACCGCGATGCGATCAAGAGATACGGACTGCACATTCGCAGCGTGCAGGACGTGATCGAGGTTGCGATTGGCGGCCGGCAGATTACCAAGACAGTCGAAGGTCGTGAGCGTTTCCCAGTGCGAGTTCGTTACGCCCGCGAACTGCGGGACGATCTCGAATCGCTCGAACGGATTCTGGTCCCAACGCCGATGGGATCGCAGATTCCGCTCGGGCAACTTGCCGACATTCGCTACACGCGCGGCCCGCAGGTCATCAAGAGCGAAGACACGTTCTTGCTGGGTTACGTGCTGTTCGACAAGAAGGCCGGCGAAGCAGAAGTCGACGTCGTTGAAGACGCTCAGGCATTTTTGCAATCGAAGATTGACTCGGGCGATTTCACGCTGCCCGCCGGAGTCACCTACACGTTCGCGGGCAACTACGAAAACCAAATCCGATCGCAAAAAACGCTGGCAATCGTGTTGCCACTCGCACTCGGGATCATCTTCTTGATTCTGTACCTGCAATTCAAATCAGCCATCACAACATCGCTAGTCTTCAGTGGCATCCTGATCGCGTGGGCCGGCGGTTTCATCATGCTGTGGTTGTACGGGACCGAATGGTTCCTCGATTTCAGCTTACTCGGCACCAACATGCGTGAGCTGTTCCAAGTCAAAACGATTAACCTCAGTGTTGCCGTTTGGGTCGGCTTCCTGGCCCTGTTCGGTATCGCCAGCGACGACGGCGTCGTGATTGCATCGTACCTTGACGAAAGCTTCCGCAAGGATCGCATCGAGAACGCCCAGCACGCGCGCGAAGCCACTGTGGCTGCGGGCCTGCGTCGCGTTCGGCCGTGCTTAATGACCACGGCGACGACAATCCTGGCGTTGATTCCAATCCTGACATCGACCGGCCGCGGCAGCGACATTATGGTGCCGATGGCGATCCCCAGCTTCGGCGGCATGGTCATCGCAATCATCACGATGTTCATCGTGCCTGTTTTGTATTGCAGTGCGATGGAGTGGAAGTTGCGGCTGGGTATCCGAGACGAACACATGGCAGCGAACGCTTGACGGCGCGGGGGCGGAGGGAGAGGGCGGGACAAGGAGATAAGAATCGCTTAGCGGACTCCCAACTCCCAGACTCTGGCATCGAAGGCCATCACCACGTCTTTGATTGGTTTCGACGCGATGATTAGGAAGAAACAAACACGATGTAATGCGGCAATTCGCTCAGTTTCGGCCAACCTAGACGATCGGTCGCGATGGATTGAGCTTTACATTTTCGCTATCGCGACCGATAATAATGCCATGTTTCAAGCATCGCTTCGCATTTTGATGATCGCCACCGTGTTGGCCTGTCCAGCACTGGGTGGTCGCTGCTGTGATGCTGGGAGAACGGACGTTACCGCCGATAGCCCGGCGGTCGGTGCTTGCGAATCTTGCTGCTGCCACGATTCGCAGTCACCGGAACCTGCTTGCCCGTCTGAGGGCGGCGAATGCCACGATTGCTTCTGCGCGGGTGCTTTGCCAATTGGGCCTAGCATCTTGGATTCGCTTTCGTTCCACGAGGTTTCGTTTGATTTTGTTGTTTTGACGTCGGCTTCAAAACTGTCCTCTTCGCATCGTACTTCTACTCGGCTCGATGTCTGCCAGTGGCCGCCGACAACCGGCGAACGATTGGCCACTCTCTGCACTCTGCTGATCTAGCAGACGACTTTCCCACGCATTTGACGAGCGGATCGTCAAATCCCTGAGCGGGTTGCTGCGCGCATGCTGCGTGATGCTTGCTCAATCTGTGAAAGTCTTGAATCAGAGAGTGTGCCCATATGTCTACAACCCTTGAAAAGCCGGAAGTCGATGCGCCGGCGACCAAACAGCCGATGCCAAACGGCGTCGCGGAGGCCGAGCGAAACGAAGCGGTGGACCCGCAGCCCAACATGGTCGCAACGATTCTTGGATGGATTCCGTCTGTCGTCGTGCTCGGCTTGCTGGCCGGCATCGGGTGGTACGGGCATCACAACGATTGGAAGCTGCCCTCGTACAGCTCGATTGCGACGACGGAGGTGGCGTCGGGGCCGAAGTGGTGCGACAGCCACGGCGTGCCGGAAGATGACTGCGTCGTTTGCGATCCGTCGCTGCTTGAATCACCGCCAGAACTAACGTTCTGCAACGAACACGGTGTCCATGGTTGCGTGCTTCATCATCCTGAATTGGCACAAACCAAAACGGCGGTCGATGTGACCGACGCGGACTTGCAAAGAGCCGCCGAGGCGTTGGCGCTCATACCGCGAGCGGAGAATCTGCCGCTGAGCAGTTCGGCTGGTTCGCGGATTCAATTCGCCTCGATCGAAGCGATGAACAAGGCGGGCGTGGACGTTGAACCGGTGACTCGGGCGAGCATCACCGAGTCGATCGAAGCGGCGGGCGAGATTCAATACGACGCGACCAAGACGGCCCAAGTGTCGCCTTCGGCCAACGGCATTGTTCGCAAGGTTTTGGTCAACGTTGGCGACTGGGTCAAAGTCGGCGAAGTGTTGGCAGTGGTCGATTCCAAAGACATCGGACGGCTCAAGTCAGAGTTGTTGTCGGCGATTCTTGAGGAACGCTTGCAACTCGATCAACTTGCCCGCGTGGAGAAGCTTGCTCCCAGTGGCGCGGTACCCGGTCGCCGCGTGATGGAGGTGAAGACCGATCTGCAACAAGCAACCGTTGCGGTTGAACAGGCCATTCGTGGCTTCGCGAATCTGGGCGTGACCGTCGATCCTGAAGCACTGCAGTCGTCGAGTTTGGCCGAGACAAAACGACGGGTTCGAGCGATCGGAATGAAACAAATTGAATCGTCGACCGGTGGCGATAACCTGATCGCGGTGACTGCACCGATCGAAGGTCGCATCGTTGATCGCGAAGTCACGCTGGGCGAAGTGGTTAATCGCGGCAGCCGCATGTTCCGAATCGCGGATACACGATCGGTTTGGCTGGACCTTCGAGTGCCCGCCGAACAGGCGTCGCTGGCTCGGCTCGGATTGCCGGTTCGCTACCGAGGCGATGGCAGCCAAGTCGAACACGAAGGAACGATCACTTGGATCAGCAGCGATGTGGATTCGCAGACCCGGACGGTACGCGTTCGTGCAGAGCTACCGAACGCCGACGCTAGCCTTCGCAATGAGTCGTTTGGACGTGGTGAGATCGTGCTGCGGCAAGAACTGGCGGCGATCGTCGTCCCCGAGGAATCATTGCAGTGGGATGGTTCGAGCCACGTCGTGTTTGTTCGCGACGCGAGGTTCTTTGAAAAGGACCGACCGAAGTTTTTCGTGACTCGATCAGTGCGTCCGGGCGCAAAGCAGGATGGCTTCGTCGAAATCATCGCTGGCGTGCTGCCGGGCGAAGTCGTCGCGAGCGGTGGCAGCGATGTGCTCCGCGCCCAACTCCTTCGCAGCAACTTGGGAGCCGGCTGCACCTGCGGTCACTGATTCATGCTCGAAAAACTCATTGACCTATCGCTTCGCCATCGCGTCGCCGTACTGCTTGCCGTCGTTGTACTGATTGCCGGCGGCGGTTACGCGCTCACTCAACTGGACATCGACGCGTTTCCCGACACCACCCCGGTGATGGTGCAAGTCAACACGACCGCCGCGTCGCTTTCGCCCGAAGAGATCGAACGCCAGCTCACCTACAGCATCGAGCAATCGTTGAGCGGTTTACCATCGCTCGAAAACATTCGCTCGGTTTCTAAATTTGGCTTCTCGCAAGTCGTCGTCACCTTTAAAGACGGCACCGACATCTACTTCGCTCGGCAAGTCGTCGGCGAGCGATTGGCGACCGTCGAGCT
>JBCBOO010000379.1:0-4881 GCA_039821235.1 Planctomycetota bacterium
CCAGGCATGTCGGAATCCACAAATTCAACCGTGCCCGACTCCCCGGTTTTTACTAAGTCCGGCGAACCGCTCCCACGCGAAATTTCAACCTCATCGATCTGGCTTTCAACCCGAAAACGAACCGTGTCGCCTGGCAAGAACGATGGAGCTGCGGTCGCATCCGCCGCTCCGGCCAAATGACGCAGGATGTTCAAAAGGAAGACTGGCCAGGAGCGGTCGACAAACCAATTGGTATTCGTTTGTGGAGAGCCGTCTGCACTCGTCGAAATGATCTCAAAACCAAGCACCAGGTCCTGGTAGCCATCTCTTGGCGCGAGCGCGAGAACGGTTCCATCGTTGCCCCCGAGCAGTTCCCTCGTTCCAGGCGGTCCACTGATCGCTCGCCCTTCGAAAATCAGAAGCGAATACAGTTCGAGAAACTGCATGACCGGGTGTGTACGATCGAGGTCGACCAAAATCGTCTGCCCCGGTTCACTCGCCCAGGACCAACCATCACCAGGTAGTTCACCGATGAAGAAGGTGTTCGTGCGAGGCAAAATCGGAGGACGGCAGCGATCAAATAGAATCAGATCATCAAGCCCCGCGATGGCACGTGTCTTGTACTCCTCTGATTCCAGATAGGAAGGTGGCTTGAACTCGGCAACGCAAATCTTCGCCGCACTTTCCGTCGTTAATCCAATTTCCAACGGGCGATTCGCTTCGGTGATCACGAGAACCGAAACCGTTCTTAAAGGTCGCAAACCTGCATAGGCAAAATTGTCGACCGTCAAGTCATCCTGCAGTGGTGCATCGTCGTCATCGGGTGACTCGAGACGAAGCTCGAGTGTGGCGGCGTCTTCCTGTTGGTTCAGCGGAAATGAGAGGGAAGTCTCCTCGTCGACTTCCAACGAAACCGCTTCACTGTCCCGCCAAGCTCCGTCCAGATAAAGTGACACGTTGCATTCCGCGGTGTCGTCCCCAAAGTTTCGAACCGTCGCGAATGCCTGAGCATCTCCGGGGCGTTCCACGTTTCGGTCTGCGCTAAACGCGGTGATCGCGAGGTTGCTAACGCTTTCACCACCGATCTTTTGATAGGTGGGCTTCAAGTTACCGACATTGAACTCGCTGACATCTTGGAATCCGCCGTCGCTGTACACGAGTAAGTCGGCGGGCATCGGATCGGCGACTTGCACGTCATTTTCATCACCCGTGGTGCTGCTTCGACGTGGATTCGCGAGGCCATCGGCGGCTTCCAATGCCCCAATGATGTTTGTCGTTCGATTGGTCACCTGAGCTCGCTCGAGAGCGAGACGCAAACGATTTCGATCACTCGAAAACGACTGCAACACCTCCGCACGATCACTGAATGTGATCAGCATGGCGGTCTCATCCTGCTCCATATTGTCGATGCGTTCACGAATCTGCTTTCTTGCAAGCTCAAAGCGGTTTTCCACCTCCTCGACATCCGTTGTCATCATGCTTGCCGAAGCGTCGAGCAAGAAAATCATGCGTCCTTGACTCGAACGGTTCCCCTGCGTCCCCGGTCGCAGAAGCGCGAGAGCCGCTAACGCAATCACTAAGAGTTGCAAAAACAGCAATAGGTTTTGCCGAATCCGCTGGAAAAGCGAGTTGACGTGCAAATCCTCAATCGTCCGAGCCCAGAGAAAGGTGCTCGGGATTTCAACCGGCTCGCGCCGCAGTTTCAAAAAATAGAGCAGGATCAGGCCGATCGGGACGAGCGAGAAAACGCCCCACTGCCAAGGAGCCAACGTCGATATCCAACTCAACGAACAACTCCACGCTGTCTGAGGTACCGGGTCATGACATCATCCACGGGCTGATCCGTTTGCACTGGTAAGTAGACGATGCTCCGCCGTGAGCAGAAGTCTTTGATTCCGCCGACAAATGACTTGAGCGTCTGTTGATAACGTTCCAAGACGTAATTGTTGATTGTGATTTCCGCTTCGTCGCCGTCTTCGCAGTCGATCAATTTGCGATCGCCACGCAGCGGTGGTTCGATCTCATCGGGGGACAAGACGTGCATGACGAAAACATCCATGCGACGTCCAATCAGCATGCGAAGTGCCGATTCGTATCCTTGTTTGTCCATCAGGTCACTGATCAGGACCGCCACTCCGGTGCCGGCATTTCGCAGCGAAAACTCTTTGACCGAGTCGTGCAGCGAAACATTGTCTCCGCTCTGCACCCCGTCCAAATACTGCAGTAACTTCCAGAGCCCGCTGCGTCCGCGCAAAACCGGAGCATGTCGCCCCTGTTCGCCGAGTGCCTGGATGCTAACGCGATCCGCTCGACAGAGACCGATATAGCCGAGCGCCGCGGCCAGTTGTTTTGCGACATGCAATTTTGTCGGATCACCAAAATTCATCGACTCGCTGCAATCCACCAACGCGTAAATGTGGAGATCCTCCTCCTCTTGAAACAACTTGAGAAACAGTTGGTCCAGACGGGCGTAGAGATTCCAATCGATCAGTCGCAAATCATCGCCCGCGACGTAATTGCGAAAATCGGCGAACTCAACGCTCTGACCTTTGCGTTTGCTACGCCGCTCGCCCTTCATGCGGCCGCGAAAAACCTTCCGCGAAACCAGCTCAAGACGCTCAAGGCGAGCGAGTAGGTCGGGCGACAGCAAAGACGTCGATTCGGTGGCGTTCGGCATTCCCCAAGTGTAACGACAATCGGTTCTCGGTGGGTGCCCCCCGATCAGATTCCGCGCTCCGGAGATTGACTTCGAGGTCACTAAAAATCTCACAGAATCTCGTTCGTCGCGAATCCGATTTGCAACCATGCGAATTTGGGTTTGACGCACGCATGCCAGGGCAAAGATGTGCCTTACGCCAACTGGACGCCACTGCGAAGCGTGTCCAGATCAAGCAAGCCAACCAGCACACCTGTTTGGTCAGCGACTGCAAATTGCCGTCGCCCACGATTCAATTGCGTGAGCACGTCTTCTAGCCGATGCTGCGGCGTCAAAATCGGCGCCTCATGGTCGGCGAGCATGCCGGCCGTGTAACTGGAATACGCTTCCGACCTTGTCGCATCAGAAATCGAAGCGAGTGTCAGAATTCCGATCACGTGATCGCCAACCGTCACGGGCAATGCGGGAACGGGACAAAAAGGAAGCTGTGTCAAAAACTCCGCAAGCGGCTCGTCGGCAACCAAGTGGGGAGGACGGTGAATCATGACATCACCAACCGTCAGGTGCCGAATCGGCTCGATCAAATCGACTTGGCGTGCTTCGGCGAGCCCGGCATAACAAATAAAAACAGCCACCAAGCCGGCAGTAAACGCGTTGTAGTAGATTGCCGCCAGTGCCATGCAGACGGCACAACCGACGCCGACAACCGATGCGATCCGCGTCGCTCGGCGATACTCAAACGCGACGGCAAGCACGCTGCGCAACACCCGGCCGCCATCCATCGGGAACGCGGGAATCATGTTGAAGAGAACCAGTGCGGTGTTGATCAACACCAACGAAAGAACGAACCCGAGAGGAGAGGCGGTGTTCATCGACGAGACAACCGCATAAAAGACTTCCGGGTCGCTCACAATCTCACCCCATGCCGGTAGCCCCAGCAGGGGCACGAACGTCAACGCGATCAAGAGCACACCAACAATCACCACGTTGACGGCGGGACCTGCGACCGCCACCAAGAACTCTTGAAAGGGAATGCGTGGGATGCGCGTCAATCTCGCGACGCCTCCGATGGGCAACAGCGTGATGTCGATGGTTTCAATGCCGAACCGCCGCGCGACCAAAGCGTGCCCGTACTCATGCAGCGTCACGCACAAAAACATCGTTGCGAGCAGAATCACGCTGAACAACACGCCCCACAAACCGTCTTGGACACTCGCCCAAGCGACGTACGCCACCAACAGTCCAAACGTCCAATGGACGAAGACGTCGATGCCGATGTAGTTGCCCAATCTCAATCGTCGATTCCACACACCGCTACCAAACTGTTAGAGTACTCGCCCCTTGATTGCCCGCGGATCCAACCGCGCAGACAACGTTCCGTTCTCCTGATTCATCGACAACTTCTATGTTACGCCACAAACTGATTCACCCACAAATTTCCTCGATTTTGGCTGCTTCGGGGCATCACAGTACCATTCTGATCGCCGACGGAAATTACCCGGCGGCCAGCAAGCGAGGGCCGCGGGCCGAACTCGTGAGCCTCAACTTGATGCCCGGCGTTGTCAACTGCAATCAAGTCCTCGAAGCCGTGCTGTCGGCAGTTCCGATCGAAAAAGTGCAAACGATGAAGACAGAAACTGAGGGCCCCTATGCACTCGACGGAGATCCTCCCGTTTGGGATGACTATCGAAAAACGATCGTTTCCGAGGGGTTGGAGTTGGAACTCGAGCCCATCGAAAAGTGGGATTTCTACCAAGCGGTCAGCACCGAAGATCATGTGCTCACCATTCAGACGGCCGATCAACAACGCTACGCAAATATCTTGCTTTCCGTCGGCGTCCGAATGTAGCCCTCGCGGTAGGTCGCCAGTGATCAGCCTTCCTGGGTCATAGGGAATTCAGTCGTCTGAACTCTGTAAAAAGCCACGGCCAGCAACACAACGGTCGTGATGCCCAATATGGTCAAGTGGGTCGAGGCGGGTTCATCCCCAAAGATCGCTTGAGCCCTCGTCTTGGCTTCTTCCCACTGCATCCATTCGGCCATCAGCCCGCGTAAACGATAGTTGATGGTGAATTTATTAACCATCGCCGGAATGAACGAAACGATGTACTCCACGATTACCGTGTAGAGCACGGCGGCAACCATCGTTCGGCGATAGAAGAGAACACCAATCACGAGGAAGAGTGCCGCGTAAGAACAGCAAGAAAGCAAGGTCACCTTCAGTAAGGAGAAACCAACGTCGCTGG
>JBCBOO010000037.1:0-32465 GCA_039821235.1 Planctomycetota bacterium
GAAACGTGCACTACCATCGACCGGAACGGATGCTCCTGCACGACTGTTTGACGGCGATTCGAAACGGAACCACGATCGACCAAGTTCATGACCAGCGATTCAGCAACAGTCATTTCGGTTTGCGACGTCTCGATGAACTGGCTCATCGGTTTCGCGATCATCCCGAGTGTTTGGATCGGACCGTCGAGATCGCTCAGCAGTGCACCTTTGATCTGAGCGAGCTCCGATACGAATATCCGGAAGAGATCGCACCGAAGGGAATGACGTTGACCGAACACCTTCGCCGATTGACTTGGGAAGGAGCCAAGCAGCGCTGGCCCGGCGGAGTTCCGCAGCGTGTGATCGAGCTGTTGCGGCATGAAATGGAATTAATCACGGAGCTGCGATACGAAGCGTACTTCCTCACCGTCTGGGATATGGTTCGCTTTGCTCGCAGCAAGAACATCTTGTGCCAAGGACGCGGCAGTGCTGCGAACTCGACCGTCTGCTATTGCCTCGGAATTACCAACGTCGACCCCAGTCAAACGGAACTCCTCTTCGAACGGTTTATCAGTCGCGAACGGAATGAAGCACCTGATATCGACGTCGACTTTGAACATCAGCGCCGTGAGGAAGTGCTGCAGTACCTTTACGAGAAATATGGTCGCGATCGTGCCGGCATGACGGCTTCGGTCACCACGTACCGAAACAAGAGTGCGATCCGCGAAGTGGGGAAGACGCTTGGTTTGTCAGCCGATTTGATCGACGCGCTCTCGAAGATGGCGGGCCCTCATTTTGTTCGCGAAGCTTCCCTGCCAAGGATGGCCGATTGCGGATTGGATCCAGAGTCTTCGACGGGAAAGCGATTCATCTATCTGATCGAGAATCTCGTGGGTTTCCCAAGGCACCTTTCGCAACATGTCGGCGGCATGGTGATGTCAGCAGGCAGGCTGTGCGAGATGAGTGTGATCGAGAACGCGGCGATGCCGGGCCGAACGGTCATTCAGTGGGACAAAGACGATTTGGAAGAACTCGGTATCTTGAAGGTCGATGTGCTGGCACTCGGCATGCTGTCGGCTCTTCATCGTTGTTTCGATCTCGTGAGCAATCACTACGGCGACGCCTGGTCGCTGGCGACGCTCCTGCCCGATGACACGCCCACTTACGACATGATCTGCCGAGCGGACACGATGGGTGTTTTTCAAATCGAAAGCCGCGCACAGATGAGCATGTTGCCAAGGCTGCGTCCGCGTTGCTACTACGACTTGGTGATCGAAGTTGCGATCGTTCGACCGGGGCCCATTCAGGGCGATATGGTCCATCCCTACCTAAGAGCTCGCGAGAACCCTGCGGCTGCGATCTATCCCAACGAGGCGATCCGCGACGTCTTGAAGCGAACGCTGGGTGTGCCAATTTTTCAAGAACAGGCGATGAGATTGGCCGTCGTTGCCGCCGGGTTTACGCCCGGTGAAGCGGACCAGTTGCGACGTGCGATGGCGGCTTGGCGGCGGCCCGGGGTGATCGATCAGTTTCGTAACAAGTTGCTTGAAGGCATGAAGCAGAACGGGCTGACGGGAAAGTTCGCGGATCAGGTGTTCAACCAAATTCGTGGCTTTGGTGAATACGGTTTTCCCGAGTCGCACGCGGCTAGTTTTGCACTACTGGTGTATGCATCCTGCTTCCTCAAATGCCATTACCCCGCCGCGTTCTGCTGTGCGTTGCTGAATAGCCAGCCAATGGGCTTCTACGCTCCCGCCCAATTGATCCGGGACGCTCGTGATCATGGCGTGGCGGTTCGCCCGGCCGACATTAACGAAAGTGATTGGGAATCGAAATTGGTGCCGGATCCGAATCGGAAAGAACCAATGATTCGCTTGGGGTTGAACACCATTCGTGGCCTTTCTGTGGAAGCCGCCAACCGCGCCCTGGCGGCTCGTCAAAACGGAGGACCGTTCACCGATATCGCAGACCTCTGCCGACGAGGATCTCTTTCGCAAGCCGTGGTCGACGTGCTCGCCGGCGCGGATGCGCTCGCCTGCTTGGCAGGTGACCGTCGCGCGGCGATTTGGCAGTCGCTGGCGCAAGAAAATCAACCGGGAAATGCGCCGCTTTTGGAATCCGTGGATGACGACGAAGCTTTACCCGATCAGCTGGTCCCCATGTCATCATTGGAAGAGGTTTACGCGGACTACGACACCACCGGAATCAGCTTGAAAGGACACCCGATGGGATTCGTGCGTGGCGAGCTGGAAAAAAAACGCTGCGTCACCGCTTCGCAGTTGCCATCGCTTCGTGACGGAAGGCATGTCCGGGTCGCAGGCTTGGTGTTGATGCGCCAGCGACCGAGCACGGCAAAGGGCATCACGTTCGTCACGCTGGAAGACGAAACGGGTTCAATCAACCTGGTCCTGTTTCCAAAAGTATGGGATCGCTTTTATCGGATCACAAAGACCAGCAATGCCTGGTTGGTGGACGGAAAACTGGAAAACCGAGAGGGTGTGATTCACGTCATCGTTGGACGAGTGACGGATCTGGCCGGAGAAGTCGAGGGGCTGACACTTCGCACCCGCGACTTTCGGTAGGTCGAGATTGGTGATGAGCTCGCTGGGTCGCGAGATTTGACTTGGGAGTTTGCAGCGAAGAGACTACGGCCTCCTATCCCTCTGTTTATTCAAAGCAGAAAGTCCCCCTCCCCTGCATGGTAGAACGCGATCCCAGACCGTTCGACCAAGGCCAGCATTCAAGCAATAGGTTTTAGAGTGGTTCCATTTCAATCCTTGGCGCAGGCCGGTTTTCGTCGGATTCTCTCGAACGGGGCGATCAGCGGACTCGTCCTACTCGGTTTTTGTTCGCTTTCCTGTTTGCCGACCGGAAAGGTGGCTGCCCAACAGACGGGTTCGGATCCAGTCGCGCGTCCGAACATCGTTTTTATTCTCGCGGATGATTTGGGATACGGCGAATTGGGATGCTTTGGCCAGGAGAAAATCCTGACGCCCCATTTGGACCAGCTCGCCGCCGACGGCATGAAACTCTTGCAGCATTACACGGGGGCTCCTGTTTGTGCGCCGGCGCGTTGCACGTTGATGACGGGACAGCACTTGGGACACGCGGAGATACGTGCGAATCGAGATTCGGGCAATGGACGTGTCTTTCCCGGGCAGTTTCCCATCACGGCTGAGATCACCACGATCGCGGAAGTCCTCCGTGACGCGGGGTATGCGACGGGGGCCTTTGGTAAGTGGGGACTTGGGCCGTCCAACACAACCGGCTCTCCCATCAAGCAAGGGTTTGATCGGTTCTTCGGATACAACGGGCAACGCAACGCTCACAGCTACTATCCGCTTTTTCTGGATAGCAACGAACGCGAGGTTCGGATCAATAGCTATCCGATTCCGGGACACGATCGCAAACCGGAAGGCGAAATCGTTGCCGATGATTACCGTGCGAAGACTTATGCTCCCAACCGTATTTTAGCCGAGGCCATTCGGTTTCTTGATGCGAATAAAGACAAGCCATTCTTTCTTTACTTGCCGTTCGTCGAGCCTCACGTTGCGATGCAGCCTCCACAAGAGTGGATTGATCGCTATCCCACGGAATGGGACGAAGAGAATGGACCCTATCGTGGGGACAACGGATACTTGCCACATCCGCGACCACGAGCGGCTTACGCGGCGATGATCTCGGATTTGGATGAGCACGTCGGGACCGTGCTCAAGCGACTCAAGCGTCATGGGCTGGAAGACAATACGATCGTGATCTTCACTTCGGACAATGGTCCGACGCACGGCGGACGCAATCCCAAGTTCCACATCGGCGGAGCTGCGTGCACTTTCTTTGAATCCACTGCTGGGCTGCGTGGTTTCAAAGGCAGCTGTTACGAAGGTGGGCTTCGTGTGCCGACGTTGGTTCGATGGCCGGGCGTGGTCACGCCAAGCAGCAAAACTGCCGTCCCGAGCTACTTTCCCGATTGGTTCCCAACGCTCGCTTCGATGGGTGGTGGAAGTCTTCCCAGCGGTCAAACGCTCGATGGTGAAGACCTCACGCCGCTCCTGAAAGGTGGCTCAATCGAGCGTGATAAACCGCTGCTGTGGTGTTTCGGCGGTTACGGTGGGATTGCCGCGATGCGAGACGGGAAATGGAAAGCGATTCGCCGCAACCTGAACCGCAAACAGCCCGGTTCGTGGGAGCTTTACGATCTGGAGGCCGATCCCCAAGAAGCAAACGATCTGGCTTCGGCGCACCCCGAAGTTGTGGCGCGGATGGAAGCCGCATTCCGCGCCGATCGAACCGTCGAAGCGGATTTTCCGTTGCCGGTCTACGACTCCGAATGAGGTTTTGCGATCCAGCACGAATCGTGTGATTGCATTCCGAGATGCGGGTAGTACTCCCGGGCGGCCGGGGCCGCGAGCAGGATCAGGGACGTCTGCCGTCCGGCCGCATTGTGCGTTTCGTCAATCAGACGCTTGCCGATACCGAGTCGTTGGAAGTCTTTGGCGACGGCCAGGTCGGACAAATAAGTGCAGTAATGAAAGTCGGTGATGGCTCTTGCGACGCCGACCAACCGTCCGGACGGTTGGCGAGCGGTGAGAATCAGGTCCGCATTGCGCAGCATTCCTTCGATTCGTTCGCGATCGTCGACCGGTCGCCGTTCGGCAAGTGTCGACCGGCGCAAAACATCGATGAATTCCTGGGAGCTCAGTTCCAACTCGTTCTGGAAGTCAATGGTTGGCGGTAGAACCATGTTGAAAACAGATTGTAAGGGAGCGGCTGAAGGAGTACCGACTCGAGTTTCTCACTGAGTCGCACGGTGCAACGTGTGAACAATAAGTAGGAGAGGCTTCCAGCCCTGTCGACCTTGACTAGACAGGCTGGAAGCCTGTCCTACGTTTGGAATTCGCCATTTGACGTCTAGTGAGCTTCCAGCCAGTTCCCACCGGTTCCCATCTCGACCACGATCGGAACGCTCATCGGTAACGCATTTTTCATGGCGTCTTCGATCACGGGAAGCACGGTAGCCTGCTCTTCTCTGTAGAGGTCAAACACGAGTTCGTCGTGAACGGTCAGTAACATTTTGGTTTGGAAGCCGCCTTCTCGGAGTGCTCGATGCACTCGAACCATCGCCAGCTTGAGCATGTCGGCGGCGGTGCCTTGGATGGGACTGTTCATGGCCAATCGCTCGGCGCCCGCAACGGACGTTCGCGACCGACTCGTGATCTCGCGGATGTAGCGGCGTCGTCCGGTCTTGGTCGCAACAAAACCATGTTCTTTCGCAAAGGCGATGGTGCGATCGATGTAAGACTGCACGCCGGGGTACTTCTCGAAGTAGTTTTTGATCAGGTCGCTGGCTTCGGCCCGAGGGATGTTGAGCCGCTGCTGCAGTCCGAACGCGCTGATGCCATAGATGATGCCGAAGTTGACCGTCTTGGCTTTGGAACGCATTTCACGCGTCACCTCATCGGGATCGACCTTGTAGACTTTTGAGGCCGTGACGGTGTGAATGTCTTCTTCATTGACAAAAGCGCTGAGCATCGATTCGTCTTCACTCAACTCCGCCATGATTCGCAGTTCGATCTGGGAGTAGTCCGCCGAGAGAATCAGATGGTTCTCGTCTCGTGGAACGAACGCCGCGCGAATCTCTCGACCTCTTTCCTTGCGAACGGGAATCGTTTGCAAGTTGGGATCGTTGGACTGCATCCGGCCGGTTGCCGTCCATGTTTGGCTGTAGTGTGTGTGCAGTCGACCGGTGTCAGGATTCACCGCAGTCGGCAACTGGTCCACGTAAGTTGATTTTAATTTGCGAGCGTTTCGGTAGTCGAGCACGTCACGGATGATCTCATGCTTGCTGGAGAGTCGTTCGAGTTCCGCTTCGCGAGTGGAGTACTGCCCGGTCGCTGTTTTCTTGGGACGTTCTTCGAGTTGCAGTTTTTCGAAGAGAATGACACCGAGTTGTTTCGGTGAGTCGATGTTGAACTCTTCATCCGCTGCCGCGAAGATCGAACGTTCGAGTTGGTCGATCTCCGTTTGGAGCGTGGTCGCGTATTCTTGGAGTGATGCGGTGTCGAGCGTGATGCCGTTGTATTCCATGTCTACCAAGACCGGAATCAGCGGGCACTCCACTTCGTCGCAGACTTGTGACGCGTCACGTTCTTTGACGACAGACTTGAGGATTTGGGCGATCTGAAACGTGACATCGGCGTCTTCGCACGCGTACTCGGCAAGCTGCTCGAGCGGAACGTCGGCCATGCTCTTTTGGTCCTTGCCTTTGGGACCGATCAGAGACTCCGTTGAGATCGGTTGATAGTTCAAGTACAGCTCGCACAGTGAGTCCAGTCCGTGGCGAATTTCGGGTTCGGTGAGCGTGTGGACCAGCATCGTGTCCAACATCGGCGCGGCGACGTCGACTCCGTTCCATTTCAACAGCGTGACGTCGTACTTAAGATTGTGTCCGATTTTCATCGTACGATTGCAGGCGAAGACCACCGAGAACTCGGCGAGCACCTTTCGGCATGATTCGGTGTCTTCCGGACAAACGACATAGAAGGCTTCGTGCGGTGAAAGACAGAATGAGAGTCCGAGCGGTTGTGCCGTGCGCGGATCCAGTCCGGTTGCTTCGGTGTCGAAGCAGAACTCGTCGGCTGTCTTGAGTCGTTCGATGAGGGCCGCTCGGTCTTTCGAAGTGGTTACCGTGGTGTATTGGTGTGGCACTTCGGCGAGTGTCTTTCGTTCGCTGGGTTCGTCGTCAAAAAGCGATTGCTGAATCTCGCGTTCGCGTTTTTCACGAACCACAGCCGACTTGGCCGACGCCACGGAGAATGATTTGCCAAAGATTCGTTTGCCGATGGTTTCGAATTCCAAGTCGGTTAACAACGCACGGAGCTTGGCATCGTCATGAGGCTCGCGTATCAAAGTGCTCCAGTCGAGTTCCACTGGAACATCCAGTTGGATCGTGACCAAACGCTTGGAGAGCAATGCTTGCTCGGAATTCTCTTCGATGCGTTCACGCTGCTTTCCTTTCAGTTTGTTGGAGTTTTCCAGCACGCCCTCCACGCTTCCGAACTGACCGATCAGCTTCATCGCCGTCTTTGGGCCGATTCCTGGAACGCCCGGAACATTGTCGCTGGAATCGCCCATCAGCCCCAAGACGTCGATGACCTGTTCGACCTTTTCGACTTGCCACTGCGCGCAGACTTCGGGGACACCCAGGATTTCGACTTCGCCACCCTTTCGGCCGGGCTTGTACACATGAATGTTGGGCGTCACCAGTTGGTGATAGTCTTTGTCTGGCGTGACCATCCAGGTCTGAAAGCCTTTTTCGGAGGCCTGGTGGGCGAGTGTTCCGATCACGTCGTCCGCTTCGTAGCCCGGCATGCGGAGGACGGGAATGTTGAGCGCATCGAGCAACCGGTCGACCAAGGTGATTTGGCTCGACAAGTCCTCGGGCATCTCGTCACGTTGGGCTTTGTACTCCGGGTACTCGATGTGACGTTGCGTGGGTTCGGATGTGTCGAAGGCGCACGCGATATGCGTCGGATCTTGTTTCGCGAAAATGTCCATGATCGCGTTGAACAATCCAAAGACGGCGGACGTGCACTGTCCGCCGGACGTAAAACGGGGGCTGCGGATCAACGCAAAGTGGGCTCGGTAAATCAGCGCCATCCCGTCAAGCAGGAACAGCCGCTTGTCGGGTGCAAAAAGGTCGGGCGTGTTCTGAGGCATTTCGGTGGCGAGTGAGGCGAAGACGAGCGGTATGGCACGGTGAGCTACCCGGCCAAACGGAATGTAAGGTTGACCGCTACGAATGAACACCCATCCGCAGTGAATCCAAAAACAGGCTGCGGACGCGTCCGCTTCGATACGTGAACCGTCGCGGAGGTTTGCCGAAGGAGGGTTCTACGGGTTCCAAGCAAAAAAGCCGGGCAGTAGCGGTTGCCCGTCGATTGGAAGTCGTTGCGTTTGGCTAAATTCTGTTAAATTGCTTCCCGGCGGAGTCTGGCGAGCGCGTTTCGCGCCCCCGGACGGTTCTAATTCCGCCTGGAATCCTGCAGGGAATTTGTCGCGATCGGCCGCGTTTTCCCGACCATGTTTTTTCGCTGCGAATTTTGAGAGATGCACGATGGGTTTGTTTGATCGGCTACGTAACGAATTGATTGATATCGTCGAGTGGATCGATGATTCGCATCATACGCTCGTTTGGCGATTTCCTCGTTACCGCAACGAGATCAAGAACGGTGCCCAGTTGATCGTTCGCCCCGGGCAGATGGCCGTCTTGGTTAGCCAGGGGCAAATCGCGGATGCCTATCCGCCGGGGCATTACCAGTTGGAAACCGCCAACATGCCGATCCTTTCAACGCTGAAAGGTTGGAAGTACGGTTTTGAAAGTCCGTTCAAGGCCGAAGTTTACTTTGTCAACACGACACAACTGACCGACATGAAGTGGGGCACTCCCAATCCGGTGATGCTTCGCGATCCTGAGTTCGGCCCGATTCGAATACGGGCGTTTGGAACCTACTCGCTGCAAGCGACCGATGCGAAAGCGCTGCTTCGAGAACTGGTTGGCACGGATGAAGACTTTCAAGCGGATGAGATCACGGATCTACTTCGTTCGATGATCACGTCTTCGTTTAGTCAGGCCGTCGCGGAACTGAAGATCCCGGCGCTCGATCTGGCGAGTCGCTACCAGGAGCTTGCGGATACGGTTCGCGAGAAGCTGGTCGAGCAAATTGACGATGAGTATGGCTTGGACTGTCCAAGGTTGGTTGTCGTCAATATTTCGCTGCCCGAAGAAGTTGAAAAGGCACTTGATACGCGGACCAGCATGGGCGTGATCGGGGACATGAACCGGTTCCAGCAGTATCAGATGGGCAATGCCATGACGGCAGCGGCCGAGAATCCCGCCGGCGGTGGAGCGGCCGACGGAATGGGGCTCGGGATGGGGCTGGCGATGGCGGGGCGTATGATGCCGGGAATGATGGGCGGTGTTCCGGCGGGCGGCATGGCCGCAGCGGCACAAGCTCCACCGCCACCACCTCAACAGGCGTTCCACCTAGCAGTCGGAGGGCAAACCAAAGGTCCCTACACGCTGCAGCAACTTGCCGCCGGGGTTCAGAGTGGCGAAGTTTCCGCCGAGTCGCTCGTTTGGAGTGCAGGGATGGACGGCTGGTCAGCGGCCAACACCGTTCCTGCTCTTTCGTCACTCTTTGCCGCACAGGCTCCACCGCCACCACCGCCGGCGGGTTAGTGAAGCGGCTAGTACTCGCTAGTTAGGCGGCGTGAAAGGAATCGATCGCTCGATTCAACGTTTCACTGGGTCTCATCGCGGCAGCGGCTTTGTCACACGCGGGGAGGTAATAGCCTCCCAAGTCGACGCGTTTGCCCTGTGCCGCGGCGAGTTCCGAGAGAATCTTGTCCTCGCATTCGGCGAGTGTTTCGGCGAGTGGCTGAAAGACCTTGGCGAGCTCGGGGTCGGTCGTTTGAGTGGCCAGTGCCTGCGCCCAGTACAGGGTCATGTAGAAGTGACTGCCTCGCGTGTCGAGTGCTCCCACGTCTCGCTTCGGAGACTTGTCTCGGTCCAGGAAGCACTCCGTCGCTTGGTCCAATGCGGCCGCCAGCACCGCCGCGCGAGCGTTGCCGGATTTCTGCGCCAGGTCTTCCAGCGAGACCGCGAGTGCCAAGAACTCGCCGAGCGAATCCCACCGCAAGTGTCCTTCACTGACGAACTGCTGAACGTGTTTTGGCGCGGAGCCTCCGGCCCCCGTTTCGAAAAGCCCCCCGCCGGCGAGCAGCGGAACGATCGACAGCATTTTTGCACTGGTTCCCAACTCCAAAATTGGAAACAGGTCGGTGAGGTAGTCTCGCAAAACGTTGCCAGTCACCGCAATCGTATCCAAACCTTCGCGGACGCGTTTGCACGTGAACAGAGTGGCGTCGGTCGTGTTCATGATGTGCACGTCCAGACCCTCCGTGTCGTGTTGCGGAAGGTACGCGTTGACTTTGGAGATCAGATTCGCGTCGTGGGCGCGAGCTTCATCCAGCCAAAAGACGGCAGGGCTGCCGGTCAGTCGTGCCCTCTCAACACCCAGTCGGACCCAGTCTTTGACGGCAACGTCCTTGGTCTGACACATCCGGAACAGGTCACCCGGCTCGACGGGCTGTTGCAACAAAACACTGCCGTCACCGTCGACAACTTCGACCGTTCCCTCGGTTGAGATTTCGAAGGTCTTGTCGTGTGATCCATATTCTTCGGCTTTCTTGGCCATCAGTCCGACGTTGCTGACGGTCCCCATTGTGGCAACGTCGAATGCACCGTGCTCTTTGCAAAACTCGATCACCGTTTGATAAACACGCGCATAGGATCGATCGGGGATCAAAGCCTTGGTCGCATGGAGTTTTCCGTCAGGGCCCCACATTTTTCCCGACGATCGAATGGCAGCGGGCATCGATGCATCAATGATCACGTCACTGGGAACGTGTAAATTGGTGATGCCGCGGTCCGAATCCACCATGGCGAGCTGGGGCGACGAAGTGAAGGTCGCTTTAAGATCGTTGCGGATTTCATCGGCCTGATCGTCAGGCAACGCGGAGATCTTGGACTCGATTCCACCCACACCGTTTCGAGGGTTCACGCCAAGACGCTCGAACGTATCCCGGTGTTTTTCGAACACGTCGGTGAAGTAGGCTCGCACGGCATGACCGAACAAAATCGGATCAGAGACCTTCATCATCGTCGCTTTCAGGTGCAACGAGAGCAGCAGGTCCTTCTTGCGAGCATCCTCGATTTCGGCTTGATAGAAGGCTTGCAGTTGACGTACCGACATCACGGCCGCATCAACGATCTCACCTTCCTCAACGGCGATGCCGTCACGCAGAACCGTTGTGGTTTCATCGGATGCGACCAGGCGGATGGTAAGCTGGCCTGGCCGAGTGACCACGGCTGATTGCTCGCTGCCGTAGAAATCTCCGTCCGTCATATGAGCGACGTGCGCCGGCGAATCGGATTCCCAAGCTCCCATCGAGTGAGGGTGTTTCTTGGCATAGTTCTTGACGGGAGCAGCGACCCGGCGGTCCGAGTTGCCCTCGCGTAGTACGGGATTGACCGCGCTACCAAGCACCTTGGCATAGCAAGCTTTGATCGATTCCTCTTCGTCGTTCGACGGGGTGGCGGGATAGTTCGGGATGGCATAGCCGGCGGCTTGTAGCTCACCAATTGCGGCCGTCAACTGCGGGACCGACGCGCTGATGTTTGGCAACTTGATCATGTTGGCACCGGGCTGCTTGGCCAACTGTCCCAGTTCCGCAAGTGAATCGGCGCGTCGCTGTTCGTCAGTGAGCGACTCTGGGAACGAAGCGAGAATTCGAGCCGCGAGTGAAATGTCTTTCGTTTCGACCTCGATCCCGGCGGCCGACGTGAAAGCTTGGACGACAGGCAACCACGAATGCGTCGCGAGCGCGGGTGCCTCATCAGTGAACGTGTAAACGATCCGGGAGACTTTCGAGGACTCAGTCATGGATGCGGTGGGGTTGGATGAGGGGGGATGGAGGACGAGCTTCCTGCTGTCCCAAGGAAGGCAATGATCGACTGACAGGCCTGGTCGAAGGACGAGGCGACGTGGGCTGACGCCTACGGACTGCCGAGGTCAAGGAGGCTTTCGCCAGTCATCTCGGACGGTTTGGAAAGACCGAGGAGTACGAGCACGGTCGGCGCGATGTCCGCGAGGCGTCCTCCTGTTCGAAGAGTCGTGTCACCCAAATCCGGCTCCACCACGATCAGGGGCACATCATACGTGGTGTGCGCCGTATGAGGGCCTCCCGTCTCCGGGTTGATCATTTGCTCGCAGTTGCCATGGTCCGCCGTGATCACCAGTGAACCACCTTTGGCGAGTGTGGCGTCAACGATTTTGCCGACGCATTCATCGACGACTTCGACCGCCTTCACCGCGGCCTCCAGCACTCCCGTGTGCCCGACCATGTCACCGTTGGCAAAGTTCACGATGAGTACATCACTTTGCCCCGATTCGATTTCGGTCAGCACATACTGAGTCACTTCTGCGGCGGACATCTCGGGTTTTTGGTCGTAGGTTGAAACATCCCGCGGCGACTGTGCCATCTCCTGAGACTGGCCGGGGAATGGATCGTCCCGGTAATCGTTGAAAAAGAAGGTGACGTGTGGATATTTCTCCGTCTCCGCACACCGAAATTGTTTGAGGCCTTGTTCGCTCAAATACTGGCCGAGGATGTTCGGCATCTTCGGCGGCTTTTCGAAAATCACGTTGACCGGTAGCCCTGTCTCGTAGCCCGTCATGGTTGCGAAATAGAGGTCCTCGATCTTGTTCCCGCGATCGAAGCCGCCGCCGTCAATCGCTGCCCAAGTGGCATCGTCATAAACGAACGCCTTCGTAATCTCGCGCGTTCGATCGCCTCGGTAATTGATAAAGACGATTGCATCGCCGTCTTGGACGGTCGCGGGCTTCATGCCGTCTGGGATGATCGTGGTCGCTTCGATGAACTCATCGCCGCTGCGGCTGGGTTCGGTTGGATTGTCGTAGTAAGACTGAATCGCTTCTTTGGCGGACGTGGCGGTACGCGAGGTTCCTTTCGTTAGAGCCTGGTAGGCCGATTCGACGCGTTCCCACCGCAGGTCACGGTCCATGGCATAAAACCGCCCGACAACGGTGCCAATGCGTCCGACCTGCTCCGTGTCCAGTTTGTCCTGGACTTTCTGGACGTAATCGATGCCACCTCGTGGAGAGGTGTCACGCCCATCGGTAATCGCGTGTATGACTAACCCATCGGGCCGCAGGCCCTGCTGCTTATAGAGTTCCACAACGGCGAGCGCGTGCGAAAGGTCGCTGTGAACTCGTCCATCTGACATCAAACCCAGCACGTGCAAGCAACCTCCTGTCTTGCGAACGTGCTCCATCGCGCCCAGAAGCACATCATTTTCAAAGAAAGCACCTTCACGGATCGAGCGTGTAATCCGCATGACTTCTTGGTCAACAATTCGTCCGGCACCAATGTTCTGATGCCCGACTTCGCTGTTCCCCATCACGCCGCCCGGCAGTCCGACATCTTCTCCAGACGTTTTGATCAAAACATTCGGGTAGCTCTCCATCAGTTTGTCGGAGACGGGCGTCGATGCCTGGACGACCGAGTTGGACTTGTCCCATTTGGAAAACGGGTTCTCGCCCCAGCCATCACGAACGATTAACACGACGGGTTTTCGGCGAAGTTCTGGCATGGATCGCTCGGAGACGCGGCAATTTGAAGTGGCGTGGGGAACACGGATTTACATCCGCAAACTGGAAATGTACCGCTTTTTGTGCCGTTTCCACAGTGGTGTTCGCATCATGCGGCCGCGCATCGCAATCGTGAAACCGGTTCCGTGAAACACCCGGGTGAAGTAACGGCCGACATCGGCAGGTTGAAATTGACATTTGACCGCCGATGCACGTATTTTCGCAACTGTTTTGATGCGCGAGAACCAAGGATGGGTCAGCGGAATGCTGCGATGGCAAGCAATTGAACGACGAAAGGAGCGGTGGCACGATGCCCGATCGCGGCCGTCGCTCATGCGCCGCTGGTTTACTCCGTTGTGTCTGAACGTGCTGTTGATCGTCAGCACCATGGGGTGCTCACCGGCACGCTATCTTTCTCCAAGAGCCGTTCGTGAGAACCCGTTGGCTCAATCGTTGCGATTGATGACGCGTCAGGGACCACAGATCAGCGAACGCACGTGGAACACGCTGCGGAAATATGGACTTCGTGACGGATACCACGATGACGCCAAGGTCTGCCTGCGCGACATGCAGAAACGGGTTCGTGAGAATCGAGATCCCGAATTAATTCACGCTCTCGCCGAACTCTCTTACGTCGAGGGAAAGAAGTCCGAACAATTGGGTGAGGACAGTGTCGCCTTGGGTTACTACGGCGTGACTCTGACCAGTAGCTACGGCTACCTGTTCTCGGATGAGTTTTCTCTCACCCGGAATCATTACGATCCGCAGTTCCGTGCGACTTGCGATTTGTACAACGAGTCGCTGGAGGACACGCTGCGTTTGCTGTGCAAGGAAAATCGCTTGCAACCCGGTAAGACATACCGTGTTGAGACTCCCGAAAAGACCTTCGTCGTGAGGACGGAGTTGCGGGGCAACTGGAACCCGGATGAATTCGATCGCTACGAATTCGTCAGCGACTATGAAATTGCGACGCTTCGGAGTAAGCACACGACGTTCGGTGTCGGCGTTCCGATGATCGCGGTCCGCAAAGCAAGTGAATCGACGGACCCGCGCGAGAAGTACTATCCCGATGAACTGAGTTACGCGATGACGGCGATGATGCGGTGCCCATCGTCAGCCAACCGTACCGCGGATGCGGATGGCAATGTCCCCGATGAAAATGTGTGCGTTTTGGAATTCTTCGATCCGCTCAGTGCGAACCAGGTCAAGCTGGCGAATCACTGGGTGCCTTTGGAAACCGACCTCACCACGCCGCTCGCGTTCTTCCTCGATACGCCGAAATTTCGTGAACGCAACGCGGAGACCGAGGGATTACTGAATCCGCGCGATGCTGCAAAGCACCGTGGACTATACATGCTCGAACCCTATGATCCGGATCGCATTCCGGTGTTGATGGTTCACGGGCTCTGGTCGAGTCCGCGGACCTGGATGGACATGTTCAATGACTTGCGAAGTTTTCCCGAGATCCGCGAGCGTTACCAATTCTGGTTCTACCTCTACCCGTCGGGGCAACCGTTTTGGTTGAGCGCGACCCAGCTACGAACGGATCTGCGTGAGTTGCGTCAGACCTTTGATCCAGTTCAGCGGGACCGCCCGCTCGATCAAATGGTGTTGGTCGGTCACAGCATGGGCGGGTTGATCAGCCGGATGCAGACGATCGACAGTGGAAGTGATTTTTGGCGAATCGTAACCGATCAACCGACCGAGAAGCTGCGTGGCGCGCCCGAGCAGCGCAACAAGCTGGTTAGTACGTTGTTCTTCAAACCGAATCAGTCCGTCAAACGCGTGATCACGATCGGAACGCCCCACCGCGGCAGTGAGTTCGCCAACGGGCTGACACGTTGGGTGGCTCGAAAGTTCATCAAGCTGCCGACGATGAGTCGAGAAACCGGTGAGGACTTGGTCCAGCAGAATCCCGGCCTTTTCCGCGACACCGACCTGCTGACAATGGCGAACGCGATCGATTCCTTGGCGCCGGACTCGCCGATCTTTCCCGTGATGGAAAAGGCGCGGTACTCTGAGGAAGTGAAGTACCACAACATCATTGGTGTTCTAAAAGACCCTACACTGTTTCAAAAGAAGGCCGGGCGTGGAGACGGTATCGTGACCTACGACAGTGCCGCGGTCGAAGACTCCGAAAGTGAGTTGGTGGTCGATGCCGAGCACACCAAGATTCACATGACCGGCCAAGCCATCTTTGAAGTTCGGCGGATCTTGTTAGAGCATTTGAGGGACGTCGACGCAGCTGACCGAATGGCAGGCCGATCCGCTCATCCAGCCGTACGGCAGGTCGACTATCATCGCGGCAGCGGCGCGACAGATCTGCGGATGACGGGGCGGTAGGAACCCGATCATCAGGTGACTTGACGGATCGTGATTCCTAACCGAAACTTTGCGAACGGTCGCGGGCGTGGCGGAACTGGCAGACGCGCAACGTTGAGGTCGTTGTGGGAGTAATTCCCTTGGAGGTTCGAATCCTCTCGCCCGCATATCTTTCGGTGGTGCCGACTACAACACCGTCTCAGCAACGATCCGTTCTCGATACGGCATAATCGTTTCCACGTACCATTCGGCCGCGTCGTCGTCTTTGTTGATGAGGTACTCCAGGATGATTCGGAGCCGAAACGGTTTCTCTGAACGATCCGACGCGAGAATGACCTCCGCCATCTGACGCCCGTAGTGGTAGTAGCAGTGCACCGGTCGATCGAGGAACCACTCGTGATCGGGCGGGAAGCGAACGATTTCTTGGTAGGTCTCTTGATCGCCGGCTTCGGGGCTGGAGTAACCGTCATTCTCCGCTTTTCTTGCTTCCGCCTCCAAACGAGCTTTTTCGTAGCTCGCTTCGAGCGGCATTGTCTTCAAAAATCGGTTGACGTGACTTTTGCGAAGCTCCTTCGCGTAAATCTCATTGCCCATCGCTGAGACTTTGACGAACTCCCGGGCAAAGTGCTCTGCTTGAGAGCTCAGCGAGTGGATTCGGAACGCGTACCGTGACCCTCCCCAGGAACCCAGCAGCACAGCCAATACGATCCCGACCTTGGCCGCGGTCGTCCCGACGGGGGGAGCACTCGATTCGCTCTTTCGCAATGCGAACAGTCCGATCAAGACGGCTGCGATCGCGAAAAAAATCATCGGGAGCGTGATGATCGAAAAGCCGCCGATGACGGCCAGAATCACCGAGATGAAGCCTGACACTCGCAGCGGAGAATCGTCCAATTCCGGCTCGAACCCGGCTTCGCTGCTCATCACTGCCCCGAGCGATCGGACGGTTTCTTCAGAGCCGGGCAGTTGGGATTCAGTTTCGGTAGACATGAAGTCGCGAGGGCGAGAAGGTGGCAGGGGACATCGGCGCTACACCGTTCGTCTCCAGTGCAGCCCGCCGTTGCGTTGGTTTACGCAGAAGGATGCCCGAAGGTTTGCCACCGAGCCCACTTTTTGGAGATTCAACGACGCGATCGAGAATCCATTAGGAAATCCGCCAGCGTATTTAGATTCTTGACGGTCGTTTCCATGCGGATTTGTGGTCCATCGTGTCGCTGAAATCGCATCGGACCAGGCTCGACCCAGGCACCTCGCTTGTCGATCGATTCCAAAATCTCTCCGGAGAAACGAGCGACGGTTCAGCAACCCCACATGCTATCAGCATCGTTCGTTCATGTGGGAGCATTCTGGCTGGCGCCCGGGATGCTCAGGAGCTACACCGAGACGGGTTCTCCACTCGTCCACTTGGTGAAGTCGTGGGGCTCGCGGTGGACGTGGTTGTAGACCGTGTCTCGTTCGACGGGGTCGCGTCCCGCTTCAACGATCAGTTGCCGGATGTCGTCGACACTCAGGCATTCCGGTGTGGTCGCGCCTGCATCGTGATAAATCAGCTCATGCCGTACCGTTCCATCAATGTCATCCGCCCCGTAGGCGAGCGCGGTTTGGGCCGTTTCAATCCCCAGCATGATCCAGTAGGCCTTGATGTGTTGGACGTTGTCCAGCATCAGCCGACTGATCGCCATGGTGCGCAAGTCCATCAATGCGGACGGCTTCTTGATGTTGTCCAGCTTGGTGTTCTCGGGATGGAACGCCAGCGGGATGAAGACTTGGAAACCTCCCGTCTTATCCTGCAACTCGCGGAGTCGCATCAGATGATCGATTCGGTGATAAGCCTCCTCGACGTGACCGTAGAGCATCGTGCAGTTCGTTCGTAAACCGATCTCGTGCGCGGTTTGGTGGATTTGCAGCCACTCGTGCGTGTTGGCCTTGTGTTCGCACAGTTGATCGCGAACTTCGGGGTGGAAAATTTCGGCACCACCGCCCGGCATGCTACCAAGACCGGCTTCGTGCATGTCTTGAAGGATCCAACTCTTGGTCTTCTTCGTTTGGAACTGGAACCAATTGATCTCCACCGCCGTCCAGGCTTTGAGGTGGATTTGCGGGTAGTTGGTGTGCAACAAGCTGATCAAGCCGCGATACCACTCGTACGGCATTTTGTGATGCAGGCCACCGACGATGTGCATTTCGGTGCAGCCATTTTCGGTGGCTTCCTTTCCCCGAGCAAGAATCTGCTCGTCGTTCATCACGTAACCCTTCGGGTCACGCAAGTCACTTCGGAAGGCACAGAATCGACATCGGTAAACGCACACGTTCGTGGGATTCAGGTGCGTGTTGATGTTGTAGTAGCCGACGTTTCCGTTCTTGCGCTCGCGGACGAAGTTCGCCAACTCACCGACTTGCTGGAGCGGCACGGCCGGGTCGTAGAGAAAAATACCGTCGTCCAGGCTGAGACGCTGTTCGGATTCCACTTTGTCGCGGATTTCGTTGAATCGGGCCGTGCGATCGGAACTATTCATATCGGGTTCAATCAAGTAATCGGACAATCAGCGGTATCGAGAGGGATCGTGTCTTGTAAACGGAGTGGGAACCGCGAAATCCGCTCCCAGACAACTGTAGCGAGCGGCGGTCTCTCGGCACCCTATTTCGCGGCAAGCTTTACCAGTTTTTCCTTGGCCCGACCATCGTCGATCGCCTTTGCGGCTTCCAAAGTTCCCTCGGCAAGGGACGAAACTTGCCCGACCAAGTGCAAGGCGGCTGCCGTCCCCGCCAGGACCGTGTCGCGACACGGACCGGGTTCACCGTCCAGGATCCGCCGAATGATCGCGGCGCTGTCGGCGGGATCGGCCGCGACGAGGGCTTCCATGCCGGCGGGCAGCAGTCCGAAATCAGCCGGTGTCCACTGTTGCTTGTCTTCGAGCGTGCTGCCGGAAACCGGCAAGACGTCGGTGTGACCGTCTAGCGAAACCTCATCTTGGCCGTCGGAGGCATGCACGACATAGGATCGCTTGGTCCCCAACGCCGCGATGGCACGGGCGATTTTTTGTTGGGACAGCGGATCGCTTGTTCCAAGCAACTGGTGTGTCGCCCCGGCCGGATTGCAAAGCGGACCGAGCAGGTTGAAGAGAGTCTTGACGCCAAGTTTTTTTCGGACTGCCACGACGTGACGCATGGCGGGGTGCAGTTTCACGGCGAAGCAGAAACAGAGACCGTTTTCATCCAGGCTTCGAGCAACGGCGTCCGCATCGGATTCGATCGGCACGCCCAACTCCTCGAGAACGTCCGCGGAGCCTGTGACACTGGTCGCTTTACGGTTTCCGTGTTTGGCGACGGCCACGCCACACGCCGCGGTGACGATGGCGATGGCCGTGCTGATATTGAACGAGCCGCTCCGGCTGCCGCCGGTCCCACACGTGTCCAGCAGCACCTCATGGTGATGCGGAATTCGCGTCATGTGCCGACGCATCGCTCGGGCGGCTCCAACAATTTCGGACACCGCCTCTCCCTTTTCTCGCAGCGTCAACAAAAGTCGACCGACCTGCTCCGGCGCGGACGCTCCGCTGAGCATTTCGTCGATCAGAGCCGCCGTTTGAGCTTCCGAGAGGTCATCGCCACTGGCTGCTTGTTCGATCGCTTGTTCGATTTCGGCCATGAACCGTCTTGGGAAAGAGTGGGAGTGCGTCGGAGCGGTGATCCTAAACAGATCGGCCTCGTTTCGAAACGGCTCGGTACTTACACTATCGCCCATGAGCCGAAAAATCATTATCGACACGGATCCCGGAATCGACGACGCGGTCGCGCTGACGAGTGCGTTATTCGATCCGCGACTCAATACGCTGGCCATCACCGCAACTGCGGGAACCGTTTCGCCGGAACAAGCCACCACGAACGTCTGTTCGATCGTCTCGTTGTTGGACCCGCCGCGATTTCCCCGGATTGGCAAGGCCTCCCCACCCGAACACGCCGCGGTCAGCGATGACCGGCAGTTGAACGGTCCTTCGGGGCTGGGGGACTTGGACACCGGCCAAGTCGAGCGTCAGCATCTGCCGCCCAGTGAAAAGGTGCTCGCGGAGCTGTTGCGGCAGCATCCCGGGGAGATCACGTTGGTGTGTCTCGGGCCGCTCACCAATTTGGCTCGGTTGTGCCAGCGAGATCCGGCCGCGGTGGAACTGATCGACAAAGTGGTCGTTAGCGGGGGCGCGTTCCGTACTCCCGGGAATGCTTCCACAGTTGCGGAGTTCAACTTGTATTTCGATCCGGTCTCGGCGAACGAAGTCTTTGAGTCGGCGACGACCAAGTCACTGGTTCCGCTCGACGTCTCCGAAAAAGTCAGCTTCGGAATCGACTTGCTGGACGAACTGCCCAGTAAGACATCGCGTGCAGGTTCGCTACTCCAACAACTTGTCCCCTTCGCATTCCGAAAGTCGCTGCAGCGTCTCGGACGGGAACTGCTGCCGCTCACCGACGCCACCACGATCGCCGCGGTTTTAGAACCGGAGCTGTTCGAGTGGCGCGAGATGGCCGGACGCGTGGAAACGGAAGGGCAACTGACGCGCGGCATGTCCGTCTTTGATCGCCGGCTCCGTCCGGAATGGAAACCCAACATGGAAGTCGCGTTGACCGCGGACGTGGACGCCGTCAAAGGCCTCGTTTGCCGAGGCCTGAAATACGCCGGGCAACTCACCTAGGGTCGAGATTACCAGTTGTAATCGAATCCGACATAAGCACCGTGCAGGACGATTCCGTCGTTCGGGTGGATGCGAGCCGCACTTTCGCGTGAGCTGTACTCGTTGGGCATTTGCCCGATGGCGGTCGCGATGCCCGAGACACCAAGGACTCGGTAGCCGCCGGAGAACGTCAAGCGATTTCCGAGGCGATAACCAAATCCGAGGTCCAGCTCGCCCAATCCCGCAAGCGTCACGTCGGACTCTTCGCAGCACAGGTCGCCAGGGCCGGTGCCTTGGGAGTTGGTGTAGGCCGTTGCCGTCTGCGTTGCGATCGTGTGGCGGAAGTGAACGTCATTGCCGTACACGCCGAATTTTCCACCCACATTTAAGAACAGCTTGTGTCCCAGGCAGTACGTGAGCTGCGATCCGAACTGGTACCCGAACAAGTTGTTTTCGGTATCCACCAAGTAGTACAAGTCCGAGCCGTGGTATCCGGCGTTTCCGTCGACATCGCCAATGATCTCGAGTTCATCCTCGAACCGGAACCATCGGAAACCGTGCGAGGACTGAATGCGAACACGCCCCGAGCAGGCTCGTGCTAGCGGTCCCGTTGCTCCGCCAAAGTAGCCGAATGAATTCGGGTGGTGGCCGAGGACGGGAGTCGAGCTGCATCGTCCGAGACGTCGCGCACCCATCAGCCCAAAGCTCACGAGATTCACTTCGACGCCCTGGATAGCGATGTCACGACGAGAACGAATGCGAACGGCGTTGGTATCGTATTCATCATAGATCGGCGTCGCACCTGCACCACGGTTGATCGAAACGTCATCGAGTGCGGGGTGAATGAAACGCAAGCCTGCGCCACCGTCGATCGCGTCACGGAAAACCGCATCGGGATCCCAGAGCATGAATCCCACATCAAGCCCGTAGTTGCCGCAACCGAAGTAGCGTCCGCCATGGACATCGAATCCGATATCGCTGCCGGGATTCAAGTCACTGGTGCGAGTGAATTCGACGCCATTGTCGTAGTTGATCAGAGGCCGATCCTTGCTGTCGTCGAGGTTCCAGAACAGCAGGTTCGCGCCGCCGAACCACGGCGAGATTGGTCCCGGTCCGGTTGCAACCGGAGCACAGTAGCCACCGGTGTCGCACGCTCCCGCTCCATAGCCGGGCGAAACGTGTGCATGACCGGCAACGGGGATCCCCGTCGAGCATCCGCCGGACGCGCAGCCGCTTGAGTGGGGAACGGGGACGCTCCCGGGCCACAGTGCCGAGGCAGCTGCCGCGTAGGGGCTCGAATGATTGCATCCGCAGTCATGTGATCCGTAAGCGGTTGCGGATACCTGACTCACATCCTCAGTGGCCAGCGCACCCCGAGCGACGGGCGGTTGTGGTGCAGGTTGGCTTTGCGGCGCCTGAGGCGGTGTTGCCGGATACGCCATTGGCCTCGGGACGGGGTGAGCCGTCGCGCCGGAAATGGGAGCTTGCATCACCACCTGGTTACCGACCGAAGCTTCATACACGCGTCCCATTTCGGACGGCGGATAGGCCTGCATCGGTTGCCCGTATGCAATCGGCTGCTGTGCGGCGACCGGGGTGACCGGTTCGTGCGCGGAAGGATGAAGCTGCTTTTGGCGAGCTTCATCAACGGAGCCGGTGGGGGCTCGGAAAGAACTCCACTTTGAGGGCCCCTGATTGTCATCGGCAGACGTCGAATGCGTCGTTCCCGAAGCCACGGCAAGCCCAAGCATGATCGCGAACGAACGCAATAAATCAGTCTTCACAGTTTCACTCCTTGAAATTCAAGCACGCTTCCTTGCGTGCCGCCGAATGGACGTTGATAGCTTCGGCAGTCGCCAGCTCAAGTCCCGAGGGGACACGGCAAAAACACGTGCATCGAGATCAAGATGCAACGTGTAATCGTGTCCAGCCGACCAGCCCGCACGATCGACACAGGCGGAAAACGCTCAAGGAGGCGTTCAATAGCGAAAGTGCAGCCACACTGTTATTCCCGCGCTGCTGGCGTGATCTTCATTTCCACCGATGCATCTCCCCTTTGGACGATGATGTTGGTGGTCTCACCGATCTTGAGCGCCTCGATGGCATACGTGTAATCGTAGATGTCTTCGATCTTCTTGCCAGCGAGCTCGATGATGACATCACCGCCTTTGACGCCGGCTTTTGCGGCGGGGCCATCGGCCGCAACACCGCTTAGCTTCAGCCCTTTGACTTTGCCGGACGCGTAATCCGGGATCGTTCCGAGGAACGCCGTCAGTCGCGCTCGCGGGACTTCCTTTTGTTCACCCGGACCTTCATTCAACTCGAAGGGTGGAACGTCAACGTCGCTCAACATCCCCCGACCGATCAATGCCATCAGGCGAGCAATCTTTGCCGCACCGTCGTAATTCAGTTTCTCCTTAGTGTCGCGCGGTGTGTGGTAGTCCTCGTGAGCGCCGGTGAACGCCGCCAAAATTGGGACTTCTCTCGCGACGAATGCCGCCGCGTCGGTCGGCAGTCGCGTACTGGTCGGGTCCAGCGAAAGACTAAGTCCTACCGGAACATTGCGACGGTTAACGAGTGATTCAAATCCGGGAGAGGAACCGATGCCCTGAACGATCAGCTTTTCACGAAGTCGGCCGACCATGTCCAAGTTCAGGTAGGCTGCGATTGCGGATGTTAGCGGTTCCGCATCGGGGGTCATGCCGTGTGCGAGCGCCATTTTGGTCGCTTCCGGATCGACTTCGCCTCGGGGGGCATTGGCATGAAGCTCGTGGAACTCTTTCACATAGGCTTTCGAGCCAAACAACCCAAGTTCTTCGCCGCTCCATGCCGCGATGATCAGATCACGTTTCATGTCCAAGCGACCGGAGTCTCGTTCACCAGCCAAGTACTGGGCGATCTCCAGCATTGCCGCAACGCCCGAAGCATTATCGTCGGCTCCTTGGTGAACCAAATCCTGTTCGTCGTCACGGGCGAGCGAATTGCTGCCCGCACCGCGGCCGAGGTGATCGATATGGGCGCCGACCATCACGAAGGGATAGGACGGTTTTTCGCCTTCGCCTTTGGCAAGCCGTGCGATCACGTTACGCCCAACGCCCGTCGTCCGCTCAATTTCCACGGATGCCGCGACATTAGCGCCTTCAAGGATGTAACCCATCGCCAACGATCCGTCATCAAGTTGCGACTGCTGCTCTTTGAGGCTTCCGTCTGCCTCGCCGAACAAACGCCCCGCCAGCTCGTTCGTGATGGAGATCGCCGCGATGCTGACGCCGGACGATGATGCAGCAGAATCGAATCGAATCAGCTCGTTCTTCACGAGACTATTCGGCCCCGGCACAAAAATGATTCCTTTGGCGCCAAGGTCGCGTGCGAAGGAAGCTTTGCGTCGCGGGGAACTGAATCGTGCAAGCTGCTGACGCCGTTCTGGGGTGATGCCTTGAGGCAAATCACGAAACACCAGCACCCAACGGTTCGCCACGTTGAGATGCACGTAGCTGTCGTATTCCTGTGACCCTTCGGACGCGGGGACGCGCATGCCGTAGCCTGCAAAGATGACTTCCGAGGGGGCAATCGTGGTGTTGGCAGAGAACGCGAGGGGACGCCAGTCTTTGTCCAGCTCCGCGGTCTCGCCGGCGATCTTCAATTCGTTGTTTTCTGTGACCGAACTTCCCGAGGGGTATTCGAACTCGTCGAAGAACGTTCCGTTTTCGCCCGCTGGAACAAAACCCAAGCTTTCCAGGTAGGCCGCCACATAGGCCGTCGCGCGGCGCTCACCTTCGGTCCCGGTCAGTCGGCCTTCCAGTTCCGGACGGGTCAGATAATCGACGTGTCGGGCGATGTCTGCCGCCAAGAAATCCGGTTTGGATTCTTGAGCCGCCGCAATCGCGGCGAGCGTGTCAGCCTGGGAACCGAGCCCGAGTCGCTTTCGAGCTTCGTCATCGTTCCACCCGCCCCTAAAGATCTGCGATCGTTTGGCTGCCGTGCGATTACTTGTCCAGGCGATCCGCCGACCGTCTGGCAAGAAAACCGGCAACCCGTCAAAGCCATCGGTGTATGTCACGCGAACCGGATCACCTTGGCCGTCAGCACGGACAAGATAAAGTTCGAAATTTGCAAACCCGTGTTTGTTGGTGGTGAAGATCAGGTAGTCACCACTTGGGTGAAAAAACGGAGCCCAACTCATCGCACCGATCGACGTCAAGCGTTTGACGTCACTACCATCGACGGACATCGTAAAGATCTCCGCGGTCGTCCCATCTTCGGAGAACCTCCGCCAACAGATTTTCCGGCCATCGGGCGAGAAGAATGGACCGCCATCGTATCCCGGAACATCTGTCAAACGCCGAACGTTGCTGCCGTCGGCATTCATGATGTAGAGATCAATGAAGTACGATTGGTCGAGTTTGAGTAACTCGCGTTCTCTTTCGGTGAGGTTCGCATCGTCCGCGTAGGCAGCCCGATTGGATGCGAACACGATTTGGGTACCGTCTGGACTGTAGCTGCCTTCGGCGTCGTATCCACGCGTATCGGTCAGTTGTTTGTAGTCGCCATCAACCCGTTCGTAGATTTCAAACTCGGGATCGTAGTCCCAAGCGTAGCGCGGTTGCTTGCCCTCCTCACGCAGTTTCAGCAGCGCGTTTTGCTGATCGACTGACGTCGGATCGTGATGCGTGCTGGAGAAGAGAATGCGGTCACCTTTGGGGTGAATCCACGCACAAGTCGTTTTTCCCTTGCCAGGTGAGACCCGCTCGACATCTCCGGTCTCAAAATCCATCAAGTAGATTTGATAAAACGGATTGCTCGGATCGACTTCGCTTTGAAAAACCATCTTGGACGCATCGGCGCTAAAATAGCCCTCTCCGGCGCGAAGACCTTCGAAAGTGATTTGCCGCGCGTCGGCAATCAACTCGGCCTCGCGTTCGGCACTGAACTCGGAGTCTTGCTTTGAATTCTCTGTGAGCTTCTCTTGGGCAGAAAGACTCGAGGCGGCGAACGAACTTGCGAGAAAGGCCGTCAGTGCGATCAATCCGTCGCGGAGAAAAGCGGTGTGCGGAGCGAAGCTCATGCGAAATACGATCATCATTTGGAGGCAACGTCGGTGGGCAATGGAAGATTATCGCCTTGCGGCGAATTCTTGCAGACACCCATCATAAACGTCACCTTTTGCATGGGGGAGGTATCCCATGCAACGCTCGGTTGACCGAGGCGTTAGAACGAGAGGTACCGCAGCCAATTTCGGACTCCCTGCCCCGGTACGTAGGCAACGGGTTGGCCCCAAAGCCCCTGTCCGACCTGAACCGTGTACTGTTCTTGGCCAAACGAAACCAATGCTCGGGCCGGTGCGCTCGCGGTGGTCGGGATGGTTGGCGGGGGAGCGGGGAAAACACTCGCGGGCGGAATGTTGGCGGGTGCAGCGATTTCCGCGGCGGGCGGGGCGTAGGGACTTTGCGTGACCGGAGCATAGGTCACCGGCGTAACGCCGCATCCGTAAGGACTTGCCGCTTGGTAGTAGCTTGGCCCGGTCACAAGGCGGCAGTTGTCGACTCTGGCGTACTGTTGCTGAGACTGAAGCTGTGGTCTCGGTATCGCTGTCAGATCCGAGGGGGAGGGCGTGCTCGCAATCGACGTCGAATTGGGCGAGGGTAATGTGCGTCCTGGCCCTGCCGGCAGAGGCTCTGACTCGTTAAATGGCATTCTATCGGTGGGAAAGGCCGTCGGGCCATTTGTTCCTGGGTTCCCAGCAGTTGGTGGCGTCATCGAGTTATTCGGCGGCATTCCCAAGGGCGGAGCACTCAGATTTGTATCGGTTTGCATGAACGCCGTTTGCTGGAGCGTGCCCGGAATGCCGGGATCCTGCGTTGCGGCACGGCTAACGGTTCGAGTGTGCCGGTACTGGTCGACCGCGCTTGGTGAACCAAGTGGTCTCAATTTGGTTTGCGGCGATCCGAATGATTGCGCTACGGCATCGCTATTCGCGGAAATGCAAAGAATGACTGCCGTCAGGATGGCGTATTTCGTAGCTATTTTCATCGGTCTTCTCGTGGTCTCGCCTGCGGGCTTGCACTCATCACGTTGCTTCGAAACTGCAGGCAACCTGAGGCGTTTGGGAGGAATCTGGTGTCCGCCACTTGTGTTGAGCGTCGACGTTTACTGACGTTTTTACAGCCGTTTTGAAAAAACTGCTTCAGTCGACGCGGTTCCAATCACTGATAGCGACTGTGACTCCAGCAATGCAAGATCGGTGCCAGTTTGGGCTAAATGAGTTTCACGAGATGATTCGACGGGCGCAAAAAAAACGCCAGCGTCTGTCGCAGACAGACTCTGGCGGATCGATTTGATCGTAAGGCGATCGTTCGGTCTAGCGTTTGGGTTTCATGTCCCGTGCGCCACCGACTGCACCACCGCTTTCCATCAGCTCTTCGCGCTTCTTTTGAAGCTCAGCGGCTTCTTCCTCAGTTGGCTTGAGGACGGTGTTGTCTTTGTCGCAACCAACGAATCCAGCGATGCAGAATACGAGGGTCAGTGAGAGAAATTTCTTCATGGATTCAAAACGTAGGGGTACTTAAGAAAAAAGGAACGCCCCCCGACGTGATGCGGAGGACGTTCCAACTGTAAAACAAGTCTTACGCGGAGTTATTAGAACTCGGTGTCGATGACTTCTTTGCTAGCTCGCGTGCCGAGCGATCCCCAAAGCCCGTAGGGGCTAGGAGCACCGGGCTGCAATGGCGGAGGCTGGATAGCTTGGCTATCGCTTCCGTATCCAGGGCTGTTCGAGTCGCCGTTACCGGCTTCGATCGAGTCGGTGACGAATCGGACTGCCCCATCAGACATCAGGATGTGAGCACCACCTTGGTGACGGCTGCTGGCACCCATTTGACCGGGATACCATTTGTTGTAGAAGTCAGCACAAGCTTCGCGGTTCGGAGGAAGTTGCGTGCTGAACATCGTGTCGATACCGCATGAGCTAGCCCATACGAATCCACGCTGCCAGTCGTTGTAAGGACCGTCGACACCGTAAACTCCTGGAGGCGCTGTGCCACCGTCGGTTCCGTCTGCCCAAAACTGTGGGCGGGTCGGGCTGATGTAGCCACGGCACGCGTTCGCACTCTCGTAAGCACCGGGGATGTCGTAGGCTGGGTTACCACGAGTGTCGCGGTCGCCAAGACCGGTGATGATTTCACCCATCATGATCGAGTTCGACAGGCCGTCGAGAATGTCACGGAACTTCGCACCGGGGAACCGGTAACGGAAGACACCACGACCCGTTGCGTCGTTACGCAGGCGGGTGTATTCCCATGGCGACCAACCGCCATCGTAGGGACCGAAGTTCATGTACCAGATGGTCGAGTCACCTTGGCAGACGGCGTAGTTCGTACGGCCCATTGCAGGCAGTCCGACGCCGGGATCGCTGGGGCAGCGAAGCGTTGGAATCTCAGTCATCCACGGAACATACTCGGTGTTCAACCACGGCACAGGACCCATCGCGGGCCACGTGTCGATCAGACCGAACAGGAAGTTGCCAACAGGATCGCCGCTGACGGTTTCGATCGAGGGGTTGGCGATTTTTTCCCACATGGCTTGTTGTTCCATGTAAGGCAGAATGCCGACCAGGGCGCTCTGAGTACGCATGTTCGTTCGGATATCGAACTGACCATGAATACTTCCGGGGCGGAGGGTACCACCACCTTGGGCAGGCAGCTGCTTGAATGCACTGTGATAGTTGTGCATCGCAAGGCCGATCTGCTTGAAGTTGTTAGAGCAGCTCATTCGTCGTGCGGCTTCTCGGGCGGCTTGGACTGCTGGCAACAGCAATCCGACCAAAATCCCGATGATCGCGATCACGACGAGCAGCTCGACGAGCGTGAACCCCGCCTTTCTGCTAGTTCGCATAAGAAAGATCCTCCGAAGAAAGAATTAAAAACTGGGCAAGAACTTACCAACCACATCCCATGACTTCAACTAAATGAATGCATCTCAGGCCCCGACGTACCGCTGATTCGAGGCCGTCGGATGGAAAAAGCGAGCAAATCCCCTTTAAACGTCGCGAAAACGGCACTCGAAATCCCCTTGTTTTTTTTGATCTTTTTAAAAAATATTTGGAATGAGGCGCAAGATTCTGGCAGATGCTGCGAACAGTCCCCGGTTTCATAAGTTGTTTTCCCACAATGGAATGCGCTTCTCGGTCCGCGAACCTCCCGCGTGAGTGCCCCCGCTTTGTGCGACCGGCTGCCTAATTCAAGGGGGTAAAAGACTGCGAACTCCTTGTTCGGCTTCTCTCTCTGGAGTCGCCACTCCCTATTGCTTTGTCCAGATTTTCCGTTGGGTTCAAAGAGAGCCACGCTACCAAAAAGCCATCCCTAGGTTTGAAAGTTGGGGAAGCACTAGCGATCAGCTGGGAAGACCGCCGACACGACCAGAGTCATGTTTGGTCGAAGGGCGTTAGAAAACGCCTCTCAAAGAAGCGGATGGGGTGGGATTCGAACCCACGGTAGAGTCTCCCCTACGCTAGTTTTCAAGACTAGAGCCTTCGACCACTCGGCCACCCATCCAATCCGCAGCGGATTCCGCCCCGGACGTTCGAGAGTCTAACGCTGCGTCCCAGCGGCGTGAAGTAGTTCCGAGGCGATTGAGCGACAGCTCGAACCACCCCGTTCTGGATGTAACGATCGGGTTTCAGCCGACGGAAATCTTGACATCGTCAAAACCACGCAAGTCGTAGTCGACGCCAACGTATTCCAGGACTCGGCACAACCCGCGAAGAGCCACTCCAAACCCATCGGGTCCGCTGAAACCGCCGAATTGACCGCCGCCTTTGACATGAGGCTCCAGGTCCATAAAGACTCCGTCGGCACCTCGCTCGGTCATGCGGCGATTCAATTCGGGTAGGAACGATTTCATGTCGCGAAGAATCGCTTCATGTCCCGAATCGCCACGGTCTGCAGGCACAAAGTTCGCCAAGCTTGCCTCGTCAACATGCTCGATCCGACCGGTGGGCGACGGGTCATGGTAGTCCTTGATGTGGATCCACCCCATGCTGGACTTCATTGCCAAGTATTGGGCGTACGTTTCGTCGGCGGTGAAGCCTTGGGTCACTATGTTGGCCCCGTCAAAGATGGTGAGCATCGCCGGATGGTTCACTTTTTCAGCGATGCTCTGCAGGAGTTGCCCGGTCTGTCCGACCAAGTTCGCTTCGACTTCTAAACCGAACGTGAGCCCTCGTTGGTCACAGAGTTCTGCGATCTGTCCCAGCTGGTCCGCAACTTGATCGAGATGCGACGCCGGGTCGGTGCCTTTGGGGTGATAGAACGAAAATCCCCGGATCAGTTTTGCACCGAACTGTTCCGCCCGGTCGCAGGCCGTGGTGACATCCTCGGCAAGGTACTGATCGAACGGAACGAACTTGTTTCCAGTGCCGTCATCCACATCCAGTAACTTCACTTTCCCGATGGGAGATCCGATGCTGCTGACCTTCAGCCCATAATCCGACTGCATTTTGACGAGATGCTGGATCTCTTTGTCGCTCAGGAGCATAACGTTCTTGATGCCATCACCGGCATCAATGAAACGGATGGAGTAATAGCGAAGGCCGAGAGCGGCGAATGCGGAGTACTGCTGTACCGCCAGCTTCTCATTGGCCGCTTCGTCGGCGAAGCCACTCAGAAGAACAGGGATGGAGTCTGACATGTCTTGGTTCACTCGGGATAGTTCACGATGATGTTGCTGTGGAGGCCTCCGCGAGGTGTCCATTGGCTTTCCACGGTGACCGATTTCGGCTGTACAACGGCTAAGAAGTCATCCATGATGCGATTCGTGACGGCTTCGTAGAAGATGCCTTCATTGCGAAATCGTTGCAGATACATTTTCAGGCTCTTCAGCTCGACGCAAACTTGGTCTGGGACGTAGGTGAAGATGATCTTGCCATAGTCGGGCTGCCCCGTCTTGGGACAAACGGACGTGAATTCCGGGCAATGATGCACAATCGTGAAGTCGCGTCCGGCTGCCGGGTTGTCAAAAACCTCCAGCAGCTCGCGAAAATCAGATGAATCAGACAACGGTTCTATTCTCCTTCTTTAAAGACTTTAGTTTCGCACGTGACTTCAAAATCGAACAGGGGCCCGGTCGACTTCGTAGACACAACACTGGCTCAGCGATCGGTCTCTTCCGAGTCCTCGACGAGTCGTTCAGCTTTGCTCATCAGTGAGACGTTTGTCAGCCGTCAAGGCGAAGGAAAACTCACCGGAACCGAATCGTTTTTCATACGGACCAGCGGTTGCAATCTTCGATGCTGGTTTTGTGATACTCCGTACGCCTCCTGGCAACCGTCCGGCGAACGCATCTCCGTTTCCGATTTGGTCCAGGCGGTCATTGAAGCAGGGCACAGCCATGTGGTTCTGACGGGCGGCGAGCCGTTGGTCGCTGCGGAATGCGAGTCACTTTGCGACGACTTGATGGGTGCCGGGGCTCACCTGACGATCGAGACCGCCGGAACCGTCGACAAGCCGATCGCTTGTGACCTTCTTTCGTTGAGTCCCAAGTTGGCCTCCAGTACGCCGGATGCAAACAAGCATCCGCAATGGAGCAAGCGGCACGAAGAACGTCGTCTGCCGATTCCAGTCATGAAAAAGTTGATCGAGAAGGCAGCTGATTTCCAAGTCAAGTTTGTCGTCGAAAGTCAGTCACAGCAGCGCGAAGTGGACTCGGTCGTGAACGAGTTGGGTGTCACACCAGAACACGTTTTCCTGATGCCCCAAGGAACCTCCGTCGCCGAAATGGACGCCGCGGTGGATTGGTTGAATGCCTGGTGCTTGGAGGCCGGTTATCGTTACTGCGACCGCATGCAGATTCGTTGGTACGGAAATCGGCGAGGCACCTAGTGGTCCGTCCGCATTCAACTCTGGGTTCGCAAAGAGAGTTGCACGGCTCTCCAGCCGAGACCTCACGGCTTGGAAAAAAGCCAATCCTAAACTTAAAAATTGACGAGGCAGGAGTTCGCCGGCAAGATTAGCCGCCAAAGAAGCCTTCATCGACGAGTGGTAAGTCTTCGAGTGTCTCGAGACCGAAGAGCATCAGAAATCGTTCACTGGGATAATACTGTGGCACTTTCCGGCCACCCTCCGGCGGTGCGACACGACGCATTTCAATGAGTCGCCGCCGCACCAACTGGTTGAGTAGCGAGCCACTCTCTTTACCACGCTGATCTTGAACGGTTTGGCCGGTGACACCGGGTTGGTAAGCAACCAGGGCAAGCACCTCGATGGCGGCTTGACTGAGACGTGCTTCGCGGACCTTCCCCAAGAAGGACTGACGGACCGTTTCGACTGCCGGGGCGATGGTCATCTTCAATCCCGTTTCCTCCGTGACGATCCGTAGTGCCTGCCCGGCGGCTTTGTAGGATTCGTTCAATTCATCGGCCAACTCATTGATCTCATCCTCCGTCACATCACGCATCATCGAAGCAAGCATGCCGGCGGTCATCGGCTTGTTCTCGGGATGCCCGACAAAGAGTGCCGCCTCGATCACACCGGCCGGATGAATCGCATCGTCCGGTTCGTCGTCCTTGGACCCCTCGGGCGGGTCGGCCGGTTCCAAATCACTTTCGAGCTCGGTGTCCGGAGCAGGTTCGACAAACGTCTCCGGTTGATGTTTGGCGGCGGCACGCGCGTAGGCTGCGCCAAGGTCTTCGAGCGAGATATCCTCGAGCGAAAAGTCTTCGTTCGCATCGAGCTCGTCTGGCTCGCTGGAGTCTTCCGGTTGATTCACGGTCGGTCCATCGTGTGTGGTTGTTTGAAACTACTTTTGTTTACGGATCCAAGCCACGAAACGTGCGATCTGTTCGTGCTGCAAAAGCAGTTCGATCGTGTGATAGTCTCGCCCCAGCTCTTTCTCACGCGGAACAAACCGATGAATCGCGCGATGGCAGTCATGACAGACCGAAATGGTTGTCCGCATCTGTTCCCGCGAGAAGTTCTTTTTAAACCATTTGTTGCTGTGGCAGGTGCGCGGGATCAGGTGGTGCTCGGTGGTTCCGCGCCGTGTCACGCGATCGCAAAGTCGGCATGGCTTGGTATCGGTTCTTTGATCGGCCATGGCAACCTCGACTAACGGAGCACGGGTACTTCGTCAACTTTCAAACTTGGGGTGCCGCGGAAAAGGGGGCAGTTACCAACAATGCCAAGCAACCTTCGAGCCATTTGGTTTTTGATGCCTGACCCTTTTTCTGCTCGTTGCGTTTATCCTCGCGTCAAACGCAACCCAAAGTTAAACCTGG
>JBCBOO010000380.1:0-4871 GCA_039821235.1 Planctomycetota bacterium
GATTCGAAACCGGTGGGCAAGCCCACCGGCAGGGTGCTGCCGCCCCGTTCGGGGCTGATGCGTGGCACCAAACCTGACCACATACCTTCCCTCTCCGTTCGGGGCTGATGCGTGGCACCAAACCTGCGCAATCTAAAACGGCCGCAACCCCAAACTTTCGACAGTCCAGGCTTTGCCACCACATACCTTCCCTCTGCGTCCTCTGCGACTCTGCGTTTCAAACCTCGCCCAGTGGGCTGCGATCCAAACGAAGTGATTCAATGCAGAGTTCTGGGCGTGAACGTGACGTTAGGGTGCTTTGACGGGCTGGATTCTGTAGGCGCGGATGGGATGGTCAGGCTTCTGTTTGATTTCGTTGTACTGGAGCGTTGCCGAGTCTCCTTCGACGGAATACTGAAAGGGCGTCAGTGTCATTGGGTCGTTTGGTAGCGGCAGCGGTACGTCGTCAAGCGTCGCGGGAAGCTGCCCATCATGCATGGCTATGTAATGACGAATGCCTTCATAGTTTTGAAGCAACTTGACCTGTCGATCGAAACGGTTCACGGCAAGATAGATCCCGATACCGTTTCCAAGGAACGGTGTCCCAGGAGCACCGCTTTCCTCTTCGAGGGCATCAATTTCTTTCTCAAGCTCTGCGAGCATCGCGAGGGCTTTCGGTGCGGGCAACTGGTAGGCGATTTCCATACGATCGCTTCTGAGTTCATGGGTCGACAGCGTCCAACGCATGACCTTCTCTTCGCCGCTCATGGAAGCGAGTTCCTGCTCGGAGAATCGTTTTGACTTTAAGAGTTCAAGGTGTGCGAACTTCGTGACCTTTGTCTTCATCACCTCGATTTCGTCGGCTTCAAAACGCTCGTTGACGACCGATCCCATGAGTTCGATAAATTCATCGGCAACGTCTTTCCAACCCGCATCTCCGATCTTCAGTTCGCTTCTTTGCAGCGAAGGTAAGCTCTGCCTCAGCGTACCCGATTCCCACTGCAATCCTTCTTTCACATCCACGAGCGAATCAGGTAGCAGCCCAAGCGACCAAAAAAGATTGGGGCTGTCGGGTTGGCTCACGATGACTTCCAGCCGTTCCAGTGCGATTTGACTGATTCGGGCACAAACCAAATGACAAACAAGGATGGGGGTACGTCCGATGTGACGAGCACTGGCGAGTTGAGTCTTGACACCATCGCGTGCTGCCCGAAGGTCACCCTTACCAATCCGTTGATTGATCCAGATCTTCATTCCGCGTCCGGCGAAATTACGCATGCTTTGAACGTCCGGAAGTAGGATCTCCCATGGGCGATCCGAGTCTAAATCGTATTCCCAGTCGGCATCACGTAGCTTGGAAGCTTTCTTGAGTTGATTGGCAAAACTGTCAAAGGGATAGTCCTGGATTTTGGGATCGGTATGCTCCAAGTCCGCCAGTTCCCATGTACTTGGGTAGATCTTCTCCATCCAAGCCGTTTGCTCATAAGTCATCCGCAGCATGACCGGCACGGCATTTCCATCGGAGAGCTCGCGTTCGGTCGGTAGCAGGCGAAGAGGGCGAGTTTTGAGATCCACGGACGCTGGGTGTGCATCCATTTCGATCACCTCTTCCTGGCCGCTGGCCCGGCAAGCCCAGGCAACGGAAAGCAATGAGCAAAGGAACAGTTGCGCGGCGATGTGTGGCAGTCGGAGCATTGGATTGGGGCTCGTGAGAGGGAAGAATCGGGACTGGTCAGTGGTGAGGCTCGGAGAGCAAAAAACTCGATTGCTATATTGCAGGATTCATAGCCCGAAGCGTCAGCGAGCTGCCAAATCCCAACCCGAAGCGTCAGCGAGGGATCGTTGCTATCCCTTGCTAACGCTGCGGGTTACTAAATCAACGAGCCGGTTAGCGAGGGATGGTAGTCACCCGCTCGCTGACGCTTCGGGCTATGAATTACACATCACATCGAGAAGAGCCATTTCATCAACAGGCTGCAAATGCCCAGCAGCTCAGATTTCGCGTAGCACCGATCGGAGATCGGCGGGACGGAGGACGAGGGATGTGTCATCCACGTCATCTGTTTTCGATGTCGCGTCCAACACATTTAAGGGACGGTTCGCGTCAAGTGAATCGTTCATGTCGTTGGGCTGGTACGCCATCAGTGGATTCAACACACCGTCCTGTGTCTCTCCTGTCATTCTCTCATCAGGCGGCCATGTGACAGTCACGGTTGAATCCCTATTCGGCACAGCCGTAGACTTGATACTTGCACGAGGAGGATCAATGAGACGTTCGGTGAGTGTCAGCAAGCCCAAGAGGCCCACGGCGATCGCGCCGGCTTGCCAAAGCCTCAGCCTTCGTCGATTAAGGTTCAACTGTTCACGCATTTCCTTACGACCAGCTTCTAAGCCGCATTCGTAAAGCGTTTCACGTTGGATCAGCTCGCGTTCCGTTGGTTGGGAGTCGTCGCCCAGTTGAAGCCACTGACGATCGGCAAAGATCTCGGCGTCGGTCGGACATTCCACAGGTTCCGACGAAGGTCGATTTGTTTCGTTCATGCTTGTTCGTAAATGGTTTTAAGTTCCGCGATCGCGGCGCGGTACGTTCTCCAAACCGTGGACCGAGAGCATCCAAGGGAGTCGGCGATGTCGTCCCAGCTCAGGTCAGCCCAAAGCTTGGCGACCAAGACACGTCGTTTCATCTCTGCCAGTTGCGACACCAGCAATCTCAGCTCGGCCGCTTCGGCGGAAGCCAGAATTACGCCACCATTCGCGACGTCTCGGGTAAAGCCGTTTGATGAATGTGACGTTGGATTGGTTGGCAGCGCGAACGCGCGTTCTCTTTGGTGACGGCTGGTTTCGGAGGCGTGTTGATTGATGGCGAGCCGCCTTGTGACGGTCATCAACCAAGCCAGGGAATTCTCAGGACGAGGTTCTTGTGTCGCCAGCCGAATGAACGCTTCCTGCACCACGTCGTCGGAGGATGGCCCCACCCACGAGACCAGCATTTCCCAGTGCTGGGTCATTAGGTCACTCAATTCTTTCGCAGAAATGGGCATCGGGCAGGTGAGACACTGATCTCGGGTGAAAACTCTCCGGCAACGATCACCGGACAAAGAAGAGACAGACACACCGACGGCGGCGTTTCACACATTCACCAAAAGGCACAGGAAATTGTCGGCGGCCAAATGCGAGCGTGATGTGCAAGCACCACACATGCGGCTCAGAATCCTTCGACGAGGAGCTCGCCCGCGATGAGCGGGAGCACCAGGCTAATCCAAGACGTGGCTCGCAGCAGAAGGAAGGGAATGTCTCGGCGGGTTTGCTTGGATAGCAGAAACGAAATTGGAATCACGATCACTGAATAGAGCCACGCGACGATCACGATCACGATCGGTAAGATGATCTGTTCCGATGGCGTATGAAATCCCCATGTGTGACGTACCATCTCAACCATGGTCACGATCCAAATGCAGATCGCACCCACACAGGGTGGAATGGCAATGACGTATGCAAGCCAGCGATCGTCCGCTCGTCTCTTCGGCGACTGATGCCAAACAACGCGTAGCAGCACGATTTGCACCAGACCCAATGCATTCCAGAGCAGAAGTGGGACCTGCTCCAGAATGCCGCCCGAACGTCACGGAAACACAAGAAAGACAGCTGCTGAGAATCCGGTGAGAAGGAGCAGCTGGCGTAGGGTCGCTTGATGACTCGGTTTCGGTGACGAAACACAAACCGAGGGCCGGTTCCTCTCGGATTGTCGTGTCTCTCGATGGGAGCTCGAATCAATCTCGAAGGCTGACATCGAACAACTCAGGTTCTCGGCGCCAGAACAAAACGCGGCAGTGTGACGACCCGCTGTAACCGGATCTTAGCAAGTTTGAAAGACTCGCAGGTCCACAAACCTCGCTAGGCGGCACGTCGATCGCTCTGCCCGCCCGACTGGTGTCGCTGGGTCTGCATGGCCAATTCGTGGATTGCTTTGGCCATCTTGCCGTTCAGATGGTGGCTGCCGCGATACGAAGTGAATTTCCCGACCAGTTCGACGCCGGCGAGCGAGAGATCACCAATGAGATCCAGCGTCTTGTGCCGGGCACATTCATTTGGAAATCGCAAGCAGTTGTCGATCGGGCCGAGGGGACCGAAGACGAGCAGCTCGTCGTAGCGAACGTGTTTGGCGATACCGCGTGCGTGGAGTGCTTTGGCCTGTTGTTCGGTGACAAACGTGCGTGCCGATCCGACGTTCTGTTGGAACTGGATCGGGCTGCATTCCATCGTGTACGACTGATCCGAAATGACACCCGGTGTGTCAAACACCAGTTGATAACCGAATTGGCTGAGGTCGCCTGTCGCTGGGGACGCCATCACCCAGCAGTCACCTTCACGAAGTGTGATGACTTGCTGAAGCACGAAACGTTCTCGTCGAGCCGCCTGAATGACCAAGCCGGCATTGGCGAGGGCTTCCAGGTAGGGCCCGCTGCTCCCATCGAGTCCCGGCAGTTCTTCGGAATTGATTTCAACGATGCAGTTGTCGATTTCGAACGCGTACAGGGCCGCGAGAAGGTGTTCCACCATTTGGAACCGTGCCGAGCCGTTGGCCAGATTGGTTCGTAGCCGAGCGTCTTCGCGGTGCGTGACCAGCGCCGGGCAAGACGGTCGTCCGGGAAGGTCCGAGCGTACGAGGCAGATCCCCGTTCCAATTGGCGCCGGCTTCATCACCACCCGGACCGATTGAGCGGTCCAGTAGCCGCGTCCGGAGACTTCGCATTCGGACGCGATAGAATGCTGGTTGCGTGAAAGAGTCATTGTCGCCTGTCCGGGTCACCGGCGAATGAGAAAGAACAACCCCATTCATTCCGCAGTCGGATTGAACGGGGCTTCATACGGACGCGACCACAAAGGGTCGT
>JBCBOO010000381.1:0-4818 GCA_039821235.1 Planctomycetota bacterium
CGTAAATCATCAGCCCGAACCCAGTGATCGCAACTCCCACCGTGAATCCGATGAATCCTCCCAACGCAGCGGCAAGGCTTTGAAGATCATCCGTGGCGGAGAAACCGAACGCCGCGCCGAAGATTGAAAATGCAACTCCCGCTATCAGTTGGAGGACATTCCGCTTCCATTCGAGTTGCAGCCAGGTTTGTCGGGTAAGTCGTGGAATCATCGTGCAAACTGAATCACGAGAGTGTTCGCCAAAAAGCCCAGAGCAATTTTTCAGTCTCGCCAGTAGATACCGGTCAGGAAACTGATTTGGCAGTACCGCACTCGATCTTTTCCGTCGTCATCCAAAAAGTGGACGCTGTAGCTTCGCTTGCTACGCTCGAACAGCCATCCGGGCGCAAACGGTGCCCAGGTGATCGTCGCATTTCGAATTCCCTTTTGACGTGCGGCAGACGAGATGTTGCTGCGGTCGATGTGGAAGACGACGATGCGGTATCCAACGAACAAGAGCAACAAGTAGGCAATTGCGATGGGGCCCATGCTTTCAACAGCCCTTTGTGGCGGAGCCTTTGGAAGGAGAGCAGATCAATCGGCTGCGTCGCGGCCTTCGCCGGAAGTTTCGTCGAGCAAGCCCGCCTCCTTCAGCCGGTTCTCGAGTTCATCAATTCTTGTGGAGACTGCACTGGCCTCATGAGAACCGTTCATCCCCATAACGAGCCCAAGTACCCCAAAGCTCATTCCCGAAATGCCAAATACGAAACCGATGGTATCCACGCTCGCTCCCTACTTTCTTGCTAGTGAATGGAAGAATCCGGCCAATGTCAACGACGGAAGACCCTTGGGGTGAGGTTCAATCCTAGGCGCTCCGGGGCGCATTAAATTATTGCCAGGAGCGTCGTCAACGTTTAGTTCTAGGGTTGAGCGGCGTTAGCCGCGGTTGTCGGGTCTAACGCTGGGCTGTTAAACGGTTGGTACGATGCTGAGTCTGCTCATGCAGCTTTCCTTCCGTTTCACGACGCTGATCATCGTCTTCCGATCGACCCGGAGGGCCGAAAGTCATTTGCCGTGAGGCTTGCCCGGGCTTGCCCCACGGACAACGCTGCCGCGCTATGATGTCCCCTTCCAGTCGGCCGGCTTCTTTGCCGCCGGCCGACTGGAAGGGGAGGAGATTTGGGCGGATTCGAAACCGGTGGGCGAGCCCACCGGCAAGGTGCTGTCGCCCCATACGGGGCTAATGCGGAGCCTTGTCGAACGTCCAGATGGTGGCCATCGCGTATCCGTCCAATTGAGCGGAAGGAGCATCGTGGCAATCGTCCGCTCGGCTAGCAAGACAAACATCATGACTGACTTACGTTTTATGGCAGAACCGATGTTCACGACGTGTCCGAGTGATCCATCCGCAGCGAGCAACGACGTGGCTGAAACGGGACGCGGCGGGAAGGGTGCGTTTCAGCCAGCGGCATCTTGCTTGAGAAGTTCTTCAACAAAAGGGACGACATCCTTCTCGTAGCCGAAGCCGATGGTTTCACCGGCGTCGACGAAACGCTTTTGCAGTTTCCCTTGTTGATCGAAGACCAACACGGCGGGGATGGAATCCAGATCCAGCGCGTTGTAGACGTCTTCGCTGGGCGTTTGGCAAATGAAGTTCGGAAAGGCAGCGTCGACGGCTTTGAGAAACGTGATCACGCGATCTTTGTAGGAGGACGCGGGCCTTGATTTCCTGCCGTCATAGTCGACGGAGACTCCCACGCAGATCACATCCGAGCCATGATCACGATTCAGTTTGACGAGCCCCGGGAATTCCTTGAGGCACGGGCCACATGCGAGTGACCACAAGTCAACCACGGTGACTTTGCCGGTCGATGTTGCGAATGACTGGATCGATGACCAATCGGCGAAGGCGACGATCTCCTGGCCTTGATCGTTGTTCAGTTCACCGGAATCGTTGAGGTCCGGCATCATCATGAGATCGGGCATCACGATGCCGCCTTCATTCGCTTCGCTCCCTTGCGTTTCGGAGTCGTCTTCCGCAGGCACGCCCGAGTCCGGTAACTGGATTCCGCCCGTGATCGGCTTGTCGCCGGACGGTTCCGACGTGGACAAGGTTGATTCCTCCGTTCCCGCGACGGCGCCGAGTGGATCACTTTCACCGCCGGCGTCGGTCGATGCGTCCCCCGCTGGTTTGATTGTGACGGGATCAGAGACTTTCGAGGAACCGCACCCGGCCAGCAGCAGCAATGCGAGAATTGGCATGGCGCTCAACCACGCGGGTGTAGAATGCGATGTACCGAAGGATCGGTTTGATCGGAAAGCTCGCAACATCGGATGACCCGCCCGGTCCGGAGGACCTGTCTAAAAGGAGTGAAAATAAGCGTCGGTTGGTCGATAGCGGACCTTGCGAATTGGATTTTCAGATAAGATACCGCCGTCGTCCGACCTCCTCGAATTGTCCAGAAACCGCGCGATGACTGCAACAGATGGCAACATGTCGACGACGCAGTTGGTCGTTGCCTCCAAAGCGGGCGACAACGAAGCCCTCGGTCGCCTGTTGGAGCAGTACCGCGGCTATCTGTTGATGTTGGCCCACCGACAGCTCTCCGATCAGCTTCGCCGACGTGTCGACCCCTTCGATATTGTGCAGGTCACGTTTTTGGAAGCCAAACGCGACTTGGATGCCTTTCGTGGCAAATCGCCGGCTGAGTTTGCCGGGTGGCTGCGTGGGATGCTGAAAAACAATGTGGCCACGGCGGTCACACGACACGTGATGACGCAAAAACGGTCGGTCCACCGAGAAGTCAGCGCGGATGCCGGTGGAAACGACTCGGCGGGAGCACCTTGGATTGCCCAGATGCCCGGCAGCACGACCAGCCCTTCTGGAATTGCCATCAAAGCTGAGGCGGCCATCGCGCTGCTGGAAGCCCTCCACGAACTGCCCGAAAATCAGGCGGAAGCGATTCGTTTGCGATACATGGAAGGTTTACCCCTTGCCGAAATTGTCGAACGAATGGGAAAGACCGACACCGCGGTGGCAGGGTTGCTAAAACGGGGACTTCAAAAGCTGCGAACGTTGATCGATCCGAAAAACAATCCCTATCTTTAGATCGCAGCCCCCGTCTTTCTTGCGCCCGATTGTCGACGTGCTATTGCCTCACTTTTTGGGGAACGCTTGGTTCCTTTGCCGCCGAGTCGGCCTTATTCAACACGTCCCCACCGGAGTCACTTTCACGCCCCCATGTCCACTCCGCCAGAGCCTTCCCCGCATGAAGCCGACGATCCGGTCGATGAGGCGTTCGCCGCCTACCTTCGATCGGTCGACGCGGGCGAAACGGATTCGCGCGAGCAGTTCTTGGCGCGGTTTCCGGAATTAGGCGAAGAACTCAGGAGCCTGATGGATGCGGCGGACGCGATTGATCGGTTCGCGGGTCTGACACCGACGCAGTCGATCGCCGGTTTGGAAGATCCTGAGGCGACGCCGAACACAGGCGACGAAACCGTCAATGCCAAAGCGGGCGACCCGGGTGAATCCGGCGGTGATCCCGCAAAGACACTTCCGGAAGCCAATCGTCCGGCGGGAGACCCTGGGCCGCGGTTGCCATTCGATTTAGGCGAATACGAACTACAGGAAGTGATTGGACGAGGCGGCATGGGTGTGGTCTATCGCGCCAGCCAACGCATGCTGAATCGGACGGTCGCGGTCAAGATGATTCGCGGCGGGATGTTGGCTTGTGAAAGCGACGTCCGCCGGTTTTATACCGAAGCTCAAGCGGCCGCCGGGTTGCACCATCCCGGCATCGTTCCGGTGTATCAATTTGGCCATCGAGCGGGTCACCATTTCTTTTCGATGGCGTTGATCGAAGGCACGGATCTGCAGCGACGCATCAATGAAGATGAAATCCCGATCGAAACGGCCGCGCGTTATGTGCGTGACGTTGCGCGAGCGATCGAACATGCACACCAACGGCAGGTGCTTCATCGTGACCTGAAGCCTGCCAACATCTTGATCGATGAAAAAGATCGCATTCACATCACCGACTTTGGTCTCGCAAAGAACCTTAGCACCGACAGCAGTGTGACCGGCAGTGGTGCGGCGGTCGGAACACCCAATTACATGGCCCCCGAGCAGGCCGGCGGTCACAGTGATCGCGCGATGGGGCAGAGTGACGTTTATGCCCTCGGCGCGATCCTGTTCGCCTGCGTGACCGGACGTCCGCCGATCGTGGGTGAGTCGATTGTCGAAACGTTGTTGCACGTCATTCACGATCCGCCGCCCGCGATGCGAGAGTTTCGTAGCGGTGTCCCGTCTGACTTGGAAACCATCGTCGCCAAGTGCCTCGAGAAACAGCCCAAGAAACGGTATCAGACGGCAGGCCAACTTGCGGATGACTTGGACGCGTTTATTGAAGGACGCCCCATTTTGGCGCGGCCGCGTGGACGTCTAATGAAAGCTTGGCACTGGGTTTCCGGGGTGCCGTTGATCGGCGCGTTGATCGGTCGCAAAGTCGTGCGGCCGACGCTGGGGCACCGTCGATTTCAAGCCGCCATGCTGTTGCTCTTTGCGAGCACGCCATTTTTTATCGCCGGCGGAGCATTGTTGTATGAGCGTTACAGCGAATCGATGCCCGAGCGTGTCGTCATTGCCGGCGGTTTAACCGAAGGCGTCTACACAGGATTGTCGCAGTCGATCGCCGATCGCATCGCGCAGCGAGACGCTCGTCATGCGTCACGAGCACCAGAGCGGCGCCACGACTTTCACGTAGCGAAAACATGAGATCAATGACGCGTTTGCCGGTTTCCCCATCGAGGTTGCCGGTTGGCTCGTCCGCAAACAGT
>JBCBOO010000382.1:0-4797 GCA_039821235.1 Planctomycetota bacterium
GTGGTCCGAGTCGATCCGTCACGGCAGCGGAACTACGTCGGCGCAAACCATCCTGCAGTTCGGCATCCGCATCCCGTCGATCGGCCAGCCCGCGTGTCGACGTCCAGATCGTACTGACAAGCGACGGCAGCGAACCGGACAGCGAAAGTACAACACGATCCCATGCACCATGCGTCAAGTTCAGCACGCCCAAAATCGACCGATAGGGAAACCAAATCGCACTGGTCGACGACAGGAACTTGAGTCGCAATCGTCCGCGCACGGCAGCCTCCATCGGGCCCTCGGCGCCGATCAATGACCTGGCAACCGAGCCGGGCAATTTGTCCGCCTCCGCATGCAACCGTTCGACCGCTTGCGTCACTCCAGGAAGTTCACCGGCAAGTAACGAGTGGAGCGCGATTTGAAATCGCTCATCCAACGCCGCGAGTCGCGTTGATTTGCGCCGATCCGAGTCGGGATGTCGGTCGAGTTCTTCCTGCAGGTTTTTCAAAACCCGCGCGGCGGCTTCCGACCCCACAACCGTCTCATCCGATTCACTTCGCTCGAAGTCTTTGATCGTGACCGGCGCGGCGATCACACTGCCGGGCGCCACTTCGCGCAGGTGAGCCTGGAAGGCATCGACGTCACACTGAAAGGCCTCATCCTCATCACCCACCGCGTTGATCACCGGCAGCAACAACGTCCCCTCACTTGCACCGGCCAGCAAGCTGGGAGTTTGGCCACGGATCTGGTCGCGGCGGACCACCAAGAACAATGCCGATGCCAGTGACAGTGCCCGTCTTGCCACATCAACAATCGCGGGACGGTCGTCCGTGACACCGGGTGCATCGACCAAGACATACGGTGTGTCGATCGGCTCCATGTCGTCTTTGGAAACACGCACGTAGCGTTCGTAGCGTTGTTCGAGATCCGCCGGAGGTTGCGGACCAATCCAAACGAGTTCCTCCGTCGCCTCATCCAGATTGTTCCCGCTACGAATCGAGGAAGCGGCAGACGAACGCCGAATGATCTGACGTATCAACCAGCTCTTGCCTTGGCCGGTCGCCCCAACGACACCCAGCACCAGCGCACCGGCGGCTCTATCCTGTGTGATCATTTGCCGAGCCCGTTTGTGCTCGTCACAAAGCGACGCGATCCGGCGACCGGTATCACTGGACCCCAAGACCGAAGCGCTGGCACGCCGGACGCGGTCCAGAAAGATCGCTCCCGGATCCGTTTCGAGGAAAAAGTCGTCCGAAGGGTGGCCTTGCATGTGCCGTTAGGAATGTGTGCGTGGAAAAAGTTGACTGAGCTCGCTTTCGAATTCATCGCGGACTTCAAAAACGGGCAACGTCCGTTCGAACTCAAGCTGATTGGAAAGGCTGATGTTGGGCGTTGGGAATGGCCAACGGTTCTGCTTGATTTGAATCGTTGGTAGAGGCGTTCCCGGATCAACACCCAACGTGTGACACGAGACCGAATAGAACATCGACATTTGTTCGATCGCAGCTTGCAAACTCAATGCTTGAGCGTTCTTGCCACCGGCCCAATACACCGAGAGTGCCGTCAAACCCGCCGCCGCCAACAATTCGACAATGGACGCATTGGCAACCAGTGTCGTTGCGACAAAATCGAACGGTAGCATGAGGATTCCGCCAAAGGTCGCGAGCATTGCGGCCAGCGGTGTGAGCCCAAATTTGAGTTTGGTGTTTCGAGGAATCGAACGCCACATTTCTTCCGCCACCCGTTGCAGTTGCTCACTGTCAAACTGAACGCGGTCGTTTTCGTCGAACGACTTTAAAATCAGTTCCAATTGCTGGTTCCATCTCTCCGGGTCGGGAGGATCATTTTGACTTTGGAACCACTGCGGCAACGTCAGCGGTGCGCCGTAGCGCCGGAGCGTGTTGTCGAGGCCTTCCACATCGACGACGCGACCGACTTTCTTGGATTTGAATTTTTCCTTGATCGATTCCGCATAAGACTCCGCGACGCGGGTCGGCGTGTAACGACTGATCAAGTCCGATGCGGCTCGGGTTCGCGACTGGATGAACGTATTGATGCGAACACCCCATCGCGCATACCAGGGCGCCGCTTGGCAAAACGCATCCGTCAGCTGGCGAATGATTCGTTCCGACTGATGCATGCGAACTTCATCGATCGCACCGCCGCTGGACTGTTTGGAAAACAAGCTGATCGTGGTTTCCAACATCGTTCGGCGGGCACGATCGGCGATCTGTTGCGAGTGAGTAGCGTCGGACTTGATCGCGTCCAACCCGACATCCCAGATCGCTCGCCGCAGCGACGCGCACCGGCCCAGCAGGAACCGCGCGGATGACTCGGGACTATCCAGTTCTCCGGCAAGTGCGGTCAGCAGTCGATCGCTGGAAATCTCCGCCGGTGGATTTTCATCCGGGTCGGTCGCGAGCGAATAAAAGACAGGCAGCGGATCCGCCTCGTCGGCTGGCAACTCCACTAATTGATCATTGGAGCGAACGACTCGCGGAATAAACGGTTGGCTATTCGGGATCTCAAAGTCGTACGCTCCATAAAATCGCTTGACGTCATAGCGTTTCGCCTGTGCTTGAAACGACTCGATCACGTCCTCGGGCGTTTGGCCGGGGCGGATTTTATTGATCGCCATAAAACGCGGCACGCCCGGCATCAATTCCGAAGTCGTCTGCAGGATCTCGCCCAGCGTGCGATCGCGAGCCATGCTGGGTGTCGAAACAATTAAGAACGCACTGCAGAACGTCGACGCTTTCCCGAGCAACTCGCGGCGACGTTCAGGAGAGCCCACGCCAAAGACCTCATCGGAAACAATGTCCGGGCAATCGAGCAGCCCGACCTCCAATTGGTCCAAGGCGGCGTCGGTGGCGACCAACGGAATGTCCAGCGTGCCGGCGTCGCCGTGGCGATTGTTGTACTGAGCGTGAGCTTCCTCCGGTGACTCGGCCAACAACTCGGGAGGTTGCCCAACCGCGTTTCCGAAATCATCCAGCAAGAGTTGCCACAGACCGGCGTCTTCCCTCCATTTTTCGGGCAGCCAGAGAACAAAGCGATGGGTTCCCTTTCGGTTGGCAACCCCGCGAAGCGTTCTTTGACGTCCTTCGTGACTCAGCAAACTGGCCACCAAACTCGTCTTACCGCTGTTGAGCATTCCGGCAACGGCAAGCGTCGGAAACTCAGCCAGCTTGGTCGCATTGTGGACTTGCAATCCGAGCGAAACCACCTCCTCCGCTTTTGCCGGATCGATTCGGCGGAGGGCGGCGAGGAAACTCTCGTGGCGTGGTTTGGGAAAGGCACGCTGGACGGCGGCCCGTCGATCGTCGTCTTCCAGCAACGCACGCAGTGGTGGCCAGTCGATCGCTGCGGATTGGGTTCGTCGTTTGGTGCCGAACATTACGGACGTCGATGTCTCACGCTAAGAATACCCACAAGAACGGCGCACTGCGGCCGCGACGTAATATAACGACAGCAAACGGGATTCGCCCATGACAGGCGAGCTTCGACGTCGAGCCTTGCCCGAAAAGCCATTCGTTCCAACCGACGAAACTTTGGCATCTCGAGGAAAAGCTCAAAATTCAACCGGTTCGCGGCAAGCAGTGGTACTTACGACCCGCTTGTTTGGGCGCGAATGTTTGCTTGAGTTCCTCACGGTTTTTGCGGAACCAAGGCGCGACCGTACCCAGCGTGTAAGGAAACGGCCCGTGACCTTGCTGACTGTCACTTTCGAGCGTCGCCCTCCATGAGGTGATGGTGGGGCGAAGTCGCTGGTAGCCGTCGCGATCGACGGGGGCGGCGGCCACACCGGCAACCTCTCCACAATGAATCAGGTACCAAGTGTGACACCCGTCGTATCCTGGTACCGAATACACAAAGTTGTATTCTCGCCGCGCCTTGGCCAGCATCGTGAGTTTGCGATGGACGTATTCCATGGACTTCAGCGTCGAGAGCGCCCTGGCGGCTAGTTCGTACTGCTGGTTCGCCGACGCGGTTTCCATGCGGTCGCGCAGTACGGCCAGCGGTTCATCATTGAACCCGTCCAGGAAACTCTCCGCCAGATTGACTTGCGCGTCATATTGCTGATGCGTGCATGCCGCGGCGCAGGGTCCCAGGCACGTTCCCAGCTCCAAGCGAATGCACCCCGGCCTGGCGTCGATTTCGAATAATGTCAACTGTTCGGCAAACTCGAACGTCTGTTTTTGCCCACAGTCACGGAGGCCGAACGCCTTATTGAGTTCATCGACGGCCAACTGCATCCGCTTTGCGCCGAAGAAGGGTCCTTGGATCGAACGGACATCGGTAGCAACTTTCGCAGCCAGAAAAAACTGCGCAGGCTTTCGCCCCAAACACAGATAGACAGGACGCTGCCGCTTCGGAACACCTTGAACGTTCCAGCGCGGCGAAAAGCGTCGAATCAACTGTTGCTCGCGCAGTAGCGCGGCGAACTCGCTGGGCTGCGTTTCCCACTGGATCGCACGCGTGTTCTCGATAATCCGGCCGCCCTTTTCTTCTTCATTTGCGTCACTGAAATAGCTTAGCAATCGAGAACGAAGTGATTTGCTCTTACCGACATAGATCAAGTTCCCCTGGCGGTCGAGCATCCCATAGACACCGGGAACTCGGGGACACGCCTGCCTCAATTCGCGTTTGAGCGACTCCTTGCATGTCCCGCCGATCGCGTCGATCCCCCGCGCAGAACGTGGGTTAAACGGATCGACTCCGAAACCGAGTTCGGTTTTGGTGCCGGGGGGTAAATTGGCCAACGCGTCCATTGATCGGCGTCCGTGCGTTAAATTGACAATCCATCGAGGAACC
>JBCBOO010000383.1:0-4782 GCA_039821235.1 Planctomycetota bacterium
GCCCTGCGACTGCTGCTGTTGTTGTTGCCGCGTGATTTCGAACTCGCGTGCTCTCAACTTCAGCAGCCCCGCCACGGCAAGCTCGGCTGCTCGGCGAGCGTCGGCGAGTTCATTGGCGCGGGTCTTTGATTCGGATTCCTTCATCGCCTCCAACACAGTCGCGGCGACCTCCTTGGACTTCGTGTCGTCCAATTCTTGGGCGTCTTCGGCGAATTTCTGTGCCAGTTCGCTTTGCGCGCGGGCCACTTCGTCGCGATCGGCAGAGGACGTTTTGGAGGTGGCGTTTTCCGTTCGCGTGAGATTCCACAATGCAATCACAATTTGCTTCTGCGTTTGCAGCGACTCCTCAACCTTTTGCGCGGCGCCACCACCTTGTTGTTGTTGCTGCTGTTGCCTCGCTTGAGCCGCAGACTGGCCACGACGAAAGATCTCGTCGAACGGACGCACATCGATGAAGAACAAATCGCTTGACGTTCGTCGTGGATTGCCATCGCTGTCAACGTCTTCGACCCAGAACGAGTAAGAGACCAAGTCGTCCACCTCGGCCTCGATCGACTCAAAATCCAACTGCGTGTTGACCTGCAAATTCTTCTGGTTCGGCCCACCGACCCTCGAACTCGATGCCAACGTCTTCTCGGTGGTTTCCCCATTATGAGTGTACGTCCAACCCGCGCTGACAACGCCATAGTCGTCCTGGAGGGTGACGCTGAGCGGTACTTCCTGGAGTGCCGAGACCGTTTTGTCGCGAGCGTTTTCAATGCGGATCTTCGGTGTCTTGTTCGGCAACACCTTGATCGACAACTTGGGCGGAAACTTGTTTTGACGTTCGGCGTCGTCGACCAGAATCAATCGCATGTCGATCGATTCCGTTGCATCAATCGTGGCCGAATAGACCGGCGGATCCAATGATTCCAGCACGCAGACGATCGGCTGCTTGGCAGCGTTGTTCGCCAAGCCGGCATCCGTCAGATCATCGTCAAGACTCTGTTTCGAAACGGTTTCGAGCATGCAGCTGACGACGGGTTTATTGAGCCGCAGTTTCCACTCGACTTGGCTGCCTTCCACGACGGTGACTTTGCGCGTGTCTTCGACGGTGCGTGACGGTCGCCCCGTGTACTCGGGAAACTCAAGCGACGCGTCGCTGCGAATCAATGACGGAAACTCAAAGACATCGACTCGGTAGGTCTCGCTTTCCCACTCGTCGATCCGGACGCGGTAATGGAGTGACTCATCGATCGCCGGCAGGAAAGCCGCCACCAATGGATCCACCAAACGCCGCTCCATCAACAACTCCGAACCGGCGCCGCCATCGGTTTCGGTGATCAGCATCGTTCGCTCCGGAACACTCGACGCGAATTCAGCGGTGACGACCAAGTTACTGCCTCGTTCCAGCGTGACGTTGCCCGGCTGGACCCGCACCGAGTCATCGATCGCCACTCCAGGGGCCAAGGAGGCCGCGAATGACGGCTTGGCAGGTTCGCTCCGTCCCGTTACGGCAAGCAGGATGATCGCACCGATCGACAGGAGTCCAAAAATCCGCGACAGCCAGAGAGATCCACCGGAGATCAACGCGGGCCAATGTCGCCGACGAAAGTGATCATGGGTCTGGCGAATGAGGTGCTGGGCCAAGGGCTGCGAGACCTTGTCATCATCAAGTTCCACCGTCGTGAGAAGTCGTTGTCCCAGTTCCGGAAATGCCTCTTCGATGCGCGCGGCCGTTTGTCCCTCGTCGCCCGTGATTCGCTTTGCCAACCGAAACGCGACGATCAGAGTGGTCAACACCAAAAACCCATCGAGCACCCAAACCGTCGTCCACGAGAGCGAGCCGGAGATCGCAGCGCCGCGCAACATGCCTGCCAAACAGACCGCGGCCATTCCGAGCACACCGGTGAGCAACCAGAACTGCTTTGAACGATAACGCATGGTGACGTGGTGCATCTCACGGCGAATGCGAGACAGTTGTCCTGCCGCCGGGGCGATACTACTGGGAGTCAACACGGGTGCGTTGATGGACGCGGCACTAGCCATCGGAGTCTCCGGCGGAAGTTTTCACTGCAGAACTGGATTGACGCGCGGCAAGGACGGTTTCAACACCGATCAATCCGAGCGTCGCCAAAATGAGCCACTGCCACCACGATTGGCGTGACTCCAATTCAATGTCTTTCATCGAACGCTCGACGTCTTTGTCGCGTTCTTTCTGTTCCTGCGAAGTGAGAATGACACCGAATTGCGAAAGTCGATCGGGATCAAGTGGATGCGTCTCACTTTCCGTTGCGGCCAAATTTACCGCGACAATGCTGCCGTCTTCCCGTGTGACAAAACCCGGCTCCGTCGCACGTTGGGGGGCGTCCGTTTCCGATGACGGCTGCGAAATCAAATCGCCAATTGTCAACGACTGGGGCGGCAGCTGTCGGTTCGGTCCAAGCATCCCGAGCAGCAGCGGAACGAACTTGGTGGACAGTGCAAGTTGACTGTTCGATGGCTGCCATCCGGCTGTCAGCACCCAAAGCACGCCGTCGGGTGTTTGCGCTTCATTGCTCGGCACCGTTCGTCGCAACAGCAAAGGCGATCCATCATCCAGGCCCAAAGTGACATTCACCGCAGCGGACCAGTCGCGAAGTCTCTGATGTTTCCAGATGCGAATGTTGCTGAAATCACCGGTGCTAGGCTGGGAAAGCGGAGCGATGATGGGATCATCGAAATCGACGGCGGAAATCAGTCGAAAATCGTCGCCTTGCGAGGGTTCCGAGACCAACTCCGGCGAGCGAAGGAGGCTGCTCAGCGTCTTTGCCTCGATTGTCTCCAGCTCACGATCCAAAACGACCAGCACTCGCCCTCCTTGGCTCAAGAACTCGGTCACCCGCGCTAGCGTTTGCTCGTCGGTTTGCTCGAGCGGGTCACTCGAGTCGCCGGACTCTGAACGAAGTAACGAGGGTGTAAGGAGCAGCAGCGGCGTGGACGCGGAGTCAGGCAAGACGGCAGGCAGTTCCTTGGCAGCGACAAACTCGACCGCGCGCGACGCATCGGACCAAGGCACCTGGCTGACGAAGAGCGCCAGTGAGTCACGCGCATCCTTGAAGGGGCCTTCGGAACCCACGAACATCAATTGCTGTTGTGCACGCTTTGGGCGCACAAAGTAAAACGTATTGTCAAACTCATCTTGATCCCCCGACAACGACAGTCGCGCACGGCTGGTCGTGCCCGCATCGGACGGCAGTTCGAGCGGAGCAACCTGTGGAATACCCGCGCTCAATCGAACGGTTGTGGCGGGCTTTGTCTCACCGTCGAAACTCAGTGATGCCATCGAGTCATTTCCGTCGGCAGCTTGACTGACCTTGACCCGCAGATCGGGCTGTTTGGCTTCCTCATCGCGGCCCGCCTGCGAATCGGAAGCGTTGAGAATCCGAGCAGTCAAGTTCCCACGTGTGTTTGCACGAACAGTTTGCAGATCCAGCCAAACATTCTCCGGCCACTCATAACCCTGAAGTGATTCTGTGGCAGCACCCGCTTGGAGATCACTGATCAAAACAATCCGAGTGTTTGAAACGACTCCGTCGGAGTCGGCCTGTTCCAACGCGAACCGAGATCCAAGATCCGCCGCAAAACGAATGGCTCCGCCCAGGTCCGTCGCCTGCCACGTCGGATTCAAGTCTTCGATGGCCTGTTCGGCCGCAGCGGATAACGCGTCCGGCAACAGCTCGCTCGCGTTGCGGAGCGACAACACGACGGACTGCGTCTCATCGAAAGCGATCACACTGACCAAGCCCCCCATTTGCTGCCGAATGACGGACTTGGCGCGGTCATTGGCTTGCTGCCACAGCGTATCGCGACGCATGCTGGCGCTTCGGTCAATCAAGACAATGGTGGCATCTTGCGTGTCATCAACGACGGTCGTCTGCGTCGAAGGTAAGAAGGGACGGGCGAACGCCAGCGCGAGGCAACCGATGACCAAACACCGAAACAGAAGCAACAGCAGGTTCTCAAGTCGGCTTCGCTTGGTGAGCCGTGGTGGTGTCGGATCGAGGAACATCAGCGAACTGAATTCGATCTCGCCCTTGGGTTGTCGGCGGATTAAATGCAGCAGAATGGGCGCAGCGACAGCGAGCGACGCGAGCAAATAGAGCGGAGCCAAGAAACTCACGACCGCACCTCGCTTGCGAAGCGTGATGCCCCACGTCCGATCTGGTTTTGCGTTTCGATGAGGTTTGACAAACAACGGTCAAGCGGTTGATCGCTCGTCAGTTCGTGCAAGGCCACACCGGTGGATTGGCAAATTGATTCGATGTCTTCGCGATGCTTGCGAAATCGTTCTTGATAGGTCGCACGCGCCGAGGCGGGATCGATGTAAACCTGACGCCCCGATTCCGCATCCACCACCATGGCCGGCTGATTAATTTGCAGTTCGATTTCGGCCGGATCGAGCACACGCAGCAGCACCACCTCGTGACCTCGAGCCCGCATCGCCGCGAGTTCGGTTTTGAGTGTTTCGGGTGAGATCAAGAGATCGCTGACCAGCACGATCAATCCCCGTCGAGGTACCAAAGAAGTCACCTGTCGGAGCGGCGTTTCGATATCGGTCGCTTTCCCCGTGACTTCTCGAGAGAGCTCCACCAAAATCTGATGAAAGTGCTTTGCACCCAATTTTGCGGGCAGAAATCGCCCGAGCGTTTCGTCAAACGTCAGCATGCCGACCGCGTCGTGCTGACGCGTCAAGAAATAGGCCAACGTCGCGGCGACCGTTCGAGCGTATTCGACTTTCGAATAGTCCAACGATCCATAACC
>JBCBOO010000384.1:0-4716 GCA_039821235.1 Planctomycetota bacterium
CCTCGGTGGCAGACGACGACTCAAATCGCACGCTTGCACGGCGCTTTTCGAAGTCTTCGCTGACCTGGGACTTACTTTTGCGAAGCGCATCCAATCGCGTCACGGCTTCCTCGTTCGAGGTTTCGGCCCCTCGCAGCCTTGCGACGGCTTTCGCCATCCAGCGAAAGTCCAGTGCGATCCGGCGAACCATGACATCGCCCAAAAACAGACAACAAGCCGCAAGAACGAACCATGGCCAGGCATCCTGGATGCTTCTTGCCAACGACAATCCGGGGCGGAACGAATTGATGTCGACGAGCTCTTCGCTGACTCTGGAGTTCAGGGCCGGCATGACAACGCCCGCTTCGCCGCCACTGGGTTGGACTTCGGCCAGAGACTCAATCAGCGAGAGGTTGGCCTCGCGCACACGGTACTCCTCGCTGTACGGAACCGTCACTCCCGTTGTCAGTGGTGCGCCACCGGCACCCGGCATCACGTTGACCAAGTAACTGCCGGCCTGGTCCGCATCGAACGAGCCCACATAGCGACCGGGAGCGGTCTGTCGCATCTGCAGCGGGATCGGCTGCAACTGACTATTGAGCGCTGTTCCGTTCATCTCGAGAAAGTCGAGGAAGCTGTCATCGGTCGCGAGTGCATTGACGACGACTTCGACTTTGCCGTCACGGTAGTTGGTTGCGATCGAGAACTTGCCGGTGTCACCGGTCGGACGCATGATCCAACGCACCAATTGACTATGAAATTTGTCGTAGTCTTCCCAGTCATTCCAAGAACTTGCCCAACGGGCTCCGGCGTCGGTGGTCAGGACCGCGGTCCGTCCCAAGCCGTACGTCCAGGCTGCGAGAATGGTTGCGTTTTCAGGCTGATCGGGTTTGGGGGAGCGAATCAAGACTTCGGCCAGGGGGCTGTCCTTCGTCTGCGTCATCACGAACCCGCTGATCGGAGGCAACACACGATCGATACCGGTCAGCACCGAAGGAAGAGCGTTGGGAATGATTTCCGGAACGGCTCCGCCCGGAGGCTCGTAGACCAGCGGTTTTGAAACGCGACGTGCCTCGCTTTGAAAGATCCGCGGTAGCGCTCGTCCAGACTTGACGTTGTAATACTTCCCACCGGTTTGCGTTGCGATCCGCTGCAAACGTTGGCTGCCGGAGAGACCGTGGGAGGCAACGGCCACGGTACTGATCGTGACACCGTTGTCTTTGAAAGCACTGATCGTGGCGGGAGACGGATCGCTGGGATCACCGTCGGAAATGATGATGCAGTGTTTCACCGAAGCCGGTGCCATCGCAAGCGACTTGGCGGCCATCTTCATCGCCGGGTCAAATTGGGGCATGTCACCGGGCGTCATCTTGCTCACACGAGCCAACATTGCTCGCCGGTTCGAACCCACAATCGCAAGTCCCGGGTGCGCCGGTGCACCACCCCACAACCAAGCATCGCCGCTAAAGTTCCAGTGCAAGACGCCGGCGAGATCGGACGGCCCCAATTGATCGATCGCCGCTTTACAGATCTGTTTCTGCCAATAGTTCCCGTCCGCCATTTCGCTGGCGTGCATGATCAACGCGAGCGCCCCCACGGCACGTACTTTCGCGTTCTTGATTTTGAAGTCGACGGGCATCGCCTTTTCGATTTCCGTCCCCGTCCAGCCACCGGCCCCAAACGCTTCCGGTCCGCCGATCATCAACAACCCTGCACCGAGCTGTTGCGTGTTTCGCACAAGCATTTGAATTTGCTCGTCGGAGAAGGACACGATTTCGTTGTCCGAATTGCCGGAGACGCGCGGAACGCCGGCGAGGATGACTGCGTCGTAGGCTTGCAACTCCGCAAGCGATCCGAAGAGGTTCTTGTTGGTCTGCGTGACGACTTCGATGTTGTTGTCACGGAGGCGGTTGATCAGCAAACCGAAGTCACCTTCACGGCTCGCGTCTTCGATCAGCAGCACGCGTCCCTTTCCACGCACGTGGGTGTAGGCAGTCGCGCGGTTGTTTTGGCGAAGTCCATCGTCCTCGCTGCTATCAGGAATGAACTGGGCTTCGTAGACGTAAGGAGCCGGACGATCGATGACATGCGGAAACGGAAACACGTTCTTGCCGGGCTGCAAGACCACGTCTTGTTCCAACAAGGGTGAGACTTCTTGGTCGACTTTCTGCGTGACGCGGATCTTTCCTTTCGTCGGCGGCGCGTCGTCGCCCTCCTCGGTGTAGTTGTTGACGACGATGCGAGCTTCGAAAGGCTGGCCTTTGCGAATGTCGGTCGGCAAGTCGATTTTTTCGACCAAGACTTCGCTCGTCGACTCCAGCATGACCGGAACCATGTCCAGTCCGATGCCGGCGGCGGCGACACGGGCAACCAGCTGCCTCGCCTGCCCCAGATTTTCGTTGCCATCGGTCACGACCACGATCCGACGCGAGGTGTCTTCGGGCATCGTGGCCTGAGCCAAATTGAGCGCCGACTCGAGGTTCGTCGCGTCTCCGCTTTCGATCAAACTCTCCAAACGCCGAACGCGAATCTCATCGTCAAAGGGCGGCACTTCGATCGTCGCGTTTCGACCGAAAACGATGATGCCCGCACGATCACCGCGTCTGCCGTCTCGATGCCGTTTCACATTCCGCACGACGAAATCCAGCATCACCTGCCGTTTGGCGACCGGAATGCTCTCCGATTGATCCAGCAAATACATCACGGTGATTCGGTCATTGACGCGAACGATCTGAACTCCGGCCAATGCCAAAACCAGACCGGACCAAACAATGGTTCGCATCAACAGTGCGACCGCACGACGGAATTTGCCGAGCACACCAAGTGACTGAAACCCAAGCAACCACAGGAACGGCAGCAGGAGCAACAGCCACAGATAGATCGGGTGCTCAAAGCTTAAGCGATACGGCATTTGATTCGTCGGCTCGGCGAGGAGAACGGGACAGACGTATCATACCCATTTTCGCCCTGCTCAGGAGACTTTTGTCGCCGTGTACGCGTAGCGATTCTCCGCCGATTCGAATAGCCCCGCGTGATTCCAAGGTGCGATCCAGTCGCGAATCCTTTGCGTACACTCTCTCGCGGAGACTTCACCCCGTTCGCAAGCCCCAAGCACTTCCTCACTGCTCCGGACGACCTCGCAAAACCGCGTGTTACCCGCCATCCAAAAACGATCGGGGACTTCGCTCGCCATCAGCGATTCTTCGCATTCGATGGCGGCGGCAAAGTAAACCATGCACGCCGCCGTGAAGGCTTCGAACGAGTGCATCGAGCGGTAAGCCATCGAAACCAATCGATCTAAGTGCCGCGCCTCTGCGATGACGGCGTCGCGGTAACGCTCCAAGCCCTTTGGCTGCCCCCCGTTTTCGAGCCACGTCGCCAATCGAATCACCCCCGAAAGAGCGTGCGCGATCCCGGTGCTGTGAAGTGGATCGAGGTTAAACGCCGCCGTCGGCAACATGACGCAGTTTTCGGCAACCAACGGATCGTAAAACCGCTGTATCCGATCGACGCGCCGAATACTGCCGGGCAAGCTGGCAAACGAAGCCTCGCGCATAACCTCCGCCAACTCCGGATACTCTTCAAACCTTGATTCCAAGATTCGTTGACAACCAAGACCGGCATCTTCGGCGGATCGATGGATTCGCTGTGTGACGCCGACGCTGGTGATTCCGTTTTCAAATCTCAGCATCCAAACCCAGCCGTTGTCGATCAAATGGTGCTGTGCCGCATCGTCGGCGTCAAACGGATCACGCCCGCGGTTGTCACGATGCGTCTGGTCGAATTGATTGGAAACCGAGCGGACTCCGCGGTAGTGCGAAAACGCGGCGGCGGTATGGGTTTTCAATCGCCCGGTCAATTCAATGCCGCCAAGCAGCTTTGCCGTGACTCCGCCCCCCGATGCATCGAGCACCCCGTCCGCATCAACGACGCAATCGTTTGACAATAGAAGGCGCCACCGGTTATCGGCTAGACGCTTCAGCTCGATCACCCGCGCATTTTCGATCGTCTCCGCTCCCTCCTCCTGCGCTCGTTGAAAAAGCATTGCGTCGACGTCGTGGCGATACCAATGGGTGTCGCTGGCTTCATCGGTCGGACTTGCGGCCACAAGGAGGCTGTTCTCACCTCGATGGGTTTCTCGCGTTGCACGTTTCGGCGAGCGATGGTCGAAATAACTGAAGCCGCGCTTCTTACCGCAAGCATCAGCGGGCATGGCATCTCGCCAACGTCCGTAGCTGGACATCGCGACCAGGTCATCCAGTCGATACCGCTGGCCGATCAATCGCAGGAGTTTGTCGGCGATCGGAGTCGAGGACTCTCCAATGGCAAATCGCGGGTGCCTGCTTGCATCGATCAACGTCACTTGAAAACCACATCGCATTAAAACGCGAGCGAGAATGATTCCGCAAAATCCAGACCCGACCACGGCGATCTTCGAATGACGTTTCACTTAGTCTTCAACGGCATGAGTGGGGACTTGTCGCAACATTGCGGCATTTAAACGTTGAATGGCTCGCGCTTCATCCAAACTGGACACCGTCGTGTTGACGTTCCACAGGTCGACGGTCAAACAACTTTGCCCGCCAGTGTCCTCGAGCGTTTGATCATAAAGATCGCCCAAGGGGCCAATCGAAAACTCGGGAAGGTCGGCATTGAATTCGCCCCACCCCGCACCTCGACGCGCCGGAATCAAGCTGATGTGTCTCGCTCCCCGAGCAACCGCATGTCGAACCGACA
>JBCBOO010000385.1:0-4714 GCA_039821235.1 Planctomycetota bacterium
CATGATACGCTACGGGATCATCTTTCGCATCGGTTTGGAAGCCTACGTGAAACGTGCGATCGAATCCGGTTTCTCGGGCGCGATCGTTCCCGATCTCTTGGTCGAAGAAGCGGAGACGCTTTCGAAGGTTTGTCGCGAGGCGGATTTCAGTCTCATTCAGTTGGTCACGCCGACCACACCACGCGAGCGTCAAATCGAGATCGCCAAGCTCTCGTCCGGGTTTCTCTACTATGTCTCGGTGACCGGCATCACCGGCGAACGCACCGCCTTACCGGAAGACCTAGTCGACAACGTCGGATGGCTTCGCGGCCAAACGGATTTGCCGATCTGCATCGGTTTCGGTATCAGCGGCCCTGAGACGGCGGCCAAGCTCGCACCGGTTGCGGATGGATTGATTGTCGGGTCGGCCATTGTCCGGCGTGCGGCCGAAGAGGATTCGCAAAAGCGAACCGAAGTCGTTGGCGAGTTCGTAAGCGAACTGAGACAAGCAATCGACTCGGCGGGCTGAGTGCTCTGTCAACCATTGTAGGCGAGCGGTTCGGCGATCGCTTCCGTTGTTCGGCAAACAAAAAAGGAGTCGCGAAAGACTTAGCTCTCGCGACTCCCTCTTGTTCGTCAAGTCATCCCAGTCGATCGACGGTTAGTAGTCGATCGAAGCCCCCAAGCTAATCCCTTGCACCCAGTGGCTTCCTTCGACGATATCGAAGGCGACGGGAGTCACGTTCTGTCCCAGGTCATCAGTGTCTTGAAACCGATTGATCTGCTGTCCGGCCAGTGCCACGTTGTCGAAGTACAGGAAGGTGTAGCCGACGGTGAAGGACACGTGATCGCGGAAGCGGTAACCGAGCGTGAAGTCCATTTCAGGAATGAAGGTGAAGACGTCGTTCGTCTGTTCCCCTTGCTCTTCCGAAACCAGAATGCTGGAGTTTTGAACGCCGACCACGTTGCCTGCCAAGAGGTCCGTTGTTTGTCCGGCGATGTTGACCGTTTGATCCATGTTACCGAGGTGCACTTTGGTCAACGCTCGCACCGACCAGTTGCCACGTGTGATCAGCGAGTCAAACCCGATTTGTCCGCCGTTAAAGCGGTTCTCGGTTTCGAACATGCTGCTGAACTCGGTCGACTGAAGTGTCGGGTCATTCACATCCGCCGTCGTGCTCATGATTCGCACCATGTCATCGAGAGAGGCGTGGGTGTAACCACCGATCATTTCGACGCGTGAGGACTTGTTCTTGCAGAAGGTCAAACGTGCGTAGGCTTCCGCCATCACCAGTTCCGTCTCGAACTCGGCATTCACCGAACCGGTGAAGCTGCCGAGGGCGCTGACGATTTCCGCGTCTTCGCCCGCGAGATTGGCGTTCAGCGTCGGGATGAAGAAGTACGGTCGTCCGAGCTGACGGTCCGTGGCACTGTTTTGATCGCCGGTGGCGGAGTAGCTGTCGCCGTTCTCGCCCACCCAAAGCACGCGACCGCCGACACCGAAGTGATCGGTCAGGTAACGGCCAAAGTCACCGCGGAAACCGCCCGACAATCCGCCATCGAGCTCTTCGCCGAACTCGACGGTTGCAGCCGGCAGCACGCCGGAGACACCGAGAGCGGTTCCGGGGTCGCTCGAGGAAACCAAGGGTGGTGCGACGCGATTTTTGTGGAACATCAACATGCCTTCGGCACGCATCCATCCATCTTTGTCGCAGAGGTTCAGCAGTGACTGCAGACCATTCCGCTTTCCACCACCCATGCTGTCGCAACCGTAGCCGTCACAGCTGGGGCTATCGCAGCTGCTGCAACCGGAGTCACAATCGCCGACAAAGCCGACGGGCTGCAGGTCGCCGACCGCGATCGGGTTGTACTGGTTGGCGGAGGCATTTCGGATCGGTGCCGATCGCATCGGCACGGCTCCTTTCGTCGGCATTGACAAAGTGTCTCCGACGAAACCTTGTGATAAGTCGCCCGCGTGGGCATACTCATTTTCGTCAGCCTGAGCCGACGTGGAGGCAGACAGCAGGAGAGCTGCCAGGGTCATGCCTCGAAGTTTCATGTTCATATTCAAGTCTCGCGCAGTCCGGGATTACTGGAATGACTGTTGTAAGACGATCGACGGTTTTTGCTGATAGATCGAGAACGTCCGTCATCAGGTGTAAAGTCGGCGCAGTCCCCCCAGCTTCAACACACAAAAGATCAGCAGTCCCCAAGTTGTCGAAAAAAACCGCGGTTGAGCGGTACAATGCGAGGGTGACAGGCGGTTCGTTGGCGACCCTGGCAAGCAAAAATCCAAGAAATAATGGTCTCCCAACCTAGATGAGCGACCGAGAAACCGGCTCCCAAGACACGCAATCACTCGGCGATGGCTCTCCGGCCGGAGGGGTCCCTGCTGCAAACGTCCCCGCTGCGAATGTCCCGCCGGAACCCACCGAACTGGAACCGAACACTCCGGAGCCTTCGGCCTCGGCAGCCGAGCTAACCGAATCCGCAACACCGGACGGAAAGACGGCGGTTGGTGAGATCGTTCCGGCAGACCTTCCGCCGCCGACGATCGCACCCGAGCGATTTCAAACCGGTGGCAAAGCCAATATTTCGATGTTCACCGGCGGCAGCTTCCACCCCAAAATGGTCCGGTGGAAAAAGATGTTGGGCGAGATCAATGACATGGAAGCGGTCTTGAGTGCGAATTCGGAGAGCGAGCTGCGAAAGCGGTCTCTTGCCCTTCGTTATCGCGCAATGGCGGGTGAGAAACTCGGCAAGTTGCTCCCCGAAGGTTACGCACTGGTCCGCGAAGCCGGCCGTCGTTCGCTCGGCATGCGTCATTACGATGTCCAAATGATCGGTGGAATTTCACTCTTCGAAAATCACATCGCCGAAATGCAGACCGGTGAAGGCAAGACGCTGACCGCAACGTTGCCGTTGTATCTGCATTCGCTGGTCGGCAAGGGCGCCCACCTGGCGACCGTCAATGACTATCTCGCCAAACGTGATGCCGAATGGATGCGTCCCATTTTTCAGATGCTGGGTCTGACGGTCGGGATCATTCAAACCCCGGACGACCAAGGCTCTCGGAGAAAGGCCTACGGGTCCTCCGTGACTTATGGGACGGCCAAAGAATTCGGGTTTGACTTTTTGCGAGACCGTTTGCTGTTGCGGGCCCAAAACCGAATCCAAACAGAAATGCTGGGCGACGGTGGCGGAGGTTTTTCAGATGCGGGTGATAAGCCGGTCATGCGCGGCATGCATTTCTGCTTGGTCGACGAGGCCGACAGTATCCTGATCGACGAAGCCCGTACGCCGTTGATCATCGGCAGCATTGAAGACACCGTGCGGGATCAGATCGTTGAGACGTATCGATGGGCTTCCGAACATGCTCCCGAGTTTGAACTCGATGATCACTTTACGATCGACGAAGACACCAAACAGTACGAGCTGACGGCGAAGGGACGACAGAAGGTCCGAGCGTTGCCCAAGAGCGATCTCGTCCGAACCATGGGACTCGTCGATCTCTACGAATACACCGAACGCTCAGTCAAAGTCTTTCGCGAGTTCCTCCTGGACCGCCAGTACGTCGTTCGTCCGGGTGAGAAAGGCGAAGACGAAATCGTGATCGTCGACGAGTTCACCGGTCGACTGGCCGAGGGACGAAAATGGCGGGACGGAATCCATCAATCAATCGAAGCCAAAGAAGGCTTGGAGATTAGCGTTCCGACCGGGCAAGCCGCACGGATTACCGTCCAAGATCTATTTCTGCGGTACAACCACCTGGCGGGGATGACGGGAACGGCAGCCACCAGTGCTCGCGAATTGCGTCGGATTTACAGGACGCCCGTATTGCGAGTCCCCACCAACCGGCCCCCGCAGCGGAAACGATTGCCCGATCGTGTCTTTGGATCGATGGAAGCCAAGTTCCGAGCGATCGTGGATGAGGTCAAGGAAATCCACGCGACCGGGCGTCCCATTCTGATCGGCACGCGTTCCATCGATAAGAGCGAGCTGCTGGCAAACATGCTGACCGAAATCGGCATCGAACACCACGTGCTCAACGCGAACAACGTTGAACAGGAAGCGGAGATTGTTTCCGATGCCGGCCAGCAGGGCCGCGTGACAGTGGCAACCAACATGGCGGGACGTGGTACCGACATCAAGCTGACCGACGAGATCGTGGATCTTGGCGGAATGCACGTGATTTGCACCGAACTACACGACGCCGCGCGGATCGATCGGCAGTTGATTGGTCGTTGTGGTCGTCAGGGTGACCCCGGATCGTACCGGCAATACTTGTCACTCGACGACGACATCTTGAAAGGCGGACTGGGCCCCGACAAAGCCGAGCGTTTGAAAACGCGCGGCGAAAGTCTGTTGGACTCGGTGGACTCGAAAGCCAATCTGTTTCGCAAAGCCCAACGCAAAGTGGAACGAAAACACTTTCGCGATCGGATGGTGTTGCTGCATCACGAGAAGGAACGCAAGAAGATGCAACGTGAAATCGGCCAGGATCCTTACCTGGATACCCCAGATTGACACAAGTTTTTTCGATTCGTTTCGGCTTTGATTCAAGGTCTGGGAGACGTCTGCCGACACGCGTTTCAATTCGAAAAAAACGGGAAAACCGGCCTCGTCCGAGCTTGACAGCGGGTTTGTAAAAGCCGTATCCCCGCCGAGTGTATTAGCTCCGCGGCATTTCCGTCGGCTCCGAATGTGGGCCAACGACTTGCTCATCGAGTACGTC
>JBCBOO010000386.1:0-4702 GCA_039821235.1 Planctomycetota bacterium
AGTTCGGGATCGCCAAGATTGTCGACGATGGTGTCCGTGCTCCTACGCTCACAGCGACCCGCCAAGTGCTAGGGTCGCTTCACTACCTTGCACCGGAACATCTCGAAGCGCCCGAACAGGTCGATCACCGGGTGGACTTGTATGCGTTGGGAGTCATCTTTTACGAATTGTTGACAGGCCAATTGCCGCTCGGTCTCTACGAACCGCCCAGTCGAGTTCAAGATCGGGTGGACCAAAGTCTTGACTCGATCGTCCTCAAAACGTTGAGCCGCAAACCCGACCACAGATACCAAAATGCATCCGAACTCGATGCCGAGCTCGACCAGATCGTGACAGCGTTGAAGGATCGTCCAGCAACGCCTGCAAGTGCACCGGATGTGCTGAAGTCGACACAGAAAACGGGTCCCGAAAGCGTGTCCGTTCCGTTCACGTGTGATGCGGCCAACGGGCTTTCGTCGGCAATTGGTGCCCTGCACATTGAAAATGACACTCTTTATGCGGAGTTCAAGGTTAATCTCCTTGGGTACCTTAAGTCAACGACTCACGTGACTCAGTTGCCAAGAACGGATCTCACCCGTCTGGAACTCATCCCCAGCTTTTTCGGCTCGAAGCTTGTTTTGAGCGCTCGGACGATTTCCGCGCTGGGTGAACTTCCTAACGCGGAAACCGGACGCGTTGAATTGAAGATCAAACGTGATGACGAAGGACGCGCCTTGGAACTTACCCGCGCACTCGGATTTGGTTCCACTCAGACCGTGACTCGTTCATCTGACAGCGGCCCAGTTGCCTGGCCCAACGAGCCGAGCGACTTTGTACGAATGCTCTTCGGCGTATCAATGATTTTCTGCGGACTCTTGAATGCGGGCGCCCTCGCCGTCTGCATCTACCTATTCGCCGACCAATTTAGCGACGCGAAGTTGGTGGTGGCGATGATCGCGCCTGCCGTGCTGATAGGGCCATTGGTCATCTTGCAGATCGTGACGGGCATTTTGAGCATTGTCGGCCGCGTCCGTGCGCTCGGCCTGGCAACATGCATTATCTCCATGTTGCCGCTAAGTCCAATTTGGATCTTCAGCTTTCCGGTTTCCATTTGGGCCTATCGCTCTTTCAAACGAAACGAAACCAACGTGCCTTCGGTCGCAAAACAAGATCGCTGGGGCACCACCACGCTGATGTTGATGCGAGAATCGAGATGGGCAAGAGTCACAGGCGTCTTCAGCACTTTGGGCGCCGCAGCATTGCTCGCCGCCGTCGTCGGTTTCCAGTGGGGCTTTTATCCAGTCGAAATGCACTACCGAGTCGTCGATTCCGATGTTCAAAGCCGTGAGCTCGAACAAGCAGTGCAGAGTCGCTTGCAGACCAGCCAAGGCTACCGAGGAATCAGCGTTGACCGAGACCGAGTCGGCAATCCTACAATGCTGAGAGTCAGAACCTGGCAAAGGTATCAGGCGTCCGTCGAAGACCTCCTGGGGGTCCAGGAAGTTCCGCAACTCGTTTGGCTCGAGTCGGCCGAAAGCACTGAAACCGAGAACCCAACTTCCATTCCCGTGGCTCCAGGACTCAAAACGGATTCTTTTTGGACGGTCGAGCAAGGTCTCGGCCCGGCAATTCGGCCTGCCACCGATCCATTCCAACTTTCACCCAAATTTGTGGTCAAGTTTGCCACCGAAAGCGGCTTGAAAAGCAATCAAGTGACAATCGAACTCACGTCTGCCGGACGAAAAGAGATTGAAAAACACGACGCAGATTCCGTCGGCGGAATCGGGCTCGTCATCGGTGGTGTGGTGGAAGCACTGGCGCCCATTGAGTCCATTTCGCAGAAGTCGATCACGTTCCAACTGTCGGACGCGTCGAATTTCACCCCGAGTTCAATTACCGCAGCAATCCGAGGTCCACACGTTCCAACGCCGCTGGAACGACTCGAATAAACACCCATCGAACTCGATTCGGCAAGGTCCTTGAGTAGGACCGACGGAGCGGTCCACTATTGAAAGGCACACTAACTCGGTAGGAACAGATGGTTCAGCACCGCGAGCGTTAGAAAGCTTGCGAAACAGAGTAGGATGGTGATCAGCACGATTGAGATGACCTGAGGAAAAGGAAACTCCGATTCTTGCTGCGAACTGTCTCGCTGTGACTCCGATGACTGCCACTTGAGCCACCCCATCAGCACCGCAAACAAGACGATCGAAATGGGGCCCAAGAAAGCTTGACCGAACAGCACATCGATGACCCACGGTGTTTCGGGAAGGCTGGCGAAGTGCTGAAAGGTGCTTTCGATTTCAGTTTGTGGGGGACTCTGCCGAACGATGTTGCGAAGCGCAGCGGCGCCGAGACCCATTTGGTGCTCCGCGATGATGACTCCGAGCGACCCGCCTCCGATCGCGAGCACGCCGATCGCAGCACCACCAAATGAAGCGCCCGCCGAGATCGCCGCGCCGCCAATCGCAGACTGAAGTCCGATCGCAGCGCCGCCAAACGCATTGACGCCGATGGCGGCACCCCCGATGGCGACCACTCCCACCGCTGAACCTCCGACTGCGATGCCTCCCACCGCTTTCCCGCCGATCGCAATCCACCCTTTGGCAACAAGGGGTTGCCCCGTCTCGGCGTCGAATCCGTTGGCTACCGACACTAGGGGCAGTCCGAACAGTTTCGCTTCGGTCTCATACTGGTAATTGAACTGCACCATCGCTTCGCGGACCGCACGAGCGCGAGAGTAAGCGACGGGTTGTTTCGGTCTTCCTCGTGAAGGTCTCTTCGCAGACCGAGACGATCCCGCGATCGACTCGATGGACGAAAGATCTTGATTGAATTCTTGAACGCTTTGGTAACGATCGTCGGGGCGTCGTTGCAGCGTGCGATCAATCACACGATCGATGCGAGGGTCGGTCCCGGAGGTCTCGCTGGGCATGCGAAACGCCCCCATGGGAACTTCACCGGTCAGCATCTCGTACAGCATGACGCCGAGGGAATAGATGTCCGCTCGTGCATCGACCGCATCGCCATCGAACTGTTCGGGCGCCATGTAACGCACGGTCCCCATACGCGTTCCGGTCGCGGTGAGCGAGGACTCCCATTCGACTCGGTCAACCCATTTGGCCAGCCCAAAGTCAACCAACTTCACCCGGCCGCCACTGCCCAAAAGGATATTCTCGGGCTTGATGTCACGATGTACGACGCCCGCTTCGTGTGCGTACGCCAATCCGTCGCAGACCTGAGGCACGATGTCCAGCGCGGCGTTCGGATCGATCGCGTCAGCTCGCATCGCTTCACGGAGGTTCGTGCCTTCGATGTACTCCATCACGATAAAGGCGCGTCCATTTGTGACGCCACTGTCATAAACGGTCACGATATTTGGATGATCCAGTTTTGCCATGGCTCTCGCTTCACGGCGAAAACGTTCGACAAATCGCGGGTCATCCGAAAGGTGTGGCGGCAGGATTTTTACTGCGACAACACGATCCAAATCGATCTGTCTTCCGCGGAAAACGGCCCCCATTCCGCCGGCTCCGATCAGATCGATCAGCTCGATCCCAGGGATCTGCCCTTGAACGTCTTCCAATGCCAATCCTTGGGGGGCCTCCTCAGCACCCGGGTGAAAGGAGGCGGTCGCATCGAGACTTTTTGGACGTTTTCCGGAAGGCGAGGCCATTTTCAAGACACAGCGAGGACAAAAACCGCCCGGCGCCGAGGCTGGGATTTCAGATTGGCATTCGGAGCAACGGGACATGTGCGTTCTAGCTGGTAACGAGCATTCGAAAGGGGCAACCGAAGTGGATGACACCTCTGCATATCCCAAGGCGAAATGCAGGTTACAGCAAACGGCAAAAAACTCACACGGAAAGTCCTTCGCGGCTCGGATTTCTCGCGGCGCGGATTTCTCGCAACCCGGGCCTGGCGTGCGGGTTTGAGACGGCCCGCTAGGATCGCACGTTCGCTAGTAACCCGAAACGGCGGCAATCAGCTCAGCGATTTCACTTTCCACCTCGTCTTCGGAAACCGTCCCAGCGACTTCGTCTTGCAAGTACTCGGCAAACTTTTTGCGCAATCGATGCACGGCGACTTTGACGTTGTTTTCACTGATTTGCAGACGTTGGGCGACCTCGGCATAAGTCGGTGTGTCGGAACCTGGCGCAAAAAAGGGGCGGAACTCTTGGAACCGCTCACTGCGTCCCGAATCCGACATCTCGTCCGTCAATCGTTGCAGCGCGGTCTCAATCATCTGGATCGCCCACTGCCTGTCAAAGACTCTCGAAGGGTCATCATCGACAACCGGTTCGCGTTCGAATCGTGATTCGCCCGACTCAAACGAAATCGAAAGCGTCGTTTCGCCTCCCCCGCGTTTCAAAGCATTGTCGCTTCGGTGTCGTTTACGAACGTGGTTTTGGCAGGCTGTCAGCAGGAACGTTCGAAAGCGACCGCGAGACGGATCTGCAGCGGACCAGGAACGACGTCGGAGCAGTTCCTCAAAAAAGCTCTGCACATGGTCTTCGGCCTGTTCCGGCCCATGACCGCTGCGGCGCAAGAACGCGTACAACGGGTACCAGTAACGTTCACAGAGTCTGTCCAAGGCCTCCAAGGAACCCGAGTCACTTTTTGCGGCGGCCGACAAAATTTCCGTCCAGTTAGAACGGCCCGATCGACATCGCGAGTGCGAAGAGCAGTGACGCGGCAGGCGTGCCGCCCAACCGGCGACCGG
>JBCBOO010000387.1:0-4696 GCA_039821235.1 Planctomycetota bacterium
CACTTCGTCAGCGGGTATGATTCGATCCACACTGCCCTTGGTCGGGTTCGGAACCGAAGCAATGGATGTCGACAATGACGGCGGTTTGGAATTGTTTTTGATCAACGGCCACGTCGATGTGTTTTCTCGAGCCGGTGAGCAAGTGGCTTACGCACAGCCTGTTCAAATCTTCCGGCACACGGGAAACAGGGAAACCGAAACGGAATTCGAAGGCATCGATCCTCGTCCGTTGGGAGACTATTTTCGCAAGCCGCACGTCGGGCGTTCTCTCTGGACCGTGGACGCCAATCGAGATGGAAAAGTGGATTTGGTGACGACGCACCAGACAGAACCAGTCTCGCTGCTGATCAATCGCACCTCCCCGGAACAGAGCTGGATGCGAATCCGGTTGGTTGGAACGTCAGCCAGTCGTGACGCGATCGGCGCAATGGTTGCTATCGAAACGTCGGCCGGCCCGCGCGTCGCCGGCTTGTTTTCTGGCGGTGGCTATCAATGCAGCAACGAACGTGTGCTGCACTTCGGTCTCGGAACCGTTGGATTGGACGAGATTTCCGTCTCTGTGACATGGCCGAATGGAAATGTCGAGGAATTTCACCGAGTGAAAACACGAGCAGAAACCACTTTGATCGAAGGTCAGGGTGGTTGATGTGACTCTCGAAACCGGGGCGTTTTTGAAGTCATCCTCCCCCGTTGGTCGTTGCTGCGTTCACCATAAGGGTTGTTCGTGGAAACTCATTCGTGTTGCGGCATCTCGCCTTAGAGATCTAGAATGCGCGTTATAGTTAAATTATTCCCCACCTTGTCGATGATTTGTGGTATTCAAATACCTCTGGTGGCGGTAGAGCTTTTCTCCTCGAGGTTTTCTATGTTTTCTCATTCTTCAAAACGGCTTCGGCGGGGTTTCACCCTGGTCGAGCTATTGGTCGTGATCGCGATCATTGGCATTTTGGTCGGACTGCTACTTCCGGCCGTTCAAGCTGCTCGCGAAGCGGCACGGCGCATGAGTTGTAGCAACAACTTTCGCCAGATTGGTTTGGCGATCCACAACTACCACAGTGCGTACAAGCAGTTACCGATTCACGGCGTTGGGACGGCAAGTCCGGGCGGTGCGGCTCCCGCGTTCGGGAATGCCGGCCCAACGAACAACTGGTGGGTAAACCACTCGCATTCAAACTCTTGGCGTCTGAGCGCACTTGTCGGCTTGACGGCGTTCATGGAGCAACAGGGGATTTGGGAAACGATCTCGAATCCGAATTCACGCGATTCGACTGACCCATCGATCATCTACAACCCGCCTTGGCCACCTATGGGACCGGTGCCGACACAAGCTCGCTATATCCCTTGGACGACCGAGATTCCGACGCTTCGTTGCCCCAGTGATCCTGGAGTCGGGCTTCCCGCACTCGGCCGAACGAACTACGCCGTCAATCTGGGTGACTCGTATTTTTGGTCTGTCCAGGGGCCCACTCAGCTTTCTGGTGGGGCGATGATCGACAACGCAAACTGGGCCAGGAACTCGAATGCGGCTGATCGCGGGATGTTCGTTCAGCACAAGCGTTCCAAGTTCCGAGATGTTCTCGATGGGCTGTCAAACACGATTGCGATGGGCGAAATTGCGACCGACCTTGGTGATCGCGACGCTCGAACGATCGCCGACAACGACACGACGCAGCACTTGGTGCAGATTCGTGACAATCCGAGTTTCCTGATTGATCAAGGGTTCTTGGATCCTGAGCGACCGCAATTTTGGATCGACAGTGTTGGTGTTTGGAATGCGACGAACGGTCGAGGTTTCCGATGGGCCGATCACCGAAACGAAATGACGTGCATTCACACGGTCTTGCCACCCAACAGTCCGTTGGGAGCTCAGCGGTTCCCCGGCGGCCGAACACTTGCGCCGCCATCGAGCCGTCACCAAGGTGGTTGCCACATTTTAATGGGTGATGGTGCGGTGACTTTCATCACCGATTCGGTGGAAGCGGGTAACCAGCGGTCTGGGATGGTATGGCACAACGGAGTTGGGCCGCAAGCGCCGGGCAGCCAGAGTCCCTACGGGTTGTGGGGCGCACTCGGGACGCGAGCCAACAGTGAAGTCATCGAAGAACAGCTGAATCAATAGCCTCAAGGAAAAGCCCTATGATTCGAAAGTCGTTTTACAGTTTCGCGTTTGCCATTGCTGCCGTGTTCGTGACGGGTTGCGACAGTGGCGAACCGACAAACATGATGGAAGGCGTTGATGCGGAGGAGCTTGCGGATTACGACGCAATGATCGCTGCCGACGCCCAGCAAATGGACAACGAAGACAAGTCGGACACGACGAAAGCGAAGTAGTTGTTGTTCATTCATCCCTATGGAAACGCCTCGGTTGCCTCTGGCAGCCGGGGCGTTTTTTGTGCGCGGCCCGAACTGCAAAATGCATCCATTGATTCACGTTGTCGTGCGACTCACAATAACAGCTGGTTCCGACCACTCGCCGATCTTCTCCCTTCCCCCCCGAGTCACTCCACCATGCGATTCCGCCGTAGCTTGCTTGCGATCTCCTGTCTGGTTCTTTTCATTGCTTTCTTGCGGCCTGCCCGTGCCGCGGATCGACCCAACGTCGTCGTCGTGCTATGCGATGACATCCGATGGAATGCGCTTTCCTGTGCCGGGCACCCTCATCTCAAGACGCCGAACATTGATGCATTGGCGAAGGATGGCATCTACTTTGAGAATATGTTTTGCACGACCAGTCTCTGCTCACCCAGTCGTGCGACCATTCTGAGTGGCCTCTACGCACACAGCCATGGCGTCACGAACAACTTCACCGATTATCCGGCCGACCTCGATAGTTTCCCGAGGAGGCTGCAAGCTGCCGGCTACAAAACGGCGTACATCGGAAAATGGCACATGGGAGAAAAGAGCGACGAGCCACGACCGGGATTTGATTACTTCGTGACCCACAAAGGTCAGGGGAAGTATTTTGACACGGAATTCAACTTCAATGGGAATGGCCGAAAGGTTGTGTTGGGCTACTACACGACGGTCGTCACCGACATGGCCCTTGATTGGATGTCGGATCATCGAGAAAAATCTGCCGACGATCGATTCTTCCTGATGATTGGGCAAAAAGCGCCGCACAGTTTTTACTTTCCCGAGCCGAAATACGAGAACACCTTCGACGGTGTCGAAATCAACTATCCGCATACCTCGTTTCAACTCGATGGCAAGCCGAAGTGGATGAAGCAGAGACTGCGTACGTGGCACGGCATCTATGGACCTCTGTTCGATTGGCGGAAGGAGTTCCCGAATGACGACGCGAGTGGTGTGGTTGATTTTGCAAGAATGGTGCGTGCCTACTGGGGAACCATTCTGTCGGTGGACGACAGTGTCGGCCGGCTTGTGGAGGACTTGAAAGCCGCGGGTGAATACGAGCGAACGATGTTTGTGTTTTTGGGTGACAATGGGTTGTTGGAAGGCGAGCACGGCATGGTCGACAAACGGACGGCTCATGAGGCCAGCATTCGCGTGCCGATGATCATCCGCTATCCGGGTTGGACCGGTGATCAGCCCGGTGTGAAAGTTGCCCAGCAAGTGCTCACCACCGATGTTGCCCCAACGATCTTGGACGCAGCTGGAGCCGAACCCTTGGAGAACATTCACGGCGACTCGATCAAGCGTTTGGTTACGGACGAGAACCCAGAATGGCGTCGCGAGTGGTTGTACTATTACAACTACGAAAAGCAATTTCCCTACACGCCAAATGTTCGGTCCGTTCGCGGCGATCGTTACAAGTACATTCGCTATCCACATGGCGATGGATCGAAGGACCGGCACCTGGCGGAGCTCTACGATCTCAAGTCGGATCCGGGTGAAACGACCAACTTGGTTTCCAACCCCGAGTACCGGTCGATTGTCCAAGAAATGGAAGCGCGATTGGTGCGTTCCATGGCAGCGGTCGGTTTATCCGCCGAAGACAAGATGCCGATGGACGAAGGAATCGGATCCGAACTTCCAGACGCATCGATCCGCTAACCACCGGTGTATGTCCCGGTGCTAACGATGTGCTCGACGGAGCGGAATCGGCAAATGAAACCCGGGTGATGTTGTCGCCCTAGCAGTTCCCCCCTATCTTTTCGGACACGGTTTGGCGAAGCGACCAGCCCCTATTGGGCTCTGGAGTCTTGCCAACGTAACCACCGATGGGGACTGTTTCATGATTTGGTACATCATCGCCGGAACCATTTGTGTTCTGCTCCTCCTGACCGGCCTTGCCGTTTTTGCTCCGCGGTTATTCATGCGAATGGCCGTGCGTCCATTTCTGGCGTTGTTTTATCGCAAGCGAGTGATTGGGCTGGAGAACCTTCCCGAAGAAGGTGGATGTTTGCTGGTCAGCAATCATGTCTCGTTTATCGATGGCATCCTGATCCTCTGGGCACTGCCACGGAACGTTCGGTTTATCGTCGATGGCGGAAATTTTGGTTCCAAGATTTCCAAATGGATCGCCGATGCGTTCGGCACCATCATGATGACAGCCAGTCCCAAGTCGATTGCAAGAGCACTGAAAGCGGGTCGTGAAGGGCTGAAGACCGGGGATATCGTGGGCCTGTTCCCAGAAGGAACGATCACACGAACCGGTCAGTTGCAGGCGTTCAAAGGGGGCATGCGGAAAGTCCTGCAGGGCACCGAAGCTCCCGTGGTGCCGGTCTATCTGGAC
>JBCBOO010000388.1:0-4670 GCA_039821235.1 Planctomycetota bacterium
CCCAGAATTTGGTACGGCGGACCGCCCAAGATCGCAACTTCGTTGAGAGCCAGTTGCTCGGCCACTTGTTTGCCCTCACGAACGACCCGAACGTCCAGCATGACGTGATCGACGACCACAAAGGCACCGCAACAAACCTTTGGCCACACTTCCAGAAAGTCATCGGGCGCGAGGGCTGCGAGAAAACCCAGGTTGCCACAGTTCACACCTAAGACGGGAATCTGTCGGCCGCTTAGCTGTCGCGCCGTCTGCAGAATAGAACCGTCACCGCCGAGGACAATCACCAAATCGATGTCGGGTTCTTCAAACGAGTAACTGAACTCGAAGTCTTCGGCGACAATTTCGGCATGTTGAGAGATGATCGGACGCAGACGAGTGAACTCTTGACGAACACGCTCGCGTCCGGGGGCACCGACGATGGCGACACGTGGCATCACGCGATCGCCGCCAATCCAAGGCAGGTGACGGTCCTTGGAGTCGGCGTCGGTGTTCATCTCAGAGCGTTCCTGCGGCTTGCGTGTCGGCGTCGGTCGATTGGCGTGTTTCCCGCCCGGCTGCCGCTAGGCACCGATTGGCGATCGCTTCGGGACTTAAGCCGCATTGATGTAACAGATCGTTGCGGTCCCCATGTTCGACGAACTCGTCCGGTAATGCAACGAGATGAATCCCACGGGTGTCCAACCGTTGCTTGAGGGCCGACTCCAGAAACGCGGATCCGAAACCGCCCACTTCGGTGCCTTCTTCCACCGTGACGACAAACTTGCCGTCGCACAAGCTTTCACGGACCATGTCCTGATCGATCGGTTTTGCGAACCGAGCATTGATCACACCGATGTCCAACTCATCCCTCAGCAAATCCGCTGCCGCGATCGCGTTTTCAAGCATCGCCCCAAACGCCACGATGGTTCCATCGGTTCCGGAACGAACTCGCTCGCTTTTTCCGATCTCAATCTCTTGGCCGAGTTCGGGTTGCCGCATGGCGGATGCTTTCGGGTACCGAATGCCACAGGGATGATCATGCCGGATCGCCGTCTGCAACATCATCGGCAATTCCTCGGCGTAGCCGGGCGCCATCACAACCATGTTGGGAAACAGACGCATGTAGCCAATGTCATAGACGCCATGGTGCGTCGGGCCGTCGGGGCCGGTCAGTCCGGCGCGGTCGAGCATGAATACGACGGGGAGATCTTGTAAGCAGACCTCTTGAAAAATCTGATCGTAGCTGCGCTGCAAGAACGTGCTGTAGATGTCCACGATCGGGCGAGCACCCGACTTGCACTGCCCGGCGGCAAAAGCAACGGCGTGGGACTCACAGATGCCGACGTCAAAGAATTGCTTGGGGAATTTCTCGCGAACCGGTTCCAGTTTATTGCCCTGACACATCGCGGCGGTGATCACGGTTGTTCTCGAGTCTTGCTCGAGAGTTTCCTTGATCGCGTCACGCGCGTGAACGGTGAAGGCGGGCAGGCCATCGCTGCTGCGTGTGATCGGTTTCCCATCGTTGTCTTCGAACGCGGGTGGCGTATGAAAGAAGACCGGATCCGCCGCCGCCGGTTTGTAACCGTGGCCTTTCTCCGTCACCACGTGCAGCAACACCGGACCTTTGATCTGGCGAACCATCCCGATGTACTTCCGCATCAATGCAATATCGTGTCCATCGATCGGACCGACATAGCGGATGCCAAGCTCTTCAAACAACATGCCACCCAGCAAGCCGGCTTTGACGCCCTCCTTCATCTGGGCAAGAAAGCGTTCGGCCGGGTCGCCGAACATCGGGATTTGCTCAAGTAGCTTGCCGACTTCGGTTTTCAAACCCGTGTAATAAGGATTGCCACGGAGTCGATCGAGGTAGCCGGCGACGGCGCCGACGCGAGGACAAATCGACATCTTGTTGTCGTTCAAGATGATGGTCAGGTCGTCTTTCAACTCGCCCGCATTGTTGAGTGCTTCGAAGACAATGCCGCTCGGAAAAGCACCATCGCCGATGACCGCGACGGTGCTGCGGTCTTCCTGATCGACCAAAATATCTCCGCTCCGCAGACCGACTGCCGTGCTCACACTGCAACCGGCATGACCGGTCATGAACAAGTCGTACTCGCTTTCATGTGGGTTCGGGTAACCCATCAATCCGCCTTGCGTACGGATGCTCGGGAATTCGCTGTATCGTCCGGTGATCAACTTGTGGGGATAGATTTGATGCCCCGTGTCCCAGATCAGTCGGTCGCGGCGGAAATCGAATTCACTGTGCAGGGCCAAGCAAAGTTCCACCACGCCCAGATTGGACGCGAAGTGGGCCGTTCGGGTGGCGAGCAGGTTGCATAGAACGTCGCGAATTTCTTCCGCCGCCGTCTCGAGTTGTGCGGGGGCAAGCTCTTTCAGGCCGGTCGCGTCTTGCAGGCTGGCGAGCAGGGGATGTTTCGGTTGGCTCACTGTTTCTTCCTTCTCGGGGGCAGCCCGTGGCGATTCCGATGCCGTGGGTTCGTCTTCGACGGCGCCGTAACGGCGCTATTTCGTGCGGTCCAGAACATAATCGGCCAGCGTGTTTAACCGCCAAGCCGCCTCGCCAAAAACGTCTAAATGCGTTTTGGCATCTCCCACCAATTGGTGGGCCAATTCGCGGGTCCTCGGTATTCCGAGTAAGCCCGGATAAGTCAATTTGCCCCGCTCGAGATCTTTGCCGACACGCTTTCCCATCGCCGTTTCATCGGCCGTGTGGTCCAGCAAATCATCAACGACCTGGAAAGCGAGTCCGAGTGGGGCGGAAAAACCCGCCAATGCACTTCGCTGAGCCTCCGAGCCTCCGCTCAATAGCCCCCCGAGCGACAGGGAGGCACTGAACAGTGCACCTGTTTTCCGGCGATGGATCCCTTCAAGAAATCGCAACGCCACGTCATGGCTGTGAACACTTGACGTTTGACCACTACGGTCGGATTTCGGCAACGGTTCAGCGGCCGACGCTTCGAGTTGATCGAGTGCCTCGGTAACTTCGGTGGGAAGCTGCCCGGATTCCGCGGCCAAATCATCGGCTTGGCCGCCAACCAGTTGCTCAGGGCCTGCCGATGTCATCAAGATTTCAACGGCTTCGGCAACGATCGTGGGGTCTGGGATTGATCGGCAGAGATGCGTCACGGCCAATGGCTGCAATGCGTCACCCGCCAAAATAGCGGTCGCCTCGTCGAATTCGATGTGGACCGTGGGCCGCCCTCGACGCAGGTCGTCGTCGTCCATGGCCGGCAAATCGTCGTGTATCAAAGAATACGCATGAATCATTTCGACGGCGACGGCACCCGGCATGGCCGCCGCGCGGTCGCCGCCGCATGCTTCGGCGGCCATGAGGACCAGCAGGGGGCGGAGGCGTTTCCCGGGTGCCAACAGGGCGTAACGAATGGCTTCGGCGAGCCGGGCCGGGCAGTCTTTCCCAAAGTCCTCGCAGGCGGCCCTCAGTCCTGCTTCGATTTCGCCGACCAATTCTTCCTTTGCTTGCCCGAAACCGGAAATTTCAAAGTGGGGCGCGGGCGAATTCGCCTTGTGCTTTCGGCTCAATGAACGGGCGGTGGGATCGGAGGTGGGAGCTGCCAAGAGGAAAGCATCTTTGGAGGAAATCGAAGCACAGGAGTGCTCTTGGAACAACAAAGTCTGATGGGATCTTAGCGGCTAAAAAAGCCCCCCCGGCTCTTCGGGCGTCTCATCGGGCGGTAGGGACGTGGAACGTTTGCGCTTGACGGACCGTCGTTTTCGAGGCGTTGACGCTTTTTCATCGCTGTTTTCCGGGTTTTTGACGGGTTCGGTTTCGACGGGTTCCACGTGTGCGGTGCCGTCTTCGTCGACACGCATCAGCACCGAAACACGCTGTTCGGCACGCTCCAACAAGTCGTGGCAGCGTTTGATCTTTTTGATTCCCCGCTCGTATTGTTCCAGCGATTCGGTCAATCCCAGCTGTCCGCCTTCCAACTCCCGGACCACCTGGTCAACCTCTTCGAGCGTCGCTTCAAAGTCGACATGATCGCTATCACTCTCGTTAGCGGCATCCGTCATTGAGTGTTTTCCTTCCTTCGGCTGGGTCGTCGTGGGCAAACTTTGACCCGGGCATTGTCGCACGCTAACTCCCGTTGTCGAGATCTCATGCCGGGCGACCAATCCGCCGAGATCGTCGATTCACGCGATGGGGAGTCTTTCTCCACAACAAGCGATGCTGGGGGAAACAGCGCATGAACTCTAATTACGACCTTTCCAACCCATTTCTCGCCGAACCTGCGTCTCCTCCGGGAGGATCCGGAGCGAGTGACCCGCGAGTGTTGCGCGCGATCGAAAGCAACACCGATCTACTGCAGCAGTTAATCGGGCGCTTGCAAACGGGCGAGCTGTCCCCGCATGCCGCTGCAGCAAACGCGGCGACCGAGTCTCCTTCGCAGCCCCAGCAGGAACGAATCGACACGCTGACGCGTCACATCGAGTTGCTCGAAGATCAAATTCATTACCTTTCCGATAGCAATCGAGAACTCGCGGCAAAGGTCCTCTACGAAAATGACTTTCGAAAGTCGGGCACCGAGGGATGGGATGAACGAAAACGTCAGATCCAGGAAACGCTCCAGGACGATCGTTTTGATATCGACCAATTTTTAGGCGTTGTCGAATTGCAAGATCCTGGTGACCGTTCTCGGACGGTCACC
>JBCBOO010000389.1:0-4649 GCA_039821235.1 Planctomycetota bacterium
GCTGGGGATGGTCGCCGAATTCGCCGACGAAGTGGATAACCTGGCCTTTGCGCCGGTCACCGTCACACGGAGTTCACGTCCCAATTTGGTCGTGACCGATTTGCAGGTCCCCGAACGCTTGCTCACAGGGCTGCCCATTCCGATTGAGGTCGAACTCTCCAATACAGGGCTCGGAGATGTTCCCGATCGGCAGGTTCCATTCAATGTGCAAGTCTTCCTGTCGCGCGATCCGTCACTTGATCCCAGAAGCGATCGGCTACTGCGCACGATTCGGTATGACTCGGTGTTGGAAGCCGGAGGTGTCTTGACCGAAGACATCTTGCCACGCATGCCGAGCGGTCTCTCGGGGCCGTACTACGTGATCGCTCGCGTCGATCCCATTCGCCCGATCCGTCCTCAAGGTGACGTTGCGGAATCAAACGAAGACGACAACGTGACCGTTTCGGCAGACCCGATTTTGATCGAGCTGCCGCCACCTTCCGACTTGGTGGTGGATTCGATCGGCATCGATCCGACCAGCGTCAACTCCGATGGAACGGTGACGGTAACCTGGACGGTTCGTAATGCCGGTGACTCCGAGGCCCGCGGGATTTGGGATGACGCGATCTATCTATCGACCGATGCGACGCTCGGTTTCGGGGATCGCCTTCTTGGCCGCACGGGTGTTCTCACTGAAACTCCCAACCGAGTTCTACAACCCGGAGAAACGTACACAGATTCGTTGACGACCACGTTGCCACCGGTCCTGCCCGGACCGTACACGTTGATTGTGCGCTCGGATGTGTTCGATGACGTCTTCGAAGGTGACTTACGGCTCAATAACGACACGCCTTCCTCCGAACCGTTGGTGATCATCACTCCCGAGTTGCTCCTCAATGTCTCGGAGACATTTGCGCTCGGTGATTCCGGGGCGGTTGTTTACTCCGTGAACGTCCCGGCGGGCGAGACGCTGGAAGTGACGGCGCTCGCGGAGAATGCGTCGCTCGAACTTTATGCCGCATTTGAGCGTGTTCCCAACTCGGCGGATTTCGATGGGAAGTTTCCCGGTGCGCTCTCGGGTGATCAACGTTTGTTGATTCCGCGGACATCCGGCGGAACGTACTACATCCTCGTGCGAGGGAACTCGGCGGGCGACATCCAATTGGATGCGAGGCTCTTGCCGCTTCAAGTCAGTGATGTCACTCCGGATCGATTGGGCGATGCGTCGTATGTCACGATTGAAATTGAAGGTGCCGACTTTGATCCGTCCGCAACGCTGAAGCTCGTGCGACCTCAATTCGACGAACACATTCCAGTGGATTACGTCGTTGTGGATGCCACGCGGATTGTTGCCACGTTCGATTTGAGTGGTGCAGAACTCGGGTTGTATGACGTGGTCGTGACGAACCCGGGCGGTCAGTCCATCAACGTGCCACACCGTGTGCTCGTTGAGGCCGCAACCGAGTTGGATGCGGACGTCGGGATGGGCGGACCGGCATTGGTCGGATTCGGTGAATCGGGTCTCTACAATGTCACCGCATCCAGTCTGACCAACATCGACACGCCTTACGTGCAGTGGTCGATTCATGTTCCACGCATTCAGAACCCCGAGCCAACGTTGATTCCGGGAGAGGCCATTCGAGTCTCCGGCAATTTGGGAATTGACGGCGGCAGGTTCGAAACGGGGCAAGACATTGATTCGGTTGCGTTGGTCGATGGGGTTTACACGACCGATGCATTCTTGATTGACTTGCCGGCCGCGGCGATCGCCTCGAGCAGCTTTAGTGTCGACATCTATCCGGAGCTACCGCGTCTCCTGGAAGAAGATCCGGATTTCCTTCGGTCGCTTGGACCGGGGTTCCTTGATGCGCTTTCGTTTGACTTCTACGTGCATGCCTCGGTCACTCCATTGTCGGCCGAAGACTACATCGAGCGTCAAACCGACGTGGCCAGGGAAGCTCGTACGTTCCTGCTGTCGCAAGACGATCTTCGAGCGGATCTTCGCACGGCGATCTCCGAGGAGTCCGCTTGGGTCAACACCTACTTGGCGGCACTCCGTGAGACCGGCTTGCTGCGCGAAAGTGATGTCGATCCCGAAGTCGCGCTCGATCGAAAGATCATCGGCGTTATCCCGAGTCTCTACACGGCGCTTGAAACGGGTGCTTTTTCCGGAACGTTTGATTCGGCCGATGAGTCGGGCAATCTCTTGACGAACGAAACACTGGCCGCCGACGTCGTCGCACTCGTGCGAAGTATTGCGGGTGAAACGCCGGACACGTTTTCCGGAGGCGAAGTGCCGGCTCCGGAGCAATTCGATGTTGAAAGCCGTTTGGCGACCCGCCAAGTCGCCTTCGCGATCCGTGCCGGGGTTCCCGAGGAAGTCGGTTTGTTGCCGGTGGATTCTCCCGACTTGCAGCGCTTCTTTGTCGGAACGGCGAGCTCGACGGAGTCCGCTGCGCTGATCGGGCCGGCGGGTAATGGCACTGCGAATTTCATTCCAGCCGATACGCGTCTGCCGTTCCAGGTGATCGTGGATCAACCGCTTGCGTCCGGAGAAGCCGTCCACGAATTGCGAATCGTGCAGGCAATCGATCCAGCACTCGATGTTCGGACGTTCCAACTCTCAGACATCACGCTGGGTGATTTACAAATCGATGTGCCCGGGAACCGTGGCGCGTTCACAACCGAGTTCGATTTTTCCTCCGACGGATTCGTCTTGCAAGTCTCCGCGGGTGTCGATGTAACAACGCGTACCGCGACATGGCTCTTGCGTGCCGTTGATCCTGCAACAGGATTGGTCATCGAAAACCCCGACGTCGGATTGCTGCGTCCCGGTGATACGGCTTCGGTCGGATATTGGATTTCGAGTGATCGCGATATCCCAACGGGGACTTCCCTCGAAACATCAGCTCGTGTCTTCCGCGATGATCTGGACCCGGTTGAAACGGCGACTTACACCGGGACATTGGATACCGTGGCCCCGACGACCGATTTCCAAGTCACGGCGCTCAGTGGCGATCGATACCAGATTGATTGGACGGCGACGGATGATCCCACGGGTTCGGGTGTTGCGAACTCATCCGTTTACGTTTCACGTGGCGGCGGTTCGTACCTTGCCATCGCAAGACGCACAACCGAGTCGTCGTTGGTCTTTCAAGCCGATCCCGGCGAAGATGTTCGCTTCGTGGTCGTTTCGGCGGACAACGCGGGCAACGTCGAGCAACCTTCGGAAGGCATCTTCCTGCCGCCGTACAACCCCGACATCAACTTGGGGACGCCGCCTTCGGTCGAGGCGACGATTGAAAACCCGCTGCCGCCAGAATCGATCCCAACGGACAACGCCGGCAACCTCGTCTTCCGACAACTGCAGGACCAAATCACAAGCAACCCGACGGCGCTGCGTCCGAGTGGCTATGAAAGCACTTTCGAACCATTCATCGCCGGAGCGTTGATCACGGGGTTTGCCAACAGTGGAGCCGACATTGGTCCGCTGGCAATCACTCTTGATCCTTCGGGTGAATCGCTTTGGGTCAGCGGAGGAGCCGGCCGGAATGTCCTCTATCAACTTCCGACGACCGGTGGAACTACGGACGAAGCACTGAAGACTTTCGTCATGCCAACGCCGATTTATGATTTGGTGTTCGATGGCGAGGGCAATCTGTGGGCGTCCACCGGTGGAGGACGTTTGGTTTCGATTGAGACGGAAACCGGAGTGGTCTCAAACGGAGGCGTTTCCGCAGCGGACCAAGTCACCGGAACGCTGGGCCTGGCCGTCGCGCCAAACGGAACCCAGTTGTACTTTGCGACGCACGAAGGCATCAGCGTCTTGGACTTGACCGCTGGTACCGTGTCACCGTTTACCGGCGTTCGCGTCGATGGCATGGCGTTCGATTCCGATGGCAACCTCTGGGCGGCCGCTTGGCCCGAGTTTGATATTCGTGATGGTGGCGGTCAGCTGGTCCGATTCAATGAACGCGGCATTGTGGTGGAAACGATCGGGACGGAAACGCCCTCCGAAGACATCGCGTTCGGTCCAGCCGGCTCGTCGCTCGAGGGCGTTCTGCTGGTCAGCTCCGAAGGCAGTCTCTTTGGCGAGCGGGGCGACTTGGTTGCAATCGATTTGCAGTCTCGGCAGCAGACACCCTTAGCGATGGATGGCACACGCGCCGAGTCTGTCGCGATTGGAAGTGATGGAACCATTTTTGTCGGCCAGTCCGGCCAGATCGATTCATTGGCTCCCACTGCGATACCGCTGGTCATCGCCAGTACCCCCGTCGACGGCGGAGCGGCATCACCGGGAACGCGTCGTTCGACGCTGACGTTCAATGTGGATATGCAAGCGGACGTCACAAACGGTGGTGGCATCGATGATGCTGATTCCTACCAGTTGATCGACATCGCCAACGGCCAACCGATCCCGATCAACGCTGTTTCGTATGACGTGGCACTGCGCCGAGTGACGCTCGCGCATGCTCCTTTGGCGAGCGGTCGTTATGAGTTGTCGATCATTGGTGACGTGGAGAGTGTTGACGGGGAACGGTTGGGAACGCCATTTGCCGCCGAGTTTGGTGTGCTGGCCGATGTGACCGGCGGCGCCAACATTTCCGTGGCCCGAACCCAACTCAACCGTCGTGATGGCGAAGTGCTCTTTGAAGCCACGGTGATGAACC
>JBCBOO010000038.1:0-32202 GCA_039821235.1 Planctomycetota bacterium
CAGGCGGCTTTCTTAACCACGGAGGGCTCAGCGTAGATCCCACAGCGTTCACTCACATCGACAAACTGCAAATCGCCAACGGCGAGCGCAAGCAGATAGGATGGAATCGCCTGTTTCATTTCAAACGAATACTCGCCCGTCTCGTTCTTGACCTGAGGATTGGCAGCGCTCATGACCGCCAACAACTCGGACGGCACCCTCAGTTTCGCCGAGTAGGTCATTCGAACCGCAGGCGTGTCCTGACACGGGACCCAGGTCCGAGCAAGGATCGCCTGCGACTGGGTAAACAGAAACGGCTGCTTCTTGTCCGTGGTCTGTTCCGGAGTCAGCCACTGTAGTGCCGCAGCACCCGGACGGGTCGCGTACTCGATGCGAATCTTATCGACGCCGGGTGGAAGCTGGACGGTCAATCCACGCCCCAAGACACCTCGTTGATCGCCCAGCACATAATCTAGAACACGCTTGGTATTCTTCCCCGCTTCCGAGATGGTGCGAATCTGCAGCCCGTTCGTATCCAGAGTCACGGAGTCACAGTTGGGCTGACGGTCCAACATCAGTTCCGCGGACCCAACCAGTTGGCGAGCGTCAAAATCGACGTCCAGATCGAGGTGGAGGTGTTTGATCCGGCATTCCTCAATGTTTGCAAACGAATGCGGCAACACCTCCGCAGTGGCGTTCACGGTGGCAAGGCAGAAAATCACGAGAAACGCCGGCAAGCGAGTAAGCACTTGTAGAATCCTATGCGAGAAGGTGAAGCGTCTGAGGGTGACACTCGAAACGCCCGGAACGCTCCATCATACAGCAAAAGAACTGCCTTTTCCGCGACCGCGCACCATCGGTTCCACCGGCCAGATCTCTGAAGGTGCGTTCGGAAAAATCTTGGCTACAAGTCGTTGTCAGGGACGTGCTCGGCTCCGGACTCCAGTCGATGTTGCTTCCGGTATTGGCCCGGCGGCATACCGGTGTGATTCTTGAACAACTTGGCCATGTGCTCATCATGGCGAAAGCCCGCGAGACGTGCGATTTGTTTCAGCGGATGTGATGTCGTCTCCAACAGCTTCTTGATGTGTGCGACTCGCATTTCCGCGATCACATCCGCAGGCGACCGGTCCAGATACTCGCGCATTCGACGCTCAAGAGCCCGTCGTGACATGGGCACCGCGTCCGCGATTTCTTGCACGGAAATGCCGCGACATGCGTTCTCTCGAATAAGACGATAGGCCTCGACGAACTCCGCATCGTCCACAGGAATCGCATCGGTGGAACTTCGAACGGCAATTCGACGTGCCGGCACCCAGGTAATCTCAGCGGCAACCTTCGTCCCGTTCATCATTTGATCAAGTAACGAGGCGGCTTCATAACCGATCCGGAAGGTGTTCGGTTCCACACTGGTGAGTGGAGGCGAACACAGGGGACAAATCACATCATCATTGTCCACGCCAACGACGGCGATCTCGTCGGGCACGCGTATCTGCAATTCGTGACACGCGTTCAGCAGTTGTTGTGCACGAATGTCATTACAAGCAAGCACACCGATCGGCTTTTTTAATGACGTCAACCAGCCCGCCAACCCGACTTCATCCAGCATTCCACTTTGTTCGGCGTCGAAGGTGGTCGAGTGCGTCGGCCCCGGCGATTCGTAGGCGTCAACCTCAAGCCCGAGTGATTGGACGTATGCCGTCAATTCGTTTAGTCGACGTTCGGAGTAGTTCGCTCCGCCAAAACCACAGAAACCAAACCTGCGGTATCCTCGTCCGCGGAGGTGGTTCACTGCCAACCGCACGACCGACAAATCATCAGTATCAAAACCTGGGATTTGCCCGGATGAACGCCAGCACCGCAAATCAATCGCCGGCAATCCAAGGTCCCGGATCACCCGAACCATGTTGTCAGTTTCCGCACGAACTAAAACGCCATCGCCTTTCCAATTGGAGAGCCATCGTGGTGGCTCCGCATTAATAGCCATCTCCTGATGTCGAAGAGACCAATTGCCATTTTCGGCTGAGTACGCGGCAATCCCGTGAAGCAATCCTCGTCCATAGACCCGCGATGACTCGATAAGCAGTGCAATTTGTCGGATCGGTTGAGATGCCTTGGCCATACCCGTCGCAAAAGATCATTACGATGTCGCAAACAGGCAACTGGGACGCGCCCGCGGACACCTGAACTCGCCGTTATAGCGGTCGCCCAATCGAACCACAATCAGCATTTGGCGACGAAAAATGCAACGTTACCGAATCACTGTGCAACAGGGCTGTCGCAAATCATCAGAAGATTGCCGCAAGGATTCATTGCACGTTGCGTTAGGCAGCAATACAAACGAGGGGTGTAGAAATAGTTTCGCTCACCGCTAACTTCTCAGAGTAGTACTCTGTCCACCTGTAGATCTTTCCGTAGTGCATAACGCGGTGGATTCGCAGACGTACTTCAATTTCATCTCTCATGACGTGAAATTGCCCGTGCACGCGTGAGCAGCATTCGAAAGAAGCTGTTTGGGAAGAGCACTCGGAACTATTCCTCGATCCATCTCATCTTTATCGGAGGACTGTTCTAATGAGCCATTCACCCAAGAGAAATGGCTTCACGTTGGTGGAGCTTCTCGTCGTCATTGCAATCATCGGAATTCTTGTTGGGTTGCTGCTGCCGGCAGTTCAAGCGGCACGCGAAGCGGCTCGAAGAATGAGCTGCAGTAACAATTTCAAGAACATCGGCTTGGCGATTCACAACTACCACTCTGCGTACAAGCAGCTTCCGATTCACGGTGGCGGAACGAACCCAAACCCCGCGGATTCGTGGTTCCGTCCTTCGACGACTGGGAACCGATTACGGTTAAGTGCTCTCGTTGGCTTGACCCCGTTTATCGAGCAACAAGCACTGTGGGAACAGATTTCCAACCCGAACATCGCGCGGACTGATGGTGGCATTCAATCACCCGTCTGGCCGCCAATGGGGCCGACACCCGATCAAATTCAGTACATTCCTTGGCTCAACGAGATTCCTACATTCCGTTGTCCGAGCGACCCCGGACGTGGTCTACCTGCCTTGGGTCGCACCAACTACGCCGCTTGCCTCGGTGACTCGATCTGGCAATTGCACTTTGGGCCTTACAACAACACACGCACCGCGATCACAAGCGGCCGTGCACAACAAGCTCAGGCGGCCCACCGTGGATTCTTCATGCCACTTCAAGACTCGAAATTTCGCGACATTCTGGATGGCCTTTCCAACACCATTGCGATGGGCGAGATCATCACGGCTTTGCAAGATGGTGACAAACGCGGCAACGGTGTTGCAACCAATGGCGGCAACTCGGGACCGTTCGGACTCGCGGCCTTACGACGCAATCCTTCGATTTGTACCGACAATGGTTACGTCGATCCCGAGCGGCCTCAGTTCTGGCTGCCACAGTTCCAACAACGAAATCGACGTAATTTTGCTCGTGGTCATCGATGGGCCGAATACTTCCCCATCATGACCGGCGTCAACACGATTTTGCCCCCGAACCGCGAGGCGTGTGGTCGTTACAACGCACTCGGAACAACCCTCGTTGCACCGCCTTCGAGCCGCCACCAAGGCGGCGCGCACGTCCTCATGGCCGACGGAGCAGTGGTCTTCATGACCGATTCAATCGAAGCCGGCGACTCGCGTGCCGAAAACATCTGGATCAACAATACGCCGGGAGCAGCGAGCCCCTATGGTGTGTGGGGTGCCCTGGGAACACGTGCCTCGGGCGAAGTCATTGAAGAACAATTGAATCAATAGAACGAGATCGTTTTCGACGTGCCACCAACGCGTTTCATCGCGGGCTGGTGGCACTTCTCCTCCCTAGACCTCCTCTCAATCAGAAGGAAACTCCGTGAAGTCTCTTACGCAAGGTCTGTTGGCCGCTCTACTGATCGCCGCAATTGCGGGGTGCCAAGGAAAGAAAGAAAATGCGCTTGCCACTGACGGTGCCACCGCAGATGACATTGCACAATACGAAGCCGACCTAGCAGCCGCCAATTCCAATGCAGACTATGAAGACGAAGGCGACGAATAGATCTGAGGCAAACGGGGGATGGCGTTCTCAGGCGAGCAAGTCTGGGAACGCTCCCGTGGCGCCCGCGAATTCGTCGGTTTCAACACCCAATTGCTGCAACATGGTGACGAATACACGCGTGAGCGGTTGGTCGTCATGGGTGATTTCTTTTTGGTAGGGCTCTTTCCCGCCCTTCCAGGCCCCTCCCATCGGATTCGCTCCGGCATAGTTCAAGTACCTTCCGTGCTTGAATCCCAGATTGCCACCGCCCGCCAAAACAAGAGGGTAGTTTCGCGAAAGATGGAACGCGCTCGATGCGGAACCGAACAGCAACAACGTGTTGTCCAGCATCGATCCGTTCCCGGTCGGCTCCGGTGTTTCCTTGAGCCTGGTTGCGAACCGTGCAAATTCCTCGTTTAGAAAACGGCAATACTGTCCAAGCCGTTCCCAGCCTCCGGGCAGTTTCGTGTCGTGCGTTAGCTTGTGCGCCAGATTGAAACCGACCGCGCGAGCAAGGCGATCACTGATGCCGACGCCGTTTTCCCGTCCAATCTGGTAGGTCGCGACGCGCGTCGAGTCCGTTTTGAAAGCGAGATAAATCATCTCCAACATGGTCTGCACGTATATCCGGGGGGATTCCGGAGTCACGTCTTGCTCCGGTCCCGGTTGATCAACACTCGGGAGCGGAAGATTCACCCACTCTTTCGCCTTCTGCACACGGAGTTCCGCTTCACGAACGGAATCCATGAATTCATCGAGTCGATGCTTGTCATCGGCCGAAAGCCGGCGGCGTAGATCACTGGCGTCTTCCAACATTTCGTCGAGTGCGCTTTGACTGATCGCCAACCGGCGAGCTGCGTCGGCATCACTCTTCACGAAGAGCATGTCAAAGATCCGCTTCGGACTTTGTTCGGCCGGGATCGCACGTCCGGCGCGGCTAAACGAAAGCGTGTGAGCGCCACGTGGCGTCCCGACTCCACCGTCGGTCGACATGACCAGGGAGGAGAATCGCGTTTTGTCCCCCACATGTTCGGCATAAACTTGGTCAAGCGAGATCGTATTCTCGTAGGGACCTTCGCGACGAATTTTGGCCGCCGTCAGGAACTGATCGGCGTTGCGATGTCCGTGGACCTTGCGTGCCTCGGGGTGCGAGAATCCGGAGAGCACCGTCAAGTCGTTACGAAGTGGTTCGAAGACATCGGTGCACTTTGTAAACGAGAACTCATCTCCCGCACCATGTGGAAACCACGACCAGTCTTTGTGCGCGGGGTCTTCGCGCAGCGGCATGGGAACCCCGTCGGGGAAGTAGATGCAGGCGAGCCGCTTCGGCTGTGTCAACGCACCTGGATCGGCTGCGGTGACGCGGGAGTTTGATTGCAAGACTGGAATCGCAAGCGCGGCTCCGGCCCCACGTATGAATCGTCGACGATCAAGTTGATTTAGATTGAATGACATCTCGTTCTTTCTTTATTGTGCGATCATCGTGTCTGAAAAAGTTCGCTCGTGACCAGAGTCATCACGAGGGTGCGGAGGCCATCGCCGGACTCACGAATGCGACGCGTCATTCGATTCACTTCCGCTCGGTCTCCAAATTCGAGTTGGCGGCCCAGTGCAAACGATGCCATCTTTTCGAGCGTCGCCCGGACGAACTGTTCATCACATTCGTTGACGAGATACTGTTGAAGCCCCTCGATACCGTCGATCTCGACTTGATTTGGAAGCATGCTCGTGGCGTCAACGGTCTTTCCTTGAATCTCGTCACGCCAACGACCCCACGCGTCATAATTCTCCAGCGCGATTCCCCAAGGGTCGATTTTCTGATGGCAGGAGAAGCACGCGGCATGGTTGCGATGGTCCTCGACCCGTTCTTTCAGTGTGAGTTTCGCGATTTCGGGATCTGAAAGATCGATTTCAGGGACAGCGGGTGGGGGCGGAGGCGGAGGGTCATTGAGCAGGCTGGTAAGCAACCAAACGCCGCGTTTTACCGGATGAGAATCCTGTCCGTCCGAATTCATCGTCAGCGAGCCGGCTTGAGTTAAAAACCCACCACGCTTTACTTCGGCGGGGAGGGGAACACGGCGGAAGTGATTCCCTCGGACTCCAGGGATTCCGTAGTGCTCGGCCAATCGCTCGTTGATGACCACATAATTCGAATCAATCAAGTCCATCACGTTCGCATTGCTGTGCAGCAGGTGCGCAAACAGCTCGGTCGGTTCGCGCTTCATCGACTCGAGCAAGGCATCATCCAAAGGTCCCTGATTTGAATCGGATCTCAAGAAGCCCAATGGCCTCAGTTTCAGCCACTGATTGACAAATTGCTCGGGAAACCGTGACGCCCGGGGATCGGCCAACATGCGTTCGACTTGCTGCTGCAGAACCTCTCGATCGGCCAGTGTTCCGTCCGATGCGAGCCCACGAAGCGTCGCATCGGGCAGGCTGCACCAGAGGAAGAGGGCAAGTCGCGTTGCCAGTTCGTGTTGCGAAATTCGACTCCCTTTATCCGCGTCGTCTCCCGGCTGACCCGGAAGGATATAGAGGAACTTTGGCGAACTGAGCACGGTCGCGAGAACTTCGATCATTGCTGCTTGGAAATCGTTGCTGCTTGGACGCAAGAGCTGAAACAGCTCCAGCTTGCGCTCGATTTCATGATTCGCTGGAGCCCGCCGCCAAACCCGTTCCATGACGTCGGCCAAAATTTCACGCGCCTGCTGGGTTTCGTTATCCACCCGTTCGCTTCCAATGAAAACGCTGCGATGGCTCGCCGGCGGCCAGTCTTTGTAGATCGGCGCGGTAACCTCCACGTAGTCAATCAGTATCGCCGGGCTTTCGGTTTTGCCAACGTTTCCTTCGACCGTGCTGTTCGTGAATCGAATGAATTCGGATGGACTCGGATAGGAACCTAAATCCAACTCGGCGCGGAATGAATTTCGGTGCTTGATCTCACCGAGCGGAACGTCCCATTGATAGATCTTCGGCTTCTCCCAGTCGGCTGCAATGGCAATGTCCTCGTGACTGACGCGTTCGACCGATCGCCCCTCGTTGGTCGCTTGGAATCCGAAGTGCAATTGCAGACTTGGGATGGTCTGCCCGGCATCCTTTGAACGAGAGGCCCGAACGCGTACTCGCATCGTTCCTTCGTCGGGCAGACAATTACCAAGTTCAACGGTGAGCGATTGTCGGCGTCCGGGCTGAACGACCGCGAAGTAAGACCCAAGTTCCGGGGTTGGCAACGCGGTGTCACGATGTGGAAAGGCGTACTTTGCTCCCGAGTAGCTCCACTGAACCTTTGCTTTCCGTCCGGTGGCGAGTTCCAGATAGTGCGAGTGGTTCGCATTGGGACGGAACTGGTTTTCGAGACGTTCGATCTGCTTCGCTTGTTCCTCGGGTTGCTCTGCCAGTTTCTTTTCAGCCGCCTTGATGCTGGCGTCCAATTTTGCCGTCTCACGCTGAAAGGCATCCCCCATTTGGATCGACCAGTGAACCATGGCGGGACGGTCCCCGCGGACCGTGACTCGTCGAAGCGCCTTCAAAGCAAGCTCACGATAAGCCTCCACCTGTTTGGCCGACATCCGCAACGACTCGGCATTATTCTCAAACGCATTCTCCTCGCTGGCTTCCTCCGGTAGATCACCGGCGAATGTCCAGGGCACCCCGAACAAATCCTGAAGCGCGTAGTCATATTCGTATCGAGTGAGTCTTCGAAAGGAAGAATGATGGCGTTCCGCGGCGCGACGTTTTTCGGCGGCTTGAATCGCACCGGAGAGCCAATCGACCACAAGCGTTCTTTGTGCGTCGGTGAGCTCGCTTGCATCAGGAGGTGGCATCTCTCCTTTGCTCAGGACAGAGTAAACCTCCAGCCACCACGCCACATCACCTCCGTTGACCAAGTCGGGATCCAGTTGATCGGCGCGAAAGTTACCTTCCACCGAATCACCCGAGTGGCAATCGAAACACGCCTCAGCCAACAGCGGCTGAATCGATTTCTCATACTGTTCTCGATGAGCCGAGGCCGTCCCGTCCGGACTCTTTTGGTCATCCGCACGTGCATCGATCGTATCCGAGAATGCGAGATGCAAAGAAAAAAGAAAGACCACGCATTGGCACCAAAATCGTGGCGGGGATTTTGCGCGGAAGTAGGAGGGTTGGCGTAGAGGCATCGTCGGCGCAGGCGGGACGGTGGCGACTTGCAGGCAGGTCCCCTAGTCTATCAACAAACTCACGCCAAGTTCAGGCGCAATTCATTTTCCCAAGCAAAGAGGCCGTCGTCGTCTCCGCAAAACAAGACCGCTCGATGTCAACAGTCCCAGCATCGCGAACGAGGGCTCAGGAATGGCCGTCACTTCGACGATTCCTCGCGTACTGAAGGCGGTGTCATCAATCGCGTGCGGAGCGAAAGCCGTATCAAAGAAGATGGTTTGACCGGGGTCTTCGACCAAGCGAATTTCATAGGTCGCATCCACTGCGGTGGGCGTGATGTGTTGGAAATCCAACCGCGCCATCAAGAAGGGATCGGCACCCAGCACCACGGGAGTGGTGCCAAGATCCGTTTGAATCAATTCCGATGGGATCGTACTGGTCGTCGAAAACCCGTTGGAATCGTTCAAAAACACGTACGACAAATTTGAACTTTCAAACGTCGTTTCATCGCGCGACTGCGGGTCAGAGAATTCCAGGACCCCCAGCCCGCCGACACGCTGAATTGCAAAACGCCCACTGAACCCTTGAAGGCTCTCCGAGTCGGTTCCACGGATCAAAACGTCAATCGACCCGGACGCTCCGGAGAGGATACGGGTATTGACGAATTCGATAGTGATTGCGGCTTGTGCGATCGTGCTGGTTAGCAAAAAGCAAAGCGGCGCGACGAGCACGAAGGCCGTTCGCCGATTGAGACGGTTCAATATCAACATGTCAGCATTATCTAGGAGGAACGTTGCTCGATAGTCTAATCATCAAGAAACGCGATGAGGCCTTCGTCGAGCCTTCTATCGGCAGCAATTTGATTATTCACAAAAATTCGATCGAGGAAGTTGACGGTTCCGTTACCGTCGACGTCGCCTTCCAAGTTTGGCCCACTGCGACCTTGCTGGGCATTCACGATTGCCAAATCCTCGGTATCCACTTCGGCATCGCCGTCGACATCCCCAAGGATACGATGAAATTCGAAGTTGGCATCGGATAAGTCTTCAAAGTCTCCATCACCATCGACGTCAATTCGTACCCGATAGAAGCCGTCCCCAGCGTTCGAAGTCGGACTACCGGTGATTCCCGCTGATCCGAAATCGAGACGCAAACGATCTCCGACCCGTTCGACGGCGAATCCTTCAACTGGCGTTCCGGTTCCCGGCGTCACGTCGCTCGCGTCGAGAGCGAATCTCTCCACCACGACACGTCCCGACACCAGCAATTCGCTCAGTCCATCGTCCCCATTGAACAAGACATCGAGATTACGAATGTAGGAACGCTGTGCCGCACCGAGCTGGACATCGATCCCGGTAGCTCGTCGCCCAACGTCGGCGAAGGTGGCCGTGACATTCACATCCTGACTGCGTCGTGGAGCGTTCTCGATGTTCCCCGCTCCATCACGGCCAATACTAAAGAACCGGTAACGGTGTTCCACGCCGTCGGTCAGCCCCTGATAAGTCACCGTGCCCGTGGAAATGCCATCTCCATCCGGCACACCCGCACCCGTCGACCCGATGTACTGTGCAAAACCTCCATCAACCGACACATAGACGTCAAAGAAGACCAGACCCCCGCTTCCTGAATCGGAGCCCGCCACATCGATTCGGAACAGACCCTCTGTCGTGGGTGTCGCCGACACAACCGCCGTTTCGGGTACATCAAAGTCTCCAACGGTGATCTGAGTGTCGAAGTCGGTTTTGAGCTCACGGTTGCCTTCCGCGTCGACGGCGATACTGCGGAAGAAGTAATTCGCATCGCTGGCGGCCAGGTACTCCGTGTTGGGTGAATCGGCCGCCACGGTATCGAACCACTCGAATGCACCGCCATCGATCGAGACGAATAGCTCAAACTCGACAATCCCAGCAACACGCTCCGAGCCGTCGCCGGCCGGGTCAGTGCCAGTGACTGAAATAGGAATCAGCAAATCCAATGCTTCGTCGGGGAGTGCCGTGACGGAACTCGTTGGCGCCGTGGTATCAGCCGCATCATTTGCCAAGATAGTTCCCAGCAGCGTGCTTGCGGACAACCGTGACCCGCGCGATTGGGTGAGAGCCAATTCAAACGTCTCATCGGGCTCGGCGCCTGCGTCCGCGTTGACGATCACTTCGATTGTTTGAGAGACATCGCCGACCTCGAACACCGCGACACCCGAGGCTGCTTGGTAGTCGCCGCTCGCAGTGGTGGCCGTGCCGTCGACCGTGGTGTAATCAATGCGAATTGTTTCGACCGCAGGTTCCGCCAACGTCAATACAAATTCAATCGTTTGTGTGCCCGTCACGGGTTCCGCGATGCTCTGGTTATTGACCACGATCAACGGTCGCGTGTCCTGGATCACTCGAATACGGAACACCTGCGTCACCGACTCTCCATCACCGCCGCCGTCCAACACTTCCGTTGCGCGAACCGTCACGAAGCGATCTTCGCCCGCGACCAAGCCACCGGCGTCGATGACTCTCAGCTCACCGTCGAAGATATCGAATGAACCGGACGAATCATCTAACAGTTCGTATCGATGCGAGTCCCCGACATCGGGATCGATGACTTGGAGTTGCCCGACAACGTCTCCGTTGGCTGCCGAATCAAGAACACTTCGCTCGGAAAGTTGAATTCCGATTGGTGCTTCGTTTCGGCCGAGGATTCGAATCTCGGCAACCGTCGTGACAAGGTCTCCCGCGGTATCACTGATCGTGTACAGGAATTGATCGATTGCTTCATCACCTTCGGCCAGGAAATCGAATTGACCGTTGGGGTTGTAGACAAATTCGCCGCCCGCACCCACGCGAACTTGAGCACCCGATGGTAGTGTGATCGGGGCATCAAGATTGGCGATGGAGCCTTCCACCTCAACGATGGATAAATGGTCTCCTGCATCGACGTCGCGCGAACCGGCCAACAAACCAAGGGCTTGAACGTGTCGAGCCACTTGGCTTTCAACAAGTGCCGTATCGTAGATTGCGACTTCGTCGAGTGAGCCGCGTAGTGCGAGGATAGGCTGCGACGTTGTCAAGACGCCTCCGACGAGTCGCGTCTCCGTCGTCAAAGCGCCCAGCGTTACCGAACCGGCAAACGACCTTAACGAAGCGATCGAGGTATCGATTGCGGAAACTTCCGCTCCATCAATCCAAAGTGCAACACGCCCGGGGCTATACGTGGCAGCAACGTGATGCGTGGTATCCCGTCTGATTTGATTGGAAGTAACGGATGCGAATTCACCGTCGTTCCAAACACCAAAGCTCAACTCACCGGAGTCGATCACCAAATTCATTCCGTCGTCCGCATCTCCAAGGGCGAACAGAACCTGCTGCTCCGAGATCGAATCCGCTCGGAAAAGCAACTCGATCGAACGGCCCGAGACGGCGGGTAAGGAAAGGGATTCCGATGTAACGGAACCGCCGCCATCAAACGTCACCGAGCCATCGCTATCATGCAAGGTCAGGCCATCACCAAAGGCAAAGCCCGTCGTCGAATCTTCCCCGAACCGCTTATAAACACCATCCGGTGAGATCGGTGACAGCACATTGGCTGCGACGGTTCCCGCCGTTTCGCCAAGTCTCCAGTAGGCCGAAGGCTGATCCGAAAGGACTGCGTCGTCGTAGCCGGCCGCCAGCACCGCGAGAGACTGATTCGCGGCGACAGAAAGACTGGGCTCGCTGGCCACCGGTGCATCATTCGTCCCGGAAATGGTAATCACCAACTGACCGTTTGCGACACCTGCTTGATCATCCCGAGTCTCGTATTGGAATACTTCGTTCAGCGTCTCACCCGCTGCTAAACGATCGACTGCTTCACCACCAGGTGTCAGCGTGTAGGTGTAGTCACCCGAGGTTTTCCAAGTCAGTGATCCGTGAATGCCATTGACCGTGATCGCGGGATTGGTCGATCCGCTCACGGAACTTAACGTGAGGATCGTGCCTTGATCGACATCGCTGTCGTTCGCAATCAAGTTGCCGGTAATAGATTCCGCGGAGTCTTCCGAAATTGAGGCGAGATCGTCATTTGCGACGGGTGCATCATTCACGCCATTGACCGCGACCTCGATGGTGCCGGTATCCTCGCCACCGTCCCCGTCCTGGATCACAAAAGTGAAAGAGTCGAGCAGCGGTAAATCAGTAGCGGACAACTGCATCAACGTCGTAGACGCCGTGGGATCGTAGAGTAGATTTCCATCCTCATCGAGCGTGACCGTCGCTCCCGCCGCAGACGTCGCAGTGAATCGCGCGATGGAAAGGATGTCGCTCGGGGATCCCGGATCAGATGCGGTTGCGATGAGGTCACTAGCGTTGAACAGCAAACTCGCGTCCGCATCGGTGCCACCTGATGTGACGCCCTGAATTTCGGGCGCCACGTTTCGGATCGTCACAGGAACATGCATCACTCGCTCGAATCCACTGACACGATCGGTGACAGTCACGATCGCGGTGTAGTTTCCATCTTCGGCATACGTGTGGTTAGCGACAATGTCACGATTCCCCTCAGTCACCTGTCCCGAAGACGCTCCCGAATCATTCGGATCGCCCCACCGGATGGTCCAGTCGTGAACATCCGATTCTCCGAAATCAAAGACCTTCGCGGATAGCGTCGTCGCTCGTCCTTCCTCACCCTCGATTGCGTCGACAACGATGGTCGCAGCCGCATCCTCGATTGAAATCGTACGTTGCACGGTTCCTCGATTGATAACGGTTCCGACTCGGACCCCATCGCGGATCACGTAGATCGTATCGAACACGCTCAATTCGATGACGTAGTCCCCATCCGCCATGGCTGCGAATTGGAACGTCTCGGCATCGAATACGGGAGCGTCTTCGGGGAGCACAACGGCCGTATCGGGAGTCACGGACCATGTGATCTGGCGATCATCGGTGGCCGCAATTGGCTCCAGTCCTTGGATACCCAGCAGTACAACATCCCCTTCTCGGAATGCCTGAACCGGATCCGTGATCGCGAGGACCGCAGCGGACGTGACCGAAATGGTCTCACTCCATTCGGCTTCGAGCGTGCCTGCGTTATCGCCACCGGCAAACACCTCATCGATTGCCAGCGTGACGACGTAGTCACCCGGAGCATCGGGAACAAAATCGATGTCCTCTGATTTGCCGGTCGCGTAGATAACTCCGTCTCGTGTGACGGACCATGAGTAAACGCGTTCAACCGATGATCCCGATCCTCGCAATTCACCTGCAGCGGCCGGCGGAGAACTCAAGTCGGAACGGAGCGAGACCACATCGCCAACCCGCAGTGATTCCGTCGGCGGAGTGAAACCGGCGATCGGAAGGACCACAAACGTGCGGCTCGCGGTCGTCGCATCGCCCGCCGAGTCGGTCACGGTGAGCGACACTTCGTAAGTCCCAGCAAACTGTGGCGTAAAGCTGAAACGCAACTGATCGGAAGAGGGAATCGTCTGCCCGTTGTTGGTCGCCACCTCCCAAAGGTAGGTGCGTGAATCGAGCAACCCTGGATCGAACACATCCCGCGCGTCGAACGACATCAATTCACCAACCGTACCCGGGCCACCCTCACCGGAACGACCGGAAGGACCAGTAACATCACCGTTGAAGCCGATCGAGTTAATGGTGGGTGCAACGTTAGCGACATCAAACGTCCGCACTAGTTCGTCAAAGCCACCGTCGCCATCTCCGGCAGTGACCGTCAACGTGTAAGTCCCTTCGTTGGCGAGTCGTAACGGCCGCGTCAATGCATCGGGCACGTCGGACGTCCAACTCGGTTGCATCGCTGGAGCCTCCGCAAAGACCCCGTCCAGTCCAAGCGGCCCGCGGTCTCGAGCGATCGGGCCGGCGCCTTCATCGAAGGACAGGTACGTTCGCAAACTGCTGTCGAACGTCTTGATCTCGCCTTCCACAAGCTCTTGGATCTCCTGCCGATCCAACACACGGCCCCAAATGGCCAGCTCATCCAACGAACCACGTAATGCTTGGTTCGTGTCGAAGCTGCCGCCAAGCAGATCCTGATCCTGACCGATCAGCAAACCTCCCGGAGCGACTTCAAGCCGTGTTTGATCCCGGACTTCCAGTGAGCCTTGTGACACGCCATTGATGTAGAGCTCAATCGTACCCGCACCGAGATCCCGCGTGAGGGCATAGTGGTGATAGGTGTTATCATTCAGTCCCGTGAGTCCTGTCCATTCATACCGTTCGTCGTGAAGCCAAAATCCGACCGTGGATCCGGTTTGATTGATCCAAAATTCATTGAATTGCGTCGTGTTGGCAGCGCTGACAATGCTGTTACGCGTTGCGCTATTTGTCTTCAGCCAAAATGCCGTCGTAACGTTGCCCAGATTATCGAGCACGCCAGCGGGTAGATCGAGGCGGTCATCATCGAATGACAGTCCGGCGTCCACCAAGCTGGATTCCACACCATTGGGATCGGTGAGCACGACACTGGTCGACAAATCTACCAGGTCCGCTGCCCCGGGATCATTCACAATGATTTGGCCGAGCGCGACACCGTCGAGGAGGACATCGCGTCTCAGGTCGGTCGTTCCGATATTCGGACCGATGAAGAGTTCCTGGCCTTCGACTGCACCCGTGATTACGGGAACCGAGACCGTTGGTTGAAGATTCCGCCCGATCACCGGGAACGTCCTGGCTGCACTATCGATGGAGGTCACCCCATCGTCGGCAATCGTGACGCTTGACGATTGGCTGTTCCAAACCGTCGCTGTGGTCGGCTTGGTAGTCGTTCGCCAAATCGGACCATTGACGAGTGTCCCATCGTAGTTGTTCCGACTCAGGTCGCGCGCGGTACCTCCAGATCCGTCGTCCAGTGACCAGAAAGCACGGTTTTGCGTTGCTCGGATCCAACGCTCGCCGTCCCGAAGACTCGAGAGTTCCGCTTCGGAAAGCTCCGCACCCCAGACTCCCAAGTCTCGAATCTGCCCATCAAATTCTTCGAATGTATTGCGACCACCAATCTGATAGTCTGCCTCAGTGACTTCAGAAGGCAGCGTACCTGGAAGCGTCGTGACAAGGGATCCGTTGACGTAGAACGACACGTCATTGTTGGAGTCCATCACCGCAGCAATGTGTGTCCAAGTATTGGTCGGAATATTCAGTGGGGAAGTGTCGTAGTCCCGAAGCCCATACGTGGTGAAACGAATCCCACTGTTTAACAGGCCAAATCCGAATCCACTGCCACGAGATGAGAATACTCGTTGGACGCCACTCAATGTTTGAGGGTTGATCCAAGCGGCGACGGTGAACCCGTTGGTCAGCGACTGGATCGCGTCCGGGTTTGTAATCAGGACATGATCATTGGTGCCATCAAATTCCAGCGAAAGCGGAATCGCAGCACTGCTATCGATCGTCTCAGGGATCGCCACGTCCGTTGTGAACGTCTCACCTTCATCACGAACCAAGTTTGTGCCCGGCGTGAACGCATCAACGAGTCCGGTGATTGAGAGATTGTCGTAACCTCGACCGTCCGAATTACCTGCCGTTCCGTTCGGAAGGAGCCGGAGATTATCAAATTGCTGAAACTTGACTCGGAAATCTGTTCCAAGATCAAGTCCGTTCTCGGCAGCCACCGCGGCGAGATCCACCGTCACCCGCTGCCAGTTGGTGCTGCCGTTGCCCGAAAACACCGTGTACCACGTCACCCCGTCATCGCTGACCGACACCCCGTCACCATTAACGCGATCGGTAAACGAGCTTGGTAGAGAATTCTCCTCGTCGCCATAGTCGGTGTGGGAAAATTCTAGCACCGGTGAGTTGATTCCACTCAGATCGATCTGCCAAATTGCCTCGTTACTTGTGTTTTGGTCTGCCGTCGTGTCCATGAGAAGCGCATTGGCACCTTGGTCGTCGCTGCCACCGATATCACTCACTCGAATCCGCCCACCAATTTCGGAAGACCAAGTGGTCCAGCGGCCATCCAGCTCCGCGCCCGCAAAGGTTTCTTCGTAATAAGAAACTCGCGTTGCGGAGGGTAAATAGAACTCGACCAGGTTGGGAAGCGATGCCGCCAGATCGAAAACGGCGTCGGATGTCGGATCAATCGGCGTGTCGCGCAAATCCAAGACTCGCAAGTAGCGAAGCCCCCGGATCACCGACAACTGTGATTCATCGATTGACGTGCCTCGCAGGTCGAGCACTTCCAAGTTCGGCAGCGACTCCAAACCGGAAAGATCACTCAACCGGAAGTCATCGCTTGTGAAACCGCGGACGGTCGCCAAGCGTGTGGCTTTGAATTCCCGCTCGCCCTCGTCTGGCCCGCGCCGCATCTGCAAGTCGACTTGACCATTGAGCCGACTATCGGAGTCAAAGTTGCTGCCTCCGACACGAACTCCATAGGTGGAGCCAGCCGCTACCGCGAAAGATCGCGTACCGCTGAAGTCGAAGAATCCGCTCACCGGTTGACTCACAATGGTCGTGGCAACGCCGTCGATGATGACTTCCAATTGCGCATTCGCATTGGAAAACGCGTGGTAACCACTGAAGTTGTAATCAAACTCCCAATGGAACGCTTCCGTTGCGGTCGTCACGAAATCGGCTGTCCGTAAACTAACCCCCGAGCCTGTTCCACCGGCGCCCCGAAGATCAACGTCATAAGACAACGAGACATCGATGGTCGGTGTCGCCGGTGTGATCTCGGTGGTGCCTCCCGCGATTCCGTTCGTCGACCAAGCTTTTGGAGTGCGTGGATCAAAGGGCAGTCCCAACGAGGCCGCAACGGCTTCGGCGACCGCCCGGTCCGCAAACGTCACGGTCGGATCGAGCACCGGTTCCAGGCTTTCGTAAGACAACTGCTGCACCGGCGTGAGCGTGGTGCTTTCAAAGGTTGCCAAGTCACGCATTTCGATCGGTTCGGCGATGTACACATCCGTACCGCTGTCACCGAAGACTCGATCGAGACCCTGCCCACCGTCAATAAAATCGTCTCCGTCGCCGCCACGAATTTCATCTCGATCGGGATGGTCACTAGACGCGTGAGATGAGCCGCGAATCGGCGCGGCAAACTCAATCGTGTAAGGCTGATCGGCGCTATCTGCGTTTGGATCCGTCGTGACGCGCAAGAAATAGGTGCCGGCCGGGAGTGTTCTCAGGTCATAGACCCGTTGGCCCCGATCGATCACGCCGCCGAACGAATCCACCAGGTCCGCCAGCACCAAGCCTTCCATGCGAATCTGATCGCCCACAAGCCCGTCACCGATTGTGGTGAAACGGAACCACTGAACGTCACCGTTGGGTAAGACAAATGACTCGCCCCCATCACTGAATTGTTCCGGCCGCCCGACACCCCGATCGACGACGAACGAGCCACTACCGGCGACCGAAAAATTCTCGAGAATCCGCAATGATGCGAGTTCCGCGTCGGTCGATGGCAGATCAATTCGGCCCCGACTGCCTTCGATCACGTAGACACGGCCGGCCGAGGTCAGTCCAGCTGTGTTCGTCGTTGTACCCGATGGGATGATCAGATCGTCGAGGCCGTCGGCATTGACATCGATTGAGGTTGCCAATTGCGCACCCCCGATGGGGGCGAAACTGGTGACACGAATCGGTGCTGCAAAACTAGGATCGAATGTCCCGTCTTGTCCACCAATCGTGTCATTGATGACGTTACCGCCGGTCTCTTCGAAGGGGTAGTAATGCTGTGGTTGCACACTCGCCCCGATAACGCCATTGGCTGCGATGTCGGCTGCCTCGGCATCCGACAATGCGCTATCAAACACACTGAACTCGTTCAGATCACCGACCAAACGCTGGAGCGGTGAATAGGACCCGCCAACCGAGTCTTGTTCCTGACCGATCATCAATCCGCCGTTGGCAACCAACAAGGGTCCGCCAAGGTAATTCACCGTCCCCGCCAAGACGCCGTCGATATAGAGCCGCATCTCATCGTTCGTGGCATCGACCGAGAGAGTTACATTCTGCAGGCGGTTCGTCGCATCGGGAATTTGAAAAGAATCCGTACGGAACGAATTAAACGAATTATCTGACTTCGTCCAAACCCGTAGGGTTCGGGGTCCAGAAAAATACACCGTCAGCTCATTGGCCTCCTCCGCGCTGGCGGCGCTCAGAAGAAAGTTCTCGCTGGTCGTGCTGAAATCCGGACGAACCACCCAGTTCAACGAGAAGTCTGATTTGCCATTCAGAATGGTATTTGGCAGCAACAAGTTGTTGTCTGTGAACTGCAAGAACCGATCACTAACCGGCTCCAAACCGTCAAACGGAACGGAAACCTCCGCGTCGGAAAGTGATGGGCTCGATCCTCGATCAGCGATCGCGTACAAAACCCGCACCTCGTCATCGACAGCTGCGGAAGCTCGTGTCACGGCCAGATCGATTCTCCCATCGCCATCAAAATCACCAGCCGTTGGTGTGAGATTGTCACCGGCAATAGTGATCTCTGCAGCCGCAAACATGTTCGGAAGGTCAAAACCACCATAGAAGACCTCAATGGCATCTGCTTTCAGCAGGGCCACATCGTCGAAGCCATCATTGTTCACGTCCCCCAGCCGCATTGCCCGCGCGACGGCTGATCCCAGCGGTGCTGTCGTGGCAAGTTCGTTGACCGCCAATGTGTCGGGGTCTTGCGTGAGCACATCATCGAGACCGTCACCGTCAACGTCGCCGACATTTACCGCCCGATAGCCGGTTGCGCCGGAAAGCCCCCGATCCGATGCATCGAGCGGGTTAAACAACCACAGTCCCGTTGCCAACGTAGGAGCGATCTCGTAACCAAAAGTGTCGCCCGCGGATTCACCACTGACCAACAATAAACCGTCGCCGTCGATCGAGTCGAAATTGCCGAACGAGAGGTTGCGATTGTCACTTGGCGCTAGAGCGGCAGTGTTAAAGAAACGCGTTTGATACTGCGCCGCAACTGAAAGTGTTTCGCTTACAAAATTCGCGTCCCAATTTCGCGGCCATGGCTGACCATCGATCTGTTTGCCTCCGAGCAGACCCGCGACCTCTGTTTCACTCGGCTCGGATTTCAAGAAAGCAAGGTCGGCGACGCCATCGTTGTTGAAATCACCTTGGCCGGTGGCGGGTCTGCCTAAAGCATCATGATCGATGATGACATCTGCAATTTCGCCGATCGACCTCAAGTCATCCAAGTCCATCGGTCCGAAAACGAGGTAACTCGTCGTCGAGCCGCTGATCAGAAAGTCTTCTTGACCGTCCGCATTGAAATCACCTACCGGTTGGAGCCGATTGAGTGCTTCGCCAGTCACATCACCTTCGACACCCAGCACCTCTTCCTCAAATGATTCCACTGCACGAAGCGGTGCACGATAAAGCGACTGGATCTCGTTCGTTGTCAGCACCCGATCGTAGATGTAGACCTCATCGAGCAACTCGGCGAACCGTCGACCGCCACGAGTATTGCCGATCGTCAAGAAACCGATTTGGCCTCCGCGATCCGACGTCCCGACGAATTCGCCATCGATGTAATACTGAATTGCTCCGTCCGCACGGGTCGCCGTGACATGCCGCCACTGACCCGCCGATGCGCTTGCCGGAAGGTCGTAATTCGTATCACGAAAACCGCCTGTGTATCGCGACCAAAGACCGAGGTCATTGCTGTTCTGTTCGACGGTCACATAATGATTGACCAGCCTATCACCGGTAAAAAGAACGTTCTCGGCAGGACTGTCAATCATGTCTCGGAACCACGCCGCCGCTGTCCATTCCGAACCGGGGTCGACTCCATTTTCGACGATTTCGATAAATGACTGGTCGTCATCAAAACGGGCAGCTCCGCCCGACAGACCCGCGCTATCGAATGAAATTCCATTCAACATGGCGTCTGGGAAGGTTTCCGTTCCGTCAGCGCCGAGTGCGAATTCATCGTCAAACGAATAGTAGAGGAACGGGTCGGCTGGTGCCGACACGATCGACGCTAACTCGACGCCACTGCGGCCGTCGAGTGTTCCGCCGACCAACGGCGTCGCTAATTGATAGGCAGTCGTTTCGAATTCAAAGTCACCCGGCTCAAACCCGTCGGGCAGGTTCGGTTCGAACGGGTACACAATATCCGCCGCGGCATCATTGGCACCAAAAAGACGATCGGCACCCCCGCCACCATCGATTCGATCTCCACCGAGTCCGCCGAGGATTAAGTCATCCCCTGCTCCCCCATCGATGACATCGGCATACGAACCGCCAACGAGCACATCATCGCCGTCGCCACCTCGAATGACCAGTTCGACCTCATCGGCTCCCTGCTCTTGGTCACCGAGGTCGATTCCCCATTCCTCATAGAGTTCGGCGTCGGTCGCACCGATCAGCGTGCTGTTGGCTCCACTGAGCAAACTGCGTTGCACCTGAACCGACGCCAGCGTCCGGTTGTAGATTCGGAATTCGTCAATGGAACCATCAAAACTCGGCAGCTCAGAAAAGCTGGACCGTCCCAACCAGTTGTTCACATCGGCCAGTTCGCTCAGGGTTGTCGCCGTTGGACCGGATGCGATCAAGTTTCCATCCACGAAGATCTCAACGCGACCATCGGCACCCACAACCGGTGTCGGATCACTGAAATAGTTGACCACGATGTGTTGTGAGACGTTTGCTTGCAACGCGGCGTCTGCTTGAACAAATTCGGGACCGGCACTCCCGCGATGCGTGAGGCCCGCGCCACGATCGATGGATGAATCCGCATCCACAAAGACGCGAATCCGCTCGGGTCGCAATTGACGATCCGCATTCAATGCGTTGAGCGTATCAATGTGGTAGCTCGTGATTCGATATCGACCTGCGGGGATCGAATCAAAGGATGCCCGCATGACGCCTTCAAAATTCGTAAAAAAGTCGATCCCGATGTTCGCAAGGTCCGACCCGTCCACCTCATTCGTATTGCGCGTTCGACGCTGAACGATGCCGACCGCCTCACCGAATTGATCTTCATTGCTAAACCGTAAATTGAAGGTGTCACCATTGGCTTGCAAGTCGGACATCAAACTCCCGGTTTCGGTCACCGCTACCCAACCGCCGGGCGTGGGCCCCCCAACATCTTGCAGGTCGAGGTTGACATAGGGCGTGAACGTGCCGTCACCATTGTCAGTTTCGATCACAATTCCGCTGACCGGCATTTGGCTCGAGAATTGAGACGTTCGGGCATCGAAAATCAGTGTCAACTCACCGCTATCAGGCACCTCGGCCGAAAAAATGGCCTGCGAATCGATCACATCCGTTTCAAGCAGTTGGATTGGTGCGCTCTCAAAAATGTTGACCAGTGATGCGTTCCCCGCAGCACCCGTGTCCACAAAAGGAGCATCAACATCCAACCAGACGTTCACGTCGCCGTCGAAAGTGCCGCCCGGTCCGGAGACCTCACCGATCGAAGACGAGCCGAAACTAAACAACTGCGATCCGGTCGTAATCGTGTCCGGTGTGACCCACATCTCGAACGAAGCATCCGTCAGCCCGCTGACCAACCCGTTGGGCAGATCGACGTAGCCTGCTGTCGCTGAATCACCACCCCGCAGGTCAACCACTCCGTTTGCTTGAATGGTCTCATTCGTCGCGGCAACGTCGGGTACTAACACACCGTTTGCAGCGCCGACAGAATCAATGATGGTGGTTCCCGTTCCATCAAAGCTGTAGCGGTGGATAAGCGGCGAGTTGAAAGGCAGAAATTTGAACCCCGGATCGGCACGGAATACGTCGTCCCCGTCGCGGGTGTCGACTTCGGTTCGCTCGACGCCCCGGGTCTGATAAAAGAAGTACTGCTGCTCGTAGAGCTCGCGTCCCAGATCATCGGTCGTTGTAACGAACTCTTGATTGCCGATGTCCCATACCAAGCTGCTAAATTCGTAGCGGTGAAGTCCCGTGTTATAGCGCAGTGCGGCAAAGTCAGGCACCGCGAACCCGCGCCGATCCACATCGCCACCGAGGAACAACACACGATCGTCACCTTCGTTGCCGATGAATTGATCGCTAAAGGTAGGTAAGAAGGTCTCCGTTGCCGGGTCGAACTGCGTGTCGGTTTGATTGCTCAGGAGAGGCAACGCGTCGGGGATGATCTGGAACGTGTCGTCGCCAGGGCCGCCGAAGAGCAAGTCGCTTGCCTGACGGTCGGCGCCACCGCTGAGAACATCGTTACCGGGCCCGCCAAAGATCCAATCTTCGCCAGCGGCACCCTGCAGAATGTCATTGCCCGAACCACCCAGGATGACGTCGCGTCGCTCGATATTTTCACGCAATGAGAGTGACAACTCGGGGGCATCGACGACCAACTGACCTTCTAAGTTAAAGCGCAAATCGTAGATCGTAGGCACTTCATTGGGGCTGCTTACCTTCAAGTAGTAGTCCGTCTCCGCGGCCAGACCGATCAACCCGTTGGGCACCCCACCCAGAACAGAGGCATCACCGGTGGTTTCGCTCACGAACAGCGGTGACTCCCCGTCCAAGACATCTCCCGTCGTCGGGTCGACAGAATTGATTTCGTACAACTCCATCAGCAAGCCGTCGATCGCAGAGCCACTACGCAGCTCAATTCGACTGGCCGTATCGGTCGGTGCCGCTGCCAGTCGGAACTGGAACCAATCGATGTCCGACGTGCTATCGATGGTCAACCCCGAGAACGTGATTGCGCCTTCGGAGAGCTTGGTTCCATCGGCAGCCGCATCGTCCCCATCGGCATCCGTTTGCACGAGCACGTACGCTTGATCAGGGCGGTCATTGCGACTGGATTGACCCACCACCGAGGTACCGCTTTCCGCCTTGTCGACCAAGATCGGATTCCCCGACAAGATCTCGACCACATCATCGCCATCGCCCGCATCGATCCAAACCGTTTTCTGAACCGTTGGGCCGACGGTCACCTGGTCGTTGCCACCGAGTGCATCAACGAGGATGACGAGGAAGTCTCCTTCCGGAGGCAGCAGATTGTTCACCAACTGAGTTTCGGCAATCGCCAAGTCTGCTAGTGAGCCTCCGCCTTGGACCGCATCGGTCGCCGCTTGAAAGTCCTTCAGATCGAGGATGCGATCTTCAGCATCCCAGATGAGGTTGCCTTCGCTATCGGTAGCACTGAAATCTAATCGAACCTGTGCGGCAAAACTAAAGTTACCGCCGTTGTTCGTGAGCCGGGTGACCAGGTGGTGATCGACCAATAGCCCAGGTTCGGTCACGAAATCGACATTGATTTGATCGGCGGCATTCGTGCCGCCGATGTACCAAACCTGATCCGACTCTTTCGCGTACTCTTTCCACTCGTTACCCGCTTCGCCGCCGTCAAGTGATTCAAACGTGGAGCCGTCGGCGCGCACCAGCGTGTCTTCGCCACCGTTACCATAGAGGAAGTCGACGGTCGTACCGCCGTAGAGGAAGTCATCCTGCTCCATTCCCAGGATACGATTCAATCCGGTCGTTTCGGCGACGCGTGGAATCGACTCGGCTCCGCTGCCGGAATGACCATCAAGAACGCCATCGTCATCCAAGTCGCCATCATTGTCGTAGAGCTGACCATCAAGGCCGACGAAGACACCGAATTGCCCACCCAGCCGCGGATCACGGCTCCAGGCAAACAGCTCATTGGTGCCCTGTCCGCCGATCACATCATCGCTACCCTGGCCTGCGTAGATGACATCGTGGTCAATCGACAAACCGCCGCCGGCATCACCCCACAGACGATCGTCGCCCGCAAACCCAAACAGTGTGTCGCTGCCGATCCCGCCATCAAACCGGTCACGGCCATCACTGCCGAAGAGTTTATCATCGCCGCTATTGCCATCGAACACCGCCACAAAGTCGCGCGAACGATTTGATAGCGGTGTTAGGTCAAGCGGTTCCATGCTAAGGACCGCCGGGTTATTGGGCAGCTGGCCCGTCGCCAAGGTATCTTCGGTGATAAATCCAAGCGTATCGTCACCCGCTAAGCCGGCGATCCGAAATTGCTCGACCAAAGGGGTCCCACTCGCGTTGAGTACATCGAACGCCTTCAAGTTGCCGTTGTAGTAGACGTGCCCGACGCCGCCGACTGACCCCAGCAAGATGGTGTCCGCACCGTCACTGCCATCGATCATCAAGATGTCGGTCGCATTGTCATCGGGCGTCCGCTCGCTGACTGGGCGTCCCGGAATGTCATCGAAGTGCCCGTCAATGGTGTCGGTTCCAGGGTCCATCGTGCCCGCGGATCCCAAGCGTGTTGGCAACAGAAACAAGTCGATGCCGCTGCCTCCGTACTGAATGTCGCTGCCCGCTTGCCCGTCGATATAGTCCGTCCCGGCACCGCCCCAAATTTCGTCGTCCCCGCCCCCGCCGTAGAGCTGATCTTCACCACCGCCGCCGACGATGAAATCGCTGGCCCCATCGGTGTCAGCTTCCGTACCAAGCTCGGCCAATGAGTGAGGTGTTGCGTCAGGGCCGACGAACTCGTCACCAACAATGAAATCATTGCCTCCGCCGCCATCAAACTTTTCTTGACGGATGTTGCCGTGTAGGAAGTCACCGCCGGCGCCGCCGATCAGTTGATCACCGACAAGTACCAGTTGCCCGTTGAATTGTGTAATCGTGGAGACCGCCGGTGCATAGGCGAACAACGTGTCGCGTCCATCTCCGCCGATCAACCGCTGTCCTTCTTGAACGTCATTCAGCGGATCGTTGTCGCCGTCATCGAATCCGGCATCAGCATCCAAACGATCGTCTCCTTCATCACCATACAGCTGATCAATTCCCTCGCCTCCGCGAAGGACGTCAGCTCCAAATCCGCCTCTAACGACATCGTCACCACGCCCCCCTTCGACGATCACATCGTCACCGATGCCGGCATCGAGGTAATCGGGACCATCGCCGCCGCGTAGTTCATCCACATCCGTGCCACCCAGGATCACATCGGTTCCGGAGCCGCCCGACAACACGTCACGCCCATCGTTGGTCACGCCACCGATGGAACTTCCGCCAAAGATCGCTGGAGTGACGAGAATCGCGGGAAGATACGACGTCACGAAGTCAACGCCGAAATCATTGAAACTTGGCGGAAGGGTGAAGTCATCGGTACCGAGTTGGTAATCACCACGCTCGCCAACGACCACCCCGCCAAAGATAACGTCATCGTCCTCGCCGCCCTCGATCGTGTCATCACCGAGTCGTCCGACCAAGAAATCATTCCCGGATTGACCGTCGATCACGTCAATCCCGTCGCCACCGAGGACGTCGTCATCACCGGCACCAGCCATCACGGCGTTATTGCCATCACCGGTGAATACAAGGTCACGTCCACCACCGGTCACGATCACGTCGTCACCGTCCTGAGCATTCAGATTCAACAGCGAGCGAACTGGGACCCCACTGACGATGGTGATTTCACCATCATCACCCAAGATGTACTTGTCACCGTCACCGGTAGTGATTCGGTCGCCTCCGCCTCCGCCGATAATTGCTTCAATTCCGTCACCGGTGGTGATCGAATCACCTCCGGAGCCGACCGAGGGTAAGGAACGAATCGATGTGACCAGTCCGGCCAAAAATTCGATTTCGCCGCGATCACCTAAGATCACGTTGCGTCCGTCACCGGCGTGGATCACATCGGTGCCGTTGCCCGCCAAGACAACGTCGTTACCACCGAGCAACGTGATCGTATCATTGCCACCGACGGACGGTTGGATGCTCTGCATGCCGACGACGCGGCCACCGGAATAGGTCAGTACCACATGGTCGCCGGCGACGACATTGTCGCCACCGTTACCGGCAAGCGTCGATCCGTTATCAACAAGCCGTACCACATCGTCGCCGCCACCGGGTAAGACAACGTCGTTGCCGTCACCCGCAATGAGCACATCGTTGTCTTCGAACTCCGGCGAAGTACGAATCGACGCGATCGCCCCATCGACGATTTCGATGGTCGCCGAATCCCCAATCAGCAAATCATCTCCGTCGGCTCCCCGGAGCGTATCGGCCCCGCCGCGACCGATCAGACGATTGTCAACACTGCTGCCCGTGATCATGTCGGCTGCGCCGGACCCCGTGACGTCTTCCACTGCTGTAACCGTGCCGACGTGATTATTGCCTTCCAGAGTGACCGTGATTGCAGTTGTCCAAGCGGAGTAATCTAGATGATCTCGGTCACCGGCACCGCCATCGGTTTCGCCCGAAATCGATGACCCGATCGCCATCACGAAGTGATCATCGTTGGCTCCACCGCTCAAGTTCTCGATTGACTCAAAATTCACCCACGCCGGTCCGGCGGTCCCACCTAATTCGCGGCCGATTTGTCCCGCGTCACGACCGGTGACATCCAGCCGCATTCGCACGTTGATCGGCGCCAGAGTGACCCGGTCGTTGTCATCCTGACCCACCGTCGTGGTGCCACTTAATTGGCCGCTTAGCCGACCATCAGCCGTCACAGTGAACGTGTCGTCGCCGTCGCCACCGATCAGGTTTTCAAAACCAGTGAACGTGAAATCGTCGACTGCGCCGGCATCTCGAATGCGTCCCAAGTCGGTACCTTCGAGTCGCCAAGCCGCCGTCACGCGGCGGCCGATCAGTCTGTCTTCCGAACCAGGTCCAGAAACAACTCGGTCGATGCCGCGGAACGATCCAAGGTTGTTTGAGAGAGCCTTCTCTCGATCAACGACGACCGCCGTTGTCGCCGTGAATGCGGAGTAATCGAGCGTATCAATTCCACCACCACCGTCGACGACTCCGGAGACGGTACTCGATTCTGTAAAGATAAATTCATCGATTTGATCGCCTCCGACCAGGTTCTCGAAACCTTCGAAGGTGAACAAGTCATTGATCACGCCGTCCCCATCATTGGCCAGCGTCCAGACATTGCGATCTCCACCACCGATCACCTGCTGCACCGTAAAGGTGTCGACGCCACTGCCCGAGTAGAACACCTCAATGCCTTCGGTCGGCATCACTTCGCCGGCCGCATTGAGTCCTCCGTCGACACGATTGGCGCCGCTGCTGACCGAAACACTGCCGAACTCCACATCCAACGTTGTCGTCACACTCGTGAAATCAAAAATGTCTTCACGATCGGCAGTCGCGGTAACCAACTCTGGCTCGATCGCAGTATCAACACCCCAATTGTCGCCAAACACATAGCGATCGCTACCAAAGCCTCCGACGAGACGATCGTTTCCTTCACCTCCGATGATGACATCATCGCCACTACCACCAATCAAGATGTCATTGCCCGAGCCACCGATCAGTTGGACGGGAACGGTCACCGATTCGTCGACCGTGATTTTGTCATCACCATCCCCACCGTCAAAGATGATCTCGCGAACACCTGTGAATTGCCTCACTTGGGTGTCCGGGTCAAGGTCACGGTTGAGGTAATGGAACGTGACCTCGGTCACTGTCTGACCATTGGTCTCACTCTCGGGGTCCTGATCGACGAACTGACGGACCGAGAATTCTTCGTTCGGATCCGTCCCATATAGGGTTTGACGGGGCCCCGCATTTTCACCCGCGAATAAAAGCAGTGTCCCGGGGTCAATGTCCGATCCGGGTGCGCCCAGCTCTGCGATCCCGGGCAACGCACAACTGTGGTTGAACCGGTAGAGTTCAACACTGGCGATGTCAAAATTTTCTCGGCCAAAGGGATGTTTGAGATACGCGCGCAGGAATGCCGTGAAAATCCCCTCCGCGTCGAAAACGCAGATACCAGGAAAACCGCCTCCGCCTTCGGGACGCAGCTCAAAGAGATCCGCGATCTCATCTAAGTAGAGTTTTCCATCACCATCTAAGTCATTCCAGTTCAACCCGATGTCGGCGCGCAGTCCTCCTTCGAGCCCCGCGGAAAACGGCCCGACTTTGATTGAAGCTCCGACGGTCGCTTCTAAACCTATCTCGATCTCGTTTATGTCCTCGCCGGACGTGACATCCTCTAAGTCACCAAAGTACAACCCATCGAGCAGGTTGCCTGTCTTGGCAATTCCGCGGGTGTCGTAACCGATCGAAAAGTCGACTGCCGCATCGAACGCTGCTCCGAATGTGACATACAACGGACTTGGTGAAATCGGAATCGGTCCCAGTTCCATTTGGAACGGAACATTCAGTTCGAGCCGTGGCAGGTCCCACTGAATCAGGTCTGCTTTTTCACCGGTGAACAACTTGAAGATGTTCGACGGATCCGAAAGCAATGGAATCTTGATTCCCAAGCCACCACGTCCGCTGCTATCAGGACCACCGGTCAATTTGCTCAGGGCCGATTTGCTTTTCCGAGATCCGGCTTTGCCCGAACTGGATGTTTGACTGATCACACCGGGCGACACACCGCCGTTGGGATCAGTGGGTAACGTATCAAGCTGGTCGGTCTTGACCGAGACATCCGCATCGGGGTCACTTAGATCCGCACCAGCCTCGGTCGTTGTGTACGAAGCTTCGACGGTCCCGTTTGGCTCGGACACAAAGACCAGCTTGGTTTTCGGATCACCTTGGCTGTCTCGAAAGTGAACCACCACGTAGTCGTCCTGCGGAACCATCACGTCGTCGACGAAGACTTGCACGAAGGTGCCCGTCTTGGGGTTGCTTGGCAACTGACGCTCATTCGGAGCACCGGTGATCGGAGTCGTGCTCGCTTTTTCAACTTCGATCGGTTTTCCAGAAATATAAAATGTGCCGAAGTTAATCATGATCCCGTCGCCGTCAGCGACGAGTTGATTCACCGAATCGGCGAAATCGAAGGCACTGCTGAGCAGCCCGACGACTTGGTTGGCAACCTTGGCGGCACGTAAAGACTGAGGGCTGACGCCCGTCCCTAAAATACCCAATGTCAAGAAGGTGATCCGAGGACCACTGACCAACTCTGAAAGATCGTTCAAACCGGGAACGGGCTCGGCCAAGAAATCGATCAAGGGCCTTACCGGACCGACATATTGGTCGAACGCTTGAAACACCTCCGCCACGGTGGATTCAAAGAGACTACCCAAGTCAACGGTCACATCTCGAATCGCGACATCGGGCAAACCGCCGCCGACCATTCCATCACGTGCCGTCAGACCGATCGCCCAATCAAGTGTCAAGTCGGCCGTGAGCGCGGGCAGCCCCGCCAAGTCGGTATCCGCGGTGAGTCCCAGATCAACGTAGGCTGCGGTGCTGATGCCTGCATTGAATAGCTGCTTCACCGGTGTGGAGGTCAACTCGGCGAAGGTCAAACGGTGATCGGGGTCTTCATCGGGATTGTTGACATCGAAGAAAATGTCACCCGTCAGTCCCGTGCCTTTTCCGAGCCGACCATCTCCGTTGGTATCCGCTTCGCTTACCAGGTCATCGGTGTCGCCGTCGGCGTTGTAATCGATTCCATCGATGGCCTCGTTCAAGACCGGACCCTGCATTAAGCCGGTCGCAGGATCGAAGCCGCTACCACCGTTATTGAGGACGCCGTCGCGATTGAAGTCCTCGATTGCATTGCTTTGGGCGACCAAGTTCAAGAAAAATAACTCACCCGAGAGCGACGTGCCCGGCTTGAGATTCACTTCCGCGTTGAGCGCGATCTCTGGCGTTCCCGAAACGGGCAATCCGATCTCCGTTGTCGTTGGTGAATTGAGGTTCCCGTTGTCGTATTGAACGTTTGGATTGAGTTGGAAGTAGAAACCCGTCGTCATGTTGACGCCGATGCCGAAATTGATGTCGTAATCCCAAGCCAGTTCGACACCACCGGAGGTTTCCAATTCGAATACGAACGCATCGAGCCCAAGATCAAAGTCGACATCGATCACGTCACGACCGGCGAGGTTCAAATTTACGAACAACTCCAGATCGCCAAAACTGGTCGTCAACAAGTCTGAGACAAACACCTCCACGTCTCGGGCATCGGGTCGTTCATCGGCGTTGGGTACATCCGGATCATCGTGAAAGGTCGGATTCAATTTCAGGATCGAAACACCACCGGGACCCAGCGAGTTGAAGAGTTCCTGCTGAATGCTCAACACCACGGCATCAATTGCGCCATCGGCGCTGTTGATGACCGCCTCCAAACCATCGATGGCTCGGTTGAGGTCGCCCAAAAAGCTCTGACCCAAATCGACGCCGTCACCGATCAAGGGCAAACTTTCCAACAGATCCGAAGACAATCCTGCTTCGACCGTATCAAGCACGGCGCGTGTCCCATCAATGATCGACGAAAGACTCAGTTGCTCAATGCCGAATCCCGATCCTGGATTCTCAAAGAAATCCGTCACGCCACTAAAATCCAGCTGCGGGACGCCGGGTCGATCGAGCGAAAACGTAACCGTGATTGCGTTGTCGATCTCGACACCCAGGGGCAAAGACGCGTCGAATGCCGCCGTCGCAATACCGCTTGAATTGAAGTCAAAGGTCTCCGAGAACGGCTGATCGTTCAGCTGCGAAAAAGGGATCCCTCCGATTGAATTGCCGTCACTCGGAATCAATGCATCATTGACTCCGAAATCAATCAATCCGCCAGAAGTTGCATTTGCCGATCCGTAGTAGACTTCGGTTTCAGAAGTGGCGGTCGCGGCCAGCGTTACCTCGTTCCCGGCCAGCGTGTAATCATCGCCCGCTTTCAAGAATCGGGTCCCATCATGAACGACTACTAAACCGCCCACCGGTGACTCGGCGAGCGTAATGGAACTCTGTCCCACAGCGATAACCTCTCGGACGCTCTCGCGCAAGTCCAACGCACCTTGCAGTCCGGCTTTGAATCCACCCAATCCGGCTTCGAAGTCAAGCGAGGACGCAACGGCTGCGGTCACCGAGACGCCGGTCGATTGCATCAGGTACGGCGTGAACGAATCGAACCGAAACCCAAAGTCGAGGTCCAACGTCCCTGTCACGTCCACGTCAATCTTGGCATCGCTATCGAGCGTAATCGGACCCAAGTCACCCAGTTGCAAATCAAAGTCCACTGTCTCGGTCAGTGTCTTTTCAATATCCAGTTCCACCACCGCGGCCGCTTGGAATCCGGCTTGCACGTCATCGGCATCGACAAATTCGATCGAGAGAGAAAACGCATCGTCGGGGAGGTTGAGAGCATCTTTGATCGCGTCGCCAAGCAGTGTCCCCAAGTTACCCGCCGATCCGATCGCACCCCGTACGTCGTCCAATGCTGACGCAATCTCGGCCCGGCCGGGAATACTGGCTGGAATGCGGTTGACGGCCGATTGAAGATGTTCGAGAGCTGCGGCCAGCTTTCCGGTGGCCGAAAGGCTCAACTGTTGCACCTCTCCGCTCGATGCGTCTTCTTCCGACAGGGTTTTCACCTGCACTGTCAAACCGGTCACGCTTCGCGTCACGATTGGCGCAACACTGCCGACGCCCATTGCAAATTCAATCGTATACGGGCCGCCACGTGGACCGGTCACCTTCTCGATGACTCCTTCACCGACAACCGATGAGAGTGCCGAGTGCACCTCGGCCGCGGAGGCGTTTTCATCGATCAACTCGGTTGTTGTATCGATGTCGTTCGCATCAACCAGATCGCCGTCGTCGTTCGCATCAATCCGCACACCGAGCGTGAACATGTGGTCGGGATTGACGGCGGATTCCGTGGCAATGGTCCGCTCGTTGAGTATGTCAGCCTGTGTTTCGTCGCCACCAAACTCTTCAACCGCTGCCTTTAACGCGCGTACCTTTTCAGCAATCGTATCGGTGTCGGGCCCGGAGAGCAGTTTTTCTGCGGCAACGGCTAGCGAGTCGACGACCCCCAAGAGTTCGTTGGGTGTTTTGTCGATCACCGGGATGGCTGAATTGAATCCTTCGATCTCACTGTTTTGCAACAGCTCAACAACGTTCTGCACGACCTTCGCCAGATCCGCCAACGAGAAGTCTTTGAAGCCCTCGAGCGTCGCGCGGACTTCATCGACGTCATAGTTCAACTCGGGTGCAAGGGGAGTATCGGTGCCATCGAGTGTCACACCAATTGCCATCGGCGGCGCGTCCGGAAGGAGATCCACGATCGATCCACCAATCGGAAGACCTAAACCGCCGGAATAGCCGAATCGTGGCTCAATGACGTTGCGGAAATTCGCCCGCGAAAATTCGCTCAAACGTAATTTGTCGTCGGATGATTCATCAAATCCTGTCAGCGGGTTGTCCACATCGGCCAGATCCACTGCGCCTTCGATC
>JBCBOO010000390.1:0-4641 GCA_039821235.1 Planctomycetota bacterium
ACGTGATCTTCGCCGGTGAAGGTTTCCGCGTCCCATACCTGGTACGAAAAATTCTTCTTCCCCCCGTGAAGTTGGTGTTTGCCATGATTGACGACCAGGTCATATTGTTTGCCGTCGATGGTGAAAGTCGCGTTCCCGATGCGGTTGCAGAATCGGCCGACGGTGCTGCCGAAATACGGATGACCGCTGACATACGGATCGAGGCGGTCAAAACACCAATTGACGTTCGCAAGATTCCCGTCACGATCGGGGACAACGACATCCAGCAGGGTCGCGCCAAAATTCATGACGGAAACGCGATGGCCTGCTGAATTGATCAGCGTGTATCGGGTGATCGGCTTTCCTTCGACAGTTCCAAACGGACTGGACTCGATCTTCATGGCGGGGGTGGCTGCGGAGACTGGTGGCAAAGTGAAAATGGTGGCGAACAAAAACAAGGTGACCAAAGAGGCCCATGGGAATCGCAACATCATGACCGGTCCGAAGCAAGAGAGAAACGGGGCGTCCAACAGTCTAACCAGCAATGGGACGGCCGTGATGCCGCAATCACCGGCCGCGTCACTCGACCCGTCGCCCCTGCCGCGACCGCTCTGTTTGGGAAAGGTCGAAATCGGATTCCCGATCGTCCAAGCGGCACTCAGCGGTTACAGCGATTTGCCGATGCGGGTGATCGCACGACGATTGGGCGCCAGCTACAGCGTTTGCGAAGTGATGTTGGACCAGTTTCTGCTGGCCCTTGGAAAACGTGAACGGACGAAACACTTTCTCGATATCCACCCGGACGAACACCCGGTGGGTGGGCAATTGATGGGAGCCGAACCGGAGCAGTTTTCGCTGGGGGCGCTCAAGTTGGTCGAAGCCGGGTTCGACATTATCGACGTGAACTTTGGTTGCCCCGTCAAGAAAGTTCTCGGACGCTGTCGAGGCGGATTCCATCTTTCACAGCCCAGCGTCGCCATTGAAATCCTGCAGCGAACGCGTGACATCGTCCCACCTGAAATTCCCGTCACCGTCAAAATGCGACGGGGCATCGATGACTCTCAAGCCTCGCGGGATGCGTTCTTTGAAATTCTTGACGGAGCCATTCAAGCCGGTCTCGCCGGCGCGACGGTACACGGACGAACGGTACAGCAACGCTACGTGGGGCCGAGTCGCTGGGAGTTCTTGAGTGAGGTAAAAGAACACGTCGGCGATTCATTCAAAATCCTGGGCAGCGGCGACCTGTTCAGCGCCGACGACTGCTTGCGGATGATCTCGGAAACTGGAGTGGACGGCGTCACCGTCGCACGGGGAGCCATCGGCAATCCATGGATTTTTGAGCAGGCCAGTTCACTCGCGGAAGGCAAGCCTCTCCCCGACCCACCGTCGTTGTGCGAACAAGCCGCCGTGATGCGAAGTCACTTCGAACTTTGCGAGCACACTTACGGCGAAAAGCGAGCCCCGTTGCTGATGCGAAAATTCTGCATCAAATACAGCCAGTCCCACCCTGACCACGAAAACGTTCGTCAGTCCTTTGTGCGATTGCGAGACCGCGAAGCGTTCGAAGCTGCCTTAAACGAGCACTACGACTCCGGAGGTCCCGGCCGCATGATTCCACGCGAATGCCACGGCAGCCAAGAAGAGTAGCCTTACGGGCGAATCATCATCGCCTTTCGCCCCGCGAAACGATTAGAAAAGTCGCGTTCCTGATTCGATGCCTTGGTCTTCTTCTTCCTCGTTGCCAAAGCCGACTTCGAAGATCCGATCGACCAGTGCGATCTGTTCGCCTTCTGCGCCGGAACCTTCTCCTTCGCCCCTTGCGATGGTGTTGATGACGATCAGGGCATCGAGCGGACTCACCACGCCGCTTGCGTCCACGTCGTACCGAACGTCGGGATCAAACGCACTCAGGTCCGTTTCGTAGACATTGACGCTGGAACCTTCGCGTCCCAGCAGGTTAATGATCAGCAAGGCGTCCACGGGGCTAACGTTGCCATCGCCATTGACGTCTGCCGGTCGGCTTTCACGATGCCAGGAGGCGTTGATTTGCAAGTTCGCACTGCTGTAACGGACTTCCGAGGGAGAGATCTCACGATCGATCCCGTACAACAACACGTCGCGTCCCACATCCTCGGCAGGATCCAGCAGGAACGAGACGGGCCCGGCAGCGGTTGCGACGAGATCGATGGTCACCAGCGTCGAAACCTCGTTGCCGCTTGCCATTTCATCCGTCGAAGCCGCGCCCAGTTCGTCGATGCCATTGTTGGCGATCAAACCGTTTTGCAACAGTTCGAAGCCCGCGCCAAACTGCAGCGGATCCAGTCCACGCGTTTCAACCGATTGAGGATCAAACGTGAGGTCGACATAGGCGCCGAAGACCCCCTCTCGTTCCAAGGCGTCACGTAAATCGATCGCGTTGATCACCAATTGGAAAGGCTCGCCCACTTCCACTTCCGACACTTCGACTCCATTGCGGTCCAAGATGATCGATGTGAGTTCGACCAAGGGTTGAGCATTCGGGTCCGGCGTCACTTCAATCCCGAACGTTTGAACCGTTTCATTACCAGCCGCATCATTCGCTCGCAGGCGGTAAGTGTGGCGGCCGAGTTGCTCGGGCTGCGGAGTCCAACGAAGGTCGTCAACGCTGAGACTCATCGACTCGGGGGCACTGACCAACCTGGCTTCGATCAGTTTCGAGAACTCGCCCGTTCCGCCCACTCCCACATCGCCACCGAGATAACCGATGGTTTGGTCGATGGATGATCCCAGGGCAACGCTTGACGGCAGTGTTTGAGGATCAAAAACCGGGCGGGCTCGATCGATGGTGATCGAGATGGGGTCGCTGTTAAACGTACCACTGTCTCCCATCGTTCGGGCCGTGACTTCGTAGGTTCCATCGGCAAGATCCGCGAACGCATCGGTGAGCACTTCGGTGGAGCCAAACATTGTTGGGAACGATTCGGCGACTTGGCCGTCGATCAACAATTCACCCGTTGCGTTGTTGACGGTGCCGTCGATAACGAACGTCAGCAGCGTTTCGTTCGTCAATCCATCGGTGTCACTGACTCCCGAATCACTACCACGGGAAAGTGAGACCTCGATCGGCGCGAAGCGAAACTCGAGAACCTGATTGTCGCTGTTGTTACTGAAGTCGCGTGCGGCACGAACGGTCGCCCTGACTTGAATCACTCCCTCGAAGTCCGTTGGTGGCGTGACACTTAGTTCACCTTCAGAACTCACACTGACCGTGGCGTTGATGGCAGTCGACAGGTTGGTGACTTCATACTCGACGTCGTCTCCTTCCAGGTCGGTGCTGGTCAATTGAACGACCGCAGGGACATTGAGCGGATAAGCCTCCAGCACGCTAATGTCGTCCAAGTACGGCTGGGCGTTTTCGGTGTCCGGCTGGATGCTCACCTGGAACGTCTCGCTGCTCGAATTCCCCTCACCATCACTCACCGTGACGGTCACATTGGTCAATCCGGTGCCGCTGCCAGTGGGCTTGAGCATGATTACCGAGTTTTCCGTATCCTCGAAAATGTCAACGGTGTCCATTCGAATATCGACTGTCGGACGATCATTCCCGTCCACCTCGCGTACACTGATCGCTTCGCGTACTTCGTCTCCTTCGACGATCAAACCGAAGACGCTGTGATTGAAGTCAAGGAATCGAGTCGCGGCTTCGGTGACGAAGAACTGGCTGTCATTTGTATCGTCGGACGATTTTGCATAGGAAATCAAGCCGGGACGATTGTGTTGTAGTTCAGGGTGGAATTGGTCATCGAAATCTCCGAGCGATGAACCTCCGGACCCTGCTCCCGTGGGATCACCTGTTTGAATCACGAAATCATCAATGACTCGGTGAAAAATGATGTCGTCGTAGAAACCCGACTCTGCAAGTTCAATGACACGACCGGTCGGCAGGGGCGCCCGCTGTTCAAAGAGTTCGAACACCATGTCGCCGTAACCTACCATGTCGATGCGCATGGATCGGTTGCCGGTAACGACGCTTGCTTCCAACAGCGATTCATCTTCGACAGAGATTGTCACGGTGAGTGGGTTGCCATTTGGGTCGTAGGCATCGATCGCAAGGTGAAGCGGTGATCCAATCTCGACGGTCTGGTTTCCTAGCTCCTCGAAGGTGGGTGTCTCGCTGGTGGGGATGGAAATGCCAGTGCGTTGGCTGAGTTCTTCGAGTGACAACACTCCTACCGCACGTGAGCCATCGTCAAAGATCCAGGTTGGAACCTGGGTGATGTTGTTCATTATCCCGGCATCGTTGACCGTGCCATCCGGGTTGGTGACTTCGACGAAGGGCAGTTCGTTCGCGCCGTCGGCGAACAACTGCATTTGCTCGGTGGTCTGAGATGACCAAGCTGCCCCATACAGCCGCGTGTTGGTGCCAGCGATTGCCTGAGCGAACTGAACCAAGTCGGGCATCGCCTCTCCCTCGGCCTTCGAGCTGAGCGACAGCGTGGAGGCACGTGTCACTTGCGACACTTGCGAGGCGAGCGAGTCGTCTGGGGAGCAACCGATGTCTCCCGCCAACAACTGACGTCGTTCGAGCGTCTCCAAGTTTGCCGTTCGAGCGTTTCGCGTGGACCGGCGGCGATTGCGGATTTTCGGTTGCGTCTTGTGGAACACGTTCATCATGCGGCTTCG
>JBCBOO010000391.1:0-4624 GCA_039821235.1 Planctomycetota bacterium
AGTTTGAGGTTCTCCGCGAATTCATCGATATTCGACATGTCGACGCCGTCGGGAGGGGGAATCACCATCGGACCAACGGTCACGATCGCCATATTGACGACACTCCCAACCAAGAACCCCGCGATACAAGCGAGGACGTTTTTCACGGCGGATGGCATCATTGAACTCCAGTCAGAAAGTAAGGGAGCGGCGTGTCGTTGAGAGACTGGGCGTTCCAAACGTAGTGGACGCGCGATGTCCGTTCGATGCGGATTCTACGGCGTGGCACGCGGTGCAAGGTTGGTCAACGTTTCTTTTTCGATCGTTTTCCTTTTGCCACCTCGTTCGCGAGCGCCTCGAACTTGGGCGCCCAATACTGCCGAAACGGTGCGAGCCATGCCTCCATCTGCTCGAAGCCAGTCGAGTCGAGCGAGTAAATTCGTCGATTGCCGTCGATCGCGACATTGGCAAAGCCGTTTTCTCGTAGCACCTTGAGTTGTTGTGAAACGGCCGATTGAGAAATATCGAATTCGACGCCAACCGTTTCGACAAGCTCACCGGACGAACGTTCCTGTCCCATCAATTCCTGAACAATCGAACGTCGTACAGGGTCAGCCAAAACTGCGAATGCGTGCATGGGTTTCTCGTGCGTTTACTCACCACAATAGAATTTTGCGGTTTGTTCGGCCATGCCTCGAGCGATCGACTCACCTTCGCCCGACTCGATGTGTGCATCGCCCCAGGCTGCACTGCATTCTCGGATGAATGCCTTTCCCGCCATCGATGCCATCCAAGCATGAGACTCATCCTGCGGCACCGCTTCTCCCGCTCGGGTGTGAAGTGACAATCCAACGAAACTGAGGTCCCACCCCACTCCGGTGGCGCCCGGACCGTACTTTCGCCAGTGGTCTTCACTGTCCTTGTCCTTCAGCATGATTTGCTCGAGCGTCAGTTTTGCACCGTGATCGCAGTCGTCCAAGCGGAGATGAATCCAGCTGACGTTACCGCCACATTCCCAGGTAATGTCCAACGTCCTCGGTGGTTCGCATCGAGTGATTTCGCCACCCGCGTGACCTTCCAGTTGATACCGTCCTCCAAGTTGGAGGTCGCCGCTGATGGGCAGGAACCAACGTGGCAGCCGTTCCGCATTCGTCACCGCATCCCACAAATCCTCCAAGTCGGTGTCAAAAATTGCCGAACCCGAAACGGCGCGTGCGGGATGTCCGTTGTGTGTCAGTTCCGTCACCACACGGTAGGTGATTCCAAGTGGGTTGCTGAAGTCCATTGCGTTTGGTGTTTGGTGTTTGGTGTGAGCGGCTGGTTCAATGTGAGATGTGTAATTATATTAGACTCGGCTAATATAGCAACTGAGTTTTCCAAATGCCAATGCCGCTGGGTATGAGTCTTCTGCTTCGCCGGCATCGATTTGCCTGTGGCGCCATCTCTTTTCTGGGCAGCTTTGCTCGCGGGTCGGGCTGACACTGCGATCGGCAATGCGTCTATACTTCCGGCGTTCTTCTCTGCCGTGTTTCGTTGGAATGACCGATGTCTGCCCCTCTTTCTGATCCATCTGCATCGAATCGTCGTCTTGGATTGCGACTGTTTGTGCTCTACCTGTTCTTTTATCTCGGGTTTGTTCTCTTAAGCGCGTTCGGCGCCAATTGGATGGAGCGACCGGTTCTGGCGGGTCTCAACCTAGCGATCGTTTACGGGGCTGGCTTGATCGTGGCGGCTTTGGTGCTTTCGTTGCTTTACGGAGCGATGTGCAAATCGGAAGTCCCTCCCAAGAGTGACGCGTCGTCTTCGGAGGTTCCGCGATGATTTATGAACCCTCCTGGATCGCCGTCTTCGTCTTCTTTGCATTCGTCGGAGCAACGGTCGGCTTGAGTTTCTTCCTCGGCCGCAAAGCCAAGTCGTCCGCCGGGTACTTTGCCGCACATGGCCAAATCCCTTGGCTGGTCAACGGCGTTGCGTTCGCCGGCGACTACCTTTCGGCGGCGTCGTTTCTGGGCATCTGCGGGATGATCGCCAGCTACGGCTACGACGGATTTTTGTATTCGATCGGATTCCTGGCCGGTTGGATCGTGGCATTGTTTGTCATTGCGGAACCGATGAAGCGGCTGGGCAAGTTCACGTTTGCCGATGCGCTCGATGCGAAATTTGAATCGCGTGGCATCAAAGCGGCTGCGGGCTTGAGCACACTCGTGGTGAGCGTCTTTTACCTGATTCCGCAAATGGTCGGAGCCGGTTCGCTGATCCAACCGCTATTGGGTTTCCCGCACTGGGTGGGCGTGGTACTGGTCGGCATCGTGGTGATCACGATTGTTGTGACCGCGGGAATGGTTTCGACAACCTGGGTTCAGTTCTTGAAGGGTTCGCTGCTGGTCGTTTTCAGCGCGGTGTTGGTCGTGCTGCTTTTGGGTCGCGGCTTTGTCGCGGAACCGGAACGGTTCGATTCGATCGGTCCGCTTTCGCAGGCGGAACTTCAGCAAGCGACGATCGACGGACGCAGTGTCCTGCCTCCAAAAGACGGTTGGAATGAACACGACGATCTCGTCCGTTTGCAATCTGACGGCGACGACGGTTTCGATGTTTATGCGATCGAGACCACCGAACAAGGTACCCTTCTTCGACGAGCCCAAAGCGTGACGCGTTCGGACGAAGGAACTTTGATCGATGGAGCACCCCTTGGCACCGTTACTGGCGAGAAACAGTTGATGCCGGTGGGTACGATTTCCAAGTTGCCCGGTGATGCCACCGAAACGGGGCCGCTGGGGCCGATTAGTTTTCTGACGACATTGAGAGACAGCGAAGTCATTCTGTGGCGCAGCCGGACGGTCACTCACGGCGATGGATCCACGTCGTCGGTCTACACGCAAAAACCGACGAAGGGCTCGGAAGTGCTGCGGCCGGGTGAGCACCCAAAGTTCGCTGGTATCCGCAAGCCGGAGCTAGTTGGCAAATTGAACTTTCTGTCGTTGATGCTGGCGCTCTTTTGTGGCACGGCGTCGTTACCTCACATTTTGATCCGCTACTACACGGTCAAAGATGGAGCCGCTGCGCGAAAGAGCACGATCGTTGGCATCGCGAGCATCGGGTTCTTTTATGTATTGACGCTGTACCTTGGCTTGGGCGCCATGACCAGTGGCGCGATGGATCTGACGGACAACAACATGGCGGCACCGCTGCTGGCGCGCAGCATCAGCACGTGGCTCTTTGCGATCATCTCCGCCATCGCATTCACAACCGTGCTGGGTACGGTCAGTGGTTTGATCCTTGCAAGCAGCGGTGCGGTCGCTCATGACCTGCTGGTGGGAGTGTTCCGGCTGCAACTTTCGGAGGCCAAGCAAGTTCGGGTCGCCAAGGTTTCGGCAGTGATTGTCGGTGCTCTCGCCATTTTGCTTGGCATTTGGTTCAAGGAGCTCAATGTCGGCTATCTCGTCGGATGGGCTTTTAGCGTCGCCGCGAGTGCCAACTTGCCGGCGTTGGTGATGTTGTTGTTTTGGTCGCGAACGACACGGCAAGGCATCATCGCGAGCGTCCTGGTGGGCATGCTCAGCTCGCTGGGTTGGATCTTGCTGTCTGCCGACACATTCAAAAGTGTCTATGGGCTGGACCCCGAGACCGCCTGGGCTCCCTTTAGCCAGCCGGGAATCGTGACGATCCCGCTGGCGTTCTTGACGTTGATCCTGGTGTCTCTGATGACGCCCAAGCCGACCGATCTTCCGGCCGACGTCGCGTAGCATTCACGTCGGTGTTCCCAAGGGTCGCGTTTCGTGAGAAGATGATTAGAGAGTCCTCGGCACACCTTCTATTTTGGCGTTCATTCTTTCATGTCACTTGATCCCGATTTTCAGTCCGCATTAGAAGAGCACGCCATCGAGCTACCCTTGGAAACCGCTCGAAAGCTGCAGGCCTACGCACAATCGATGTGGCAGTGGAACGATAAACTGAACCTCACACGTCACACGACCTGGGACCTGTTTGTCTCACGCGACCTTCGCGATTGCTTACAACTCGCCCCGCTGATCGACGCGGGCGAAGAGGTCTTGGATTTGGGCAGCGGTAACGGCGTACCAGGGATTCCGCTGGCAATCTTACGTCCGGATGTGGATGTGTCTTTAGCGGAGTCGGTTGCAAAGCGAGCCAATGTGCTGAACGAAATCATCTCGGAGTTGGAGTTACCCGTTGCCGTCTATTCGGCGCGTGGCGAAGACTTGTTAGATGACTTTCGGTTTAGTTCGCTCGTTTGCCGGGCAGTGGGGAGCATTGCCAAGCTTTGTCGCTGGGTGGAAAACCACTGGAGCAATGTCGACCGAATGCTGCTGATCAAGGGTCCCAAGTGGGTCGAAGAGCGGGGCGAAGCGAGACACCTTGGCCTGATGCAAAATCTTCAGCTGCGCCGCATCGCTTCCTATCCTCTGGGGGACGGAGCGGACGAGGACCAGGGGGCGATCATCCAGATCTGGCCCGACGGCCGGCAACTGTCCATGGAACATCAGTAACGAACCACGCTGACATCCAGTCTCCCGAGCATTATCGGGGAGTTCCCAAAGGAATTCCTTTGCGATTCGGCAAGAGCCCCCAGGCCTAAACGAATCCCGCTCAAGTGCCCAGCTTGATCTCTCCTGACGGGCACGTCCAC
>JBCBOO010000392.1:0-4592 GCA_039821235.1 Planctomycetota bacterium
CCACAAACGACGGTTGCATTTGCGCCGACTGTTGCGCCTTTGCGAATGGTCGTCGTCTCATAGATTCCTCGACGATTGACTTGGCTTCGCGGGTTGCTGACGTTGGTCAGCACGCAGGAGGGGCCCAGGAAAACGTCATCTTCGATGATTGTTCCCGAGTAGACCGAAACATTGTTTTGAATCTTGACGTTGTCGCCAATTTTGACAGAACCGGCAACAAAGACATTTTGACCGAGGTTGCAACGTTCGCCGAGTGTCGCCCCGTCACTGACGTGCGAATAGTGCCAAACCTTGCTTCCGGTACCGACGACGGCGGATGAATCGACGACGGCGGACTCATGGATAAAGAACTCGCTCTTCGGCTTTGGTGCAAGGTCGATGAAGTTGCCTCCACTTTCCAGACTTTTCTGCGCAGACTGCAGGACCTCGAGCACGCGCAGTCCCTCCGCGCCATCGGTTCGTGGTTGTTTGCCCTCCGCACAGCAATCCAGAAAGTGCTGGCACTCACTTCGAAGGGGTTCGGTCTGTTCAACGACGATCGGCTCGCCGTCACGCTTGTTGGCTTGCGGAACGGTTCCATCTGCCCAAGTCAGATAGTCTCGAAAGACCATCAACTTCTCGTTCCAGGGTTTGGTGTCATCAAAGACGACCATTCCTTCGGAGCCAACGACCGTCAGCTTTTGTTCTTTGAACGGATTTAGCCAGCTGACGTAAATGTGTCCACGTAGACCGCCTGGGAACACCAATTGGGTCATCGTGGTGTCCGCCACACCATCGGTCAAATAGCTTTCGCCGCCGCATGCGATTTGCTTTGGCATTTGTCCGGCAATCGCCAGGATGACGGAGATGTCATGTGGCGCGAAACTCCACAGCGAATTTTCTTCGCTTCGGATTTTGCCAAGGTTAAGCCGGTTGGATGTGATATACATCAACCGGCCGAGTTCGCCGCCCTTCACCATCGCAATCAGCTTTTCCACGTACGCGTGGTACTGAAGAAGGTGGCCGACCATCAGCACTTTTTTGGCATCCGATGCCATGTCGATTAACTGCTGGCCTTCCTTTGAATCGAGACAAAGTGGTTTCTCGACGTAAACGTGCTTCCCAGCCTGCAGAGCCTTCGAGGCGAGCTTGAAATGTAAATGTGCGGGAGCGGCGATCGCCACTTTGCTGATGGACGAGTCCGCAAGGACTCGGTCCAAATCGGTGGTTTTGTGAACACTCTCGTAATCTTCGCCGTATCGTGCAAGCGTTTCGGAACTGGTATCGCACAGCGTGTGCAGAGCGCCGATCGCATTGAAGTTTCGAGCAAGGTTCTTGCCCCAGTAGCCGGCGCCAATCAAGCAAAGATCTTTCGGATTCATCATCTGTCTTCGGGGTGCAAAAGAGCACAAGGTTGCACGACGATCGAGTCACGCATGCATGGCGACGGCTGAGCGGACCGCAGCAACGACTGTGTCCTGGTCTTCTTCGGAGAGGAAGGGGTGCATCGGCAAACTCATCACCTCCTTGGAGGCTCGTTCGCATTCGGGGAAGTCGCCGTAGGAGTAACCGAACGGTTCGAAGACAGGTTGTTCATGCAGACACTTGGGGTAATAGACGGCCGATGGAATGCCGGCTTCCTTCAACGTGGCCTGGACGTGTTCGCGGTCTGGAACGCGAATGGTGTACTGGGCATAAACATGCGTGTTGCCGGCTTGGACGTCCGGAACAACACAATCGCCTCGCAACAGTTCGCTGTATCGAGCGCCGATCCGTCCCCTGGCTTCGACCTCTGCTTGAAAGTGCGGCAGCTTGGCCAAGATGACGGCGGCCTGGAGAGTATCGAATCGCCCGTTGGTACCGACCATCGTGTGATGGTGCCGTTTTGTTCCGCCGTGAGTTCGTATCGCCTTCATGGCCGCCGCATATTCATCATTGTCCGTGAACAGGGCGCCACCATCTCCAAAGCAACCGAGTGGCTTGGCGGGAAAGAAGCTCGTGCTGCCGATATCGGTGATGCCGCAACTGCGGACGCCGTTTTGGGTCGCGCCGAAGCTCTGTGCGGCGTCTTCGAGAATTGGGATACCGTGTTTCTTTCCCAGTTGATTTAGTTTGTCGAAGTCTGGCATCTGGCCGAAAAGGCAGACCGGCATGATCGCTTTCGTCTTGTCAGTGATCAACGCTTCGACCTGGTCGACATCAATATTGAACGTCACCGGATCAATATCAACAAAGACCGGGGTCGCTCCGACCAGCAGAATGACTTCGCTGCTGCTGATCCAAGTAAAAGGGACCGTGATGACTTCGTCACCCGGTCCGATACCGAGTGCCCGCAACGCAATTTCGAGACTGTGCGTCCCACTGGAAACGGTGATGCAGTGCTTGGCACCAGCGAATTCGGCCAGTGCGGATTCGACTTCTGCGATCTCGGGCCCCATGATAAATCGGCCGTGATCCATCACTTTGGACATCGCGCCGTCGATCGCCGACTGGTACTTTTGGTACTGCGTTTTTAGATCAATGAATTGCATCGGGAATTCCAAGTTGGTTTGATTTCAGGGACCGTTTTCGAACGCGGAGTCATTGCCGTGAAGTCTAATCGAACGCTCATCTGAGTCGAGTGAGGGAGAAGACGAGAGAGATCACTCGGACTAAGAGGGGGGGCTAGTCCTGCGAGTTTTCCGATTCAGCCCGGGATTGCTGCTCAATCTGACTTCCAAGCGTGCCAAAACGCGACACTTCAGGAAAATCCTGCTGGGACTTCTTCGCCAGGCGGATCGCGTCCTCCAGCCTATCCGTCGAACACAGTCGCGCGATCACTTTGAAACGTAACCGCGTGTTTGCCGGGTTCAAGAGGATCGCTTGCGCGTATCTTTCAAAGCTTTCATCGAATCTTCGCAAGCGATACAAAATGTCACCTGTGACGTGGTAGCACTCTCCACGCTGGCGGATGGTTGAGTAGGCCTCGCAATCAAGGCGTTCGACGGCAAGTTGAAAGAACTCCTCCGCTTGCGTTTTCTCGGCTACGGATTCACCCGGCATCTTCAGTAATTGCATTGACGCGAGGAGTTGGCTTTGTGAACTCGCGTCCAAAAATTGGTCGACCACAAGTTCCGGCGTTGCCCGAGTGAACTTGACGGCATCCGTTGCCAACTTGGGATCCAATTGGGTAGCGCGTTTCCAAAGTTCAGCGGACAGTCCTCTTTCGTCGCTATCGAATGCAAGTTTGCCAAGTCGAACCAATTGCTCCGGCGATTGCGACTGAAGGACGCTGAGTTGCCGGAGTGCGGACAGACTGATTTGATCGTCGCGGTGAGCGAAATCCAGTTGGACCAAGTTCGCACGGGGGCGCACGCCGAGCGGTGCTCGAAGAAGCGACTGGGTGCTGGACGCCACGGCTTGTAGGTAACCTTCCGTTTCTGGGAAAGCTTGTCGTTGGTTGGCTCTCCATGCCCTTCGAAGCGAAGAGCTCTTTGCTTGCGTGTATGCGTCTGCGAATGGCAATTCGCGAGTGGATGCGATGCGCCGGGTCGATTCCAGTCGTCCCAGTTGTCGGTCGAGATCGGATGCAAGATCAAGCAGTGTCGCGCGAGGGTCATCCGAAGCAAGTGCTTTCAAGCGTTCGACGCGACTCGCAATCGAGTCTTCGTCGGCGGGGGATGATTCAAGAATTTGTTTGGCATCGCTGATCGTCGCGTCCAAGAAGGCGTCCGCTTTCAATGGTTGCAAACTGAGGAAACCCGATAACGCAATGAGCGAACCGGTCAGCGTGGCCAACAGTCGTTGAGGTGCCTTGATGAACACAAGACCTTGCGTCGATGCCCGCTTTGATTGATCGTTAACCACCGTGAGGCTCCTTGAAAAGAGCATCGCGATAAACACCATTGTTGTGATCAAGTTGCCCGGCAATACCAACCCGAAGTCAAAGCACTGCGACCAAAGCATCGCTCCTAGAAAGTACCAGCCGGCAACTTGCAGGCCGACATCGAGCGGGTCGCCCGATCTTGAAAGCCTGTGCAGGGACCAAACCAACAAACCGATTGCCCAGGCGGCAAAGGCTAATCCGACCAAACCTTGTTCGACAAGTAACTCCAGCCAAAGGTTGTCCGCGTGATGAAAGGACAGTCCCGCACCATGCTGCTGATAGGGCAGGTAAGCGTAACCGTACGTCGAAAGACCTGAACCGGCAGGGAGATAGTACTTTGCCGCCCGGAGTCCATCGCGCCAGTGTTGGAAACGAACGTCGCCGGAAAGCCCCTCACTGCTACGGATGTCAATTCGATTGAATCGTTCCACGCTGCGAAATCGACTTGCGAGAGGAGAAAGCAAAAGCACGCCAGCGACAACGGTTAACAGGAACAGGCAGAGGACCATTGGGATGGTCTTCCAACCATGACCACGCCGAAACCAAGCGAAAGTCGTGATCGCGCCCACCGCGATGGCGACCAACCCGGCTCGTGATCCGCACACCAGCAGTCCCAGCACGCATGCGATCGCGACCGCCACGGCAACGACTGCATGCACATCCAGCCAGATCGGCCGGCGAGAGAGAGATCGTTGACTGCTGGCGTTGCCTTTTCCATGCAGCGTGACGAACCGGAATACAAAGGTCC
>JBCBOO010000393.1:0-4548 GCA_039821235.1 Planctomycetota bacterium
GAGTCGGCGTGAGTTCTGTCGAGCAGTCGCGGAAATCGAACATGACACCGTTCTTCGGACCCGTCAGTTCTACGTTCAGTACCTTCATGGATGGCTGAAGGAATCCTCCATCGATAGCGACCCTTCCAAGTGGTATTTAGCGGCCGAAAGTGAGTTTGAACGTTGGCTAGCAGGATAAACGTTGGCTAGCAGGATATCCAGAGGGAAAGTCATTCTACCCTTGGAAGCACTATGACGATTTCCAACATTTTCTGTGGCGAGAACTGGAATCCGAAGAGCTACGAACGGGTGACTAAGTCTTGCTCGGGGGCCGATTATTCGCTCTTTGCCAGTCGTCGCGGTTGATTGGGTGCTGGATTTGATGGCGATGCCGTTCAAATGAACGCTCCGCCACGCGGATGTCGAATCTGCGACCTAACCTTCCCTGTCATGGGGAAGGATTTTATAGGTCAACGCAAATTCAGGGACATCATGTTGAGGCGGAACTCCTCTCGCCATCGAACCGTTGGCGTACGCGCAATCTCAAAACGTGGTGTCGCTGCGGTGGAACTGGCAGTCTGCCTGCCGGTCATTGTGTTACTTGCGTTCGCGACCGTTGATGCCTGTGGGATGCTCTATCTGGGGCAATCGTTGAAAATCACGTCCTTCGAGGGTGCTCGAGTGGGTGTTGTTCCGAAGGCTGAGACGAGCAATGTGCGTTTCCAGTGCGAAACCCTGCTCGGCGATCGCGGAATCAATGACTACACCATCGAAATGGACCCGGCCAGTCCGGCGTCGCTGAATGAGGGTGATTACTTCCGTGTCACCGTCTCGGCGAGCTACAGCGCGAACTCGTTTATGGGCAGCATCTACGGTGACAAAGTGGTCACTCGCTCAACCGCACTGCGTGCCAATTGATGGAATCTCCAAAGCTGCCCGCCCGCGGCCTGAAGTCCGCATATCCGACTGAGAGAACCACGGCTGTGAACATGATTCCCGCAAACCAAACCGAACCAAGGCGATCAAACCACATGCATCGCGCTGGTTGCGTGCACCCGAACCGTCGCGGTGCGATGGTTGTCTTGATTTGTTTTCTCTTACCAGTCCTGCTGATCGTTGCGGCGTTCATCGTGAACTTGGCGCACGTTGAATCCACCAATATTGAAATCCAAATTGCTTCCGACGCGGCCGCGAGAGCCGCTGGTCGCGTTTATACCACGACAGGAAGTGAAAGCGATGCACTGCTCGCCGCACGTGAAGCGGCGACCCAAAATCCGATTGGCAACGGAATCGTCTTGCCGATCGCCGCGTCCGACCTCACGATCGGGCGCAGTACTCGCGCCGGAGGAGACGGCAGCCGCTATGAGTTTGCAGTCGCGGATGACGGCAACTCGGTGCGCATTCAAACCGAATCACTAAACCAAGGCAGCGGCGACGCCGTCCAACCCCTGTTACCTTTCCTCTCGTTCGGTGACGGAATCCGTCCATTGCGCACGGCGGTGAGCACCCAGATCGACATCGATGTCGCTCTTGTCATCGATCGCAGTGGATCCATGGCGTACGCCGCCAATGAAACCGCGCAGTACCCGCCCATTCCGGCGGCTGCACCCGAAGGATGGTTCTTCGGAGACCTGGTCCCCCGCGAGTCGCGTTGGCTCGACTTGATCGCGTCAGTGGGAGTCTTTACGTCGGTGTTGGATGCTTCACCACAAGAGGAGCTCGTTTCGTTAGTCGCCTACAACGACCAGGCTTCGACACTCGTGGAACTGACAAACGATCTCGCGACCCTGCCGCCTCAACTGGAGACGATCTCGAGACAGTTTGATGCGGGACAGACAAACATCGGAGGCGGCTTATTGCGAGGACTCGAAACACTTTCGAATCCAAGTCATGCACGAAAAGACGCGGCGAAAGTCATCGTGCTGATGACCGACGGAGTTCACAACACGGGTTCGAGTCCGAGTTGGGCCGCAGATCGAATTGCGGACGACGGCGTCTACGTTTTCACCATCACCTTCAGTGACGAGGCCCAGCAGGGCGTCATGCAACAAGTCGCTGACAAGTGCGGGGGCAAGCACTTTCATGCAATCGATGGCGCGCAGCTCAGAGACGCCTTCGAACAAATTGCAAAGCACCTCCCCAGCCTCATCACGCAGTGATTCCAATGACAATGCGATCTTCCAGGTCGACCAGCAGACGCGGCGCCACCGCCGTTGAGTTTGCCGTCACACTCCCGGTTCTCTTTCTAATTGTCTTCGCAGGCTGGGAACTTGGCCGAGCGGCCATGCTGAGGCATGCCGCAGATCATGCCGCCTACCGAGGCGCCAGAGAAGGAATCGTCCCCGGCGCAACGGTCGCGATGGTGCGTGGCCAAGCCGTTGAACATCTCGACGCCCTTGGGGTCGATGACTACACCGTCGTCGTGACGCCCAACCCGATTGGGGATGACACCACAATGATCTCGGTGGATGTCTCTATCCCGGTAGCGGGCAACTCATATGTCCTTCCGAAGTTTGCCTTTGGAAATCTGCAAGGGAGATGCCAGCTTCTCACCGAGCGTTCACCGATGCAGATTTCAGCGGAGTTACCGGCTCCTCCGCCGCCTCCTCCTCCGCCGCCTCCTCCTCCACCGCCGCCTCCTCCCCCGCCGCCTCCTCCACCGCCGTCACCAGAACCGCCCCCCGAGCCAGAGCCAACACCCGAGCCAGAGCCAACACCTGAACCGGAACCGGAACCAACACCTCCGCCACCGCCTCCTCCGCCGCCGCCTCCTCCGAGTCCCGGTCTATAGATCGGGAGGACCTCGGCGCAGACCGATACCCGCGAGTTAATCGCAAACGTCATTCCGAATCGGAACTCCGTTCGGGAATGACCATGTCACGGGTTTTCGGATTCGGGGAGAACTCGGCCTTGCTTGACCCACATGGCTTGGCGTTCGGCGAAGCGTCGTTTGCGTTCTTCCGAGATTTCATGGACGCACTGCGGACAATGGACACCGGCTTCGTAATCGGGATGCTGCTGGTCTTCGCCCGAAACGGGCCATCCGCACGCAAAGCACATGACGTGATCACCCTCCTTGAGGCCGTGCCCCACGGAGACGCGTTGATCAAAGACAAAGCAATCACCTCGCCATTTGGATTCGGCTTCGGGTACGGTCTCCAAGTACTTTAAAATACCGCCCTTGAGGTGGTAGACCTCCTTGAAGCCCTGCTGTTTGAGGAGAGCCGTGGATTTTTCACAGCGGATGCCGCCGGTACAGAACATCGCGACCTTCTTGTCTTTGGCGGACTCCAATTCGCGTTCAACGTACTCGGGGAACTCTCGAAACGACTCCGTATGCGGATTCTCGGCGCCTTCGAATGTGCCGATTGAAATCTCGTACTCGTTCCGCGTGTCGATCACGACAACATCGGGATCCGCGATCAACTCATTCCAGTCTTGAGGATCGACGTAAGTCCCGGCGGATTGATTGGGGTCGATTCCCTCCACACCCATGGTGACGATTTCACGCTTCAGACGCACGCGTGCCCGCCGGAACGGCTGCCGGGCACATTCGGAAAACTTGACCTCCAGTTCTTCGAAAGGCCTGAAAGAACGCAGCTGATTCAACATGGTTTCGATGCCATGCCGCGGGCCTGCGATGGTGCCGTTGATGCCTTCGTCGGCAAGCAACAGCGAACCCTTGACTCCCGTTTCCTTGAGGGCGCACTCGATGGGCTCGCGGAGCGATTGGTACTCGGGCAGTGGAACGAAACGGTAGAGAGCCGCAACGAGAGTCGGCTCTGTTGCTGCCGCGTTTTCATCACCCGTCGACGGGTCCCTTCGTTCGTCCACTGCGTGTCTCCTGTACCCCCCGGGGCTAGACCAGCATTCGCAAGGCCGCCATGGCGGTTGCGTAGTCCGGTTCCTCGGTGACTTCGGCAACGACTTCCTTGTGAGCGATCTCGCCGTCCGCGTTGAGCACGAAAACGGCTCGCGTGAGCAGTTTCAATTCTTCGATCGTGAGCCCCCAATCGCTACCAAACTGGTGCGTCTGGTAATCACTGGCGGTCCGCATCTTGATGTCCTCGGCACCGCAAAATCGTGCTTGAGCGAACGGGAGATCACGGCTGACGGTGACGGCGTTGATTTTGTCTCCCAACGCTGCGAGTTCTTCGTTGAATTTCTTCGTTTGAATCGCGCAGGTGGGGGTGTCCAAACTGGGCACGACACTGACGATCGACGGCTTACCTTTTAGGTCGGCCATCGTCAGCGTTTGGATGCCCGCGTCGGCGTAGTGAAGGGCAAAGTCGGGAGCGGGAGTTCCCACGGCGAGCGGTTCGCCGGCGAGGGTCATCGGATTGCCCTTGAACGTAATTACTCCGGTCTGAGCCATTGGTGATACCTGATTTTGACGCGGGAAGGCGTCGGGAAGGAAGGGTAAACGTAATTTGGAACTTTGGATCGTGGTACGCTGACGATTCGCCAGCCTTCGGTATTATGTTGCCGTCGCCGAGATCGGCCAGGCAGAGGCGGCGCAATATCCGACATTGTCGCTGTCGGGTGCCATATCCCTGGCTCTTGCTGGGC
>JBCBOO010000394.1:0-4467 GCA_039821235.1 Planctomycetota bacterium
CGTCGATGAACAAGACGATCGGTTGCGGTGAGGACTTGACCTCATCGATCACGCCTTTGAGGCGATTTTCAAATTCGCCTTTCATGCCTGCGCCGGCTTGCAGCAACCCGAGATCCAGCGTGTGGATTCGGATGTTCCGGATCGCTTCGGGGACATCACCGGCGGCAACGCGCAATGCGAAGCCTTCGACCACGGCGGTTTTTCCGACACCCGCTTCACCGGTCAGGATGGGGTTGTTTTGACGTCGGCGTGTGAGGATATCGATGATTTGTCGAATCTCCGGATCGCGACCCAGCACCGGGTCGATCGCACCCTCTTCCGCCCGTGCGGTCAAGTCGATTGTGAACTGATCGAGTGAAGGCGTCTTAGTCGGCCCGCGCTTGCCCACGTCTTCGGTACCCGTGCTTGACGCCGTGCCTGTGCCCGCGGCCATCGGAACGTGAGCTTCCTCGCTGTCGGCCAACAACGTTCCAAAGTCTTGCACGATACCGTCGGCGTTGAGCTTTTCGAACTCGCTGGACGCATCTCGCGCGAGTGGCCGCAATGAAGAAGAGGTGATGAGCGCAATCAGCAGATGTCCCGATCGGATCTTTGCGACACCATGATCGACCGAACCAAACAGCCAGCCTTCACGCACCAGGTCAACGACGTTGGGAGAGAGCGCAGGTGAGCGACCATTGCCGGTTTTGAATTTGTCGATGGACTTGTTGAGGTCGGTTGTCAACGCGCTGACGTCGACGCCCGAAGCTTTGCACGCAATCGTCAAATCCGAACGATCGTTCTCGAGCAGTTTCAGCAACCAGTGCTCGATTTCGATGTTGTAATTCGTGCGGGAAAGGCAGAGCCCGGCGGCGGACTCAAGGGCCAAGCGACAAGTCTCGTTCAGCTTGCCGACAAGTTCTTTCAAATTGATCTGGGGCATCGTGAAATCGCGCGTCTATTGGGAATGGGTTGCGGTCATGTTCTAACGTGTTGGAGATCCGTCGTGGTGGAACACGGCGTCCTCGCTGTCTTCGGTGGGCATTTTGCTGCACAGCCAGGTGTTCCAGCCCAGGTAGGGTCGGACATCCGGTTGGTCGTCTCGCTCTGCCGGTGGTTCGTCCGAGGTTGTATCTGACAGCTTGCAGAACGGGATTTCTTCGCGGCGCAGGATGACTTGGAGGTCAAAGTCATATTCCATCCCGACGTAGCTTCGGATGAATTGACAGATTCGTGGAAGCGTGGGCGCGGTCGGAAGAAGCGACTCGAATTCATCGAGGCCGACCGGACCGATTCGCAGTCGGAACTTGGAACCCGGATCCCAAGTCCGCGTGCCGACGACGGTATCAAAGCCCATCTTGCAGTGACCGTCCAGCATGCCGATCCGCGTTCGTTCAGGGACTGGAAGCTCCAGCCATTGCCCGAACAACGAATCCACTTTGGCGGGCAGTCCCAAAAAGTCGGCGACCATGGCTTCGAGCGAGTTTGCGGTGGGCGACGCGGAAAAGTGGCCGCCATAGTAGACGAGCGCATCGTCGGCGACTTCAAAGCGATCTCGGACGCTTCGGTGACCTCGCCCCACCAATGAGAGCAGGGATTCCCGGACCAGGTCGGACTCGGGAGTGCCGCAAACGACCGCGTTTTCGTAGCCGGCAGCAGGAAAGTACTTTTCCCAGGCTCGATAGAAGAACGAAAGTTGGCGATGCGAAAAACCGTCCAGGAAGTCGCGAATCGCATAGTCTTTGTGATGCGCGCGATCGATCGCGAGCTGGGTGTAATGATTCGGCAGAGCGCCCGCCGGACCGATCAGCCCCCAAAACGCAACCTCCACCTCGGCAACGGGCGCCTTCTCGTTAGCTGCGGAGATGCCGTCATCATCGGATTTGGCGAGCCGAAGGTCGGTGATATCCGCGGGAGGGAAACTGAGCGACGTGAGCGTCCGAAATCGAACGGGTTCGTCGCTCAGATTTGTCAGTGTGCCGATACGACGTTTGGAATTCGACTGGCTCGTCGCGTTCGCGCGGAGTGACGAACGATGTAGCAGTAGCCGCACCGCTTGATAAAAGCTGAACCGATGCGGCTGCTTTTCGAGCCGATCGGTTATAGAAACGATCGATTTCCTGCCCTGGCTGGCCATCTAGCGACGTCCTGTTCACGCAGATTGCTGCGCAACGTAGTTCGAGTGAAGGAATTGATCGTGGCATAGAGAGCGAAGAATCGCTCCAAGACCGAACCAAGCAAGTAACAACCGCCGCTGCTGAGTCGTTCTTCGTCGATCGTGACCAGGAGGTCGATCCCGCGACAAAGCGAGGTTCCGCCGGTCGGGTTTTCGCAACGAGCCACCGCCGGCTCGCAAAGCAACGTTCGAATGCTGTCGATCCGCTGCTGTGAATCGCCGCGCCCGAGAAAGTCGTACAGTCCCAAGATCTCGCGGAGCGGCGAGGCCCCTTCGTTGTTGTCGAATAACGAGATATGGCCGAGTGACAGGTGACTGATCAAACGCCAGTAAGTCCCTTTTTCCAGCGGAGGCCGATGTGTCGCTCTCGGCTGCGTGACGCAAATGGGCGTTTGCACGGGGCCTCCGGACAGCAACTGCAATCGGGGGCGTCCACCGCCAAACTCCAAACGCGATGGCAAGTTCCGGCTGGTGCAAAGTGCCCGCACATCAAGGACGATTTCGTCACTGGTGTCGGGTTCGAACTCCAAATTGACGAGCGACAGGTAAGTCTCGGTCGCCGAATCCGCCACACCGCCACTGAGTTCACTGCTGCGGCGATGCAGGTGGTAAAAGCCACGTCGTTGCATCTGTTCGTCGGAGTGACGCACCGAGTAAAACGGGTGATACGCTTTCTCGTCTTGTTTGGAGTCGATCGCTTTGACGGATTCGATCGAGTGGACTTCGAAGGCACGTGGCTGTCGCGCGTCGGGAATCACTCGGTATTCCGGTACCGTGTAGCTGACGCGAATGGGTTCACAGCGTTGCTCAAACAAGTTGACGACGGGCGTGCAATTGAGCCGCACCGAATCGGTATCGACGAATTGTTCGACGGCCGGAACATGTCGCTTTAAAACAAGGAACAGATGTAGATGGTTCTCGAATCCGCGCAGCATCTCGGCCGTGATGCCGCGCACGTCAAAAAACATGAACTTTTCGGGAGCAGCGAAGTACTCCGTCAAGAGTCGGTAACCGCTGAAGGTTCTCGGCTGTGTCGGCAATAATGCTTCGTTCTCTTCGAAGCCAACCGGGTGAATGGAGTCCTTTCCAAGACGCACGGGATTGGGATCGTTCGTTGAACGTGCGAGCATGACATCCAAACAATCGTTTTGGACTAGCTCATAAAGATCCATTGCCGCATGCGAGACGCCTCGAATGTAGAAACGCAACGAGTTCATCTCGACGGTTTCAAACACCGTCGTTTCGCGAAACGTTTCGAAAGTGAGGTGGAGCGACGACTCCGACTTTGGGATCGCAGGCGAAGGAGGGCACTGGAAGGGTTGCCCTTTGTACGTCGCCTCCGTCATCTTCATCGGAAACAAATGCACCGGATACACCGTGCGGTACTGACAGGCACCGTCTTCGGTTGATTCCGTTTCAACGCGCTCTCCCGTTTCGACTCGATAGCCGCCGCCGAGATCGGCTTGTCGCGGGTCGAGTTGGAATTGAACGATTGCGGTCGATGGAATGGGTGCGAGGTAGTGCGGATACAGCACGCCCAAGAGTGCGTGCGTGATTTCCGGAAAATCGTCGTCCAGTTTCAACCGCGTTCGAGCGGAGAGCAACGCAAATGATTCAATGATCCTGGAGACGTGTGGGTCTTCACTCAGGTCATCCCCCAGCCTCAACCTTGCCGCGATCTTGGGATGCTCCGCCGCAAACTCGGCTCCGAATCGCCTCAGGTACTGCAGTTCCTGGTTGTAATAGGGCAGTAATCGATCCGTCACCGCGCCACTCCTTGGACCTTGAAGTCACCGCTGGTTGCGTCCAGCCGGCTGTCGTAAATGACCGGCTCGGGTGCGGGGTCGACTTTTAACATCGCATCGATCCGGAATCGCAAGGCACGATCCGTTGGGTCATCGGTATCGGCGACTTTGACTTGCACGTGACTCAGGCGTGGCTCAAAATTCTGGATGGCTCGCGCGATGAGCCGTCGAAGCTCTTCTTGCTGTTCGCGTGATCCGGTGCTCAGGCCCACACAGTCGGGAATGCCGTATGCAAAAAGTGACCGATCGAGTTCCTTGAGAGAATTCGTCCATGATGTCGCACGGCACCGTGTGTTCAAAAGTGCTTGCAAGTCACGCCCAACACTTTCCTTCATTTGCTGCAAGACCTGAGTCCGATTCATCGGCACCTCCGTCTTCACCTGTGGGTCGAGATCGATCAAGCGATCAAGCACACTGGGAATCAGAGGACGGTCATTGGGAACACGCGACATTCGGAAATCACTCGGCCGGGGTTTCGTCGCGTCGAATCATTTGCAATTCCATGAG
>JBCBOO010000395.1:0-4406 GCA_039821235.1 Planctomycetota bacterium
GGATCATCCCCGTTCCGCCGCAGTCCTTGCAGTGCACGCAAGCGTGATAGCGACACGGCTCGCAACGCGTCCACGTCTCCCACCGGCTGTTCAGGAAAGGGTGTTTCGTGACTAGGAACGGGAAACCCCATTCCCGGTCGACTTTCCAGTGCAGCAAGACGCCCGCCAAATTCGGCGGCGGGATCAACGGCCGGCGATTCGGATCGGCCACATCAAAGTAGTCGAGACGGTCCGCAAGCGACCCATCCCATTGGAACGTGACGATGATCCGGCCGTCGGTGATCACGAGCTCGACGACTTGATGACGCTGCCGAACGACGATCGGCCGTTTTAGCCACGGGTGCTGGTTCTTGGTCGCATCCGCGTTGATGATCAGGTCGACGGCCAGTTCGATCGAGTCGAGGACCTGGTCGGTTGCGATCGCACTCATGATCCGGAACCTCCAGTGATTCGATCGAGTGACTTCGCGATGCCGTCGTCCGTCATTAGGTCGTCGACGGTCGCTTGCAAACGCTTATGCTCAACAAGCCGATTAAACGACTCTCGCTCGAGCTGCTCGATTCGATGTTCGACGCCCATGAAGTAGCCGACAGCTTTTGCGCCGACTACCATGCAAACGATCGCGAACAACATGCCGCCGACGAATTCCCGCGTGTTCATCCCGCCCCCTTGGCCAACCTGGCGGCCGTTTCGGTATCCGTGACAAGCGTATTGTTGACGGTCAGTGATCGGTTCGTTCCGAGAACGTGACCGAACACGAATTGAATCGCTTTCGCGTCGCCCGCCTTCGCCTTAGCGACCTGGTTCTTGACGATCTCCGCGATGTCCGACTCGTCGATCGAGTCATAGATCGCCATCTTGAGATCCGACTGCCAACTCGCAATCTCGGTCTCTCGATCGACCGTCGACTCGACATCCGCTAGCTTTAATCCTCTGCCCATTGGGTTCCACTCCTGGAGACAACAAATACAAATCCACTCGACGGACGCCACCGCGGCGGTCCGTTCCCGACTTCACTTGTTTGGGTAGCCTCATCACCAAGCCGGCCCGCTGCAGCTCGGCGAGCGCCGTGCCGCCCTTTGCGTTGCTCTTGGGTTCGGTGCGATTGGCAATCGCGTGTTCGCGATCGATGCCCATCGCTTCGCACAACCCGAGCCGAGTCATTGGCCCGCGTTCCCAAAGCAGCTCGAGAGCTTGCACGGCGCGAAGCGTAAGCGACTCCGGCCAGCCGAGCTCACGCTTCCACTTGTCGAACGCCGACTTTCGAAGGTGACCAATCGACGGCAGGCCGGCCGCTTTGAGCTGCTCGGTGGTCTTAGCCGCAATGCGTTTTCGTTGGTGCTCCGAGTGGTTGTTCGAAGACAGCCCCATGGTTCGACGCATCTTGCCCAGCCGGTGACGGTCGACGCCGCATCCATGTTGCTCCGCAACGTGACGAGCGATCTCCGCATCGGACCATCCGAGTGGGTGCTTGTCCTCGATCGCTTGGCGCACCACGTCATCCGGCACATACACTTGCGCATCAGTGAGCCCAAGTGTCTTCGCCCGTTGATAGACGCTCGATCGGCTTCGCTGCATGACGTTGGCGAGTACTCCGACCGGATACTCCGGCGTCTTGTAGCAATGCGTGATCAGCTCGTCTTCGTCTTCACTCCACGGCCGACGGCTCATCGCTTCGGTCCCTTCCGCAGTAACGCCCCGAAGGCCTTGGGCACCGGCAGCGGTTGCTTGTGATGACGTGCCATCAGTGCATCGATCCGCTTGCCCTTTGCCGTCACGGTGAATTTGTACTTCGCGGCTTTCGCAATCCGCTCGAGCTGCTCGGCGGTGTGCAGTTCCAAGTACTCGCGTACGAGTGCGGCGAGTGCCTTCGCACCGGTGTCTCGCTTGCGTTCATTGGTTGGCCCTTGGCTCGAGTACTTCCAAGCACCCTCGAGGCTCATCATGCCATCCTCGCAATTGCGGAGGATCGTTGGCCACGTTCCATCGAAGTGACGCGAGACTCGCGGATTCAGTGGAATCTCTTTGGGCGTTTCTTCGGTGACGCCCTCGGCCGGTTGCCAATCATCGCGTTGTTGTGGCCAGATCAGGACACGCCAAATCCGCGTGCTGATATCATCTTCGCCGGCCATCTTGTTGAGCAAACGATCGCCTGCCCCCTGCCACGTTCGCGGGAGTTTTCCGACTTGCGTTTCAGTTGCCCGCGTCAGCCATTCGCGATCGGATGACAGTTGCACCATGATCCACGGCAGGGTGCTGTCGATGACCGAGTCGAAGTCGTCGACCTGGTAGGACAGCAAGCAACGAAGGAACCGAACCGACCAGGCGGGAACTCGGTTCTTGAGTTTCTCGTCGGCTTCCTTGCGACGGCGAGCGTCTTCAACCGCTTGTTGCTTGGCGGTCAGTTTCTTCGCGGCGGGTTTCTTCGACTTCTTTTTCTTCGGCGAACCGTAGGCCGATCGCTTGACCAGGTGCGGTTGGTTCAACTTGTCGAAAAGCTTGACGTTCGTCGCGACCGCCATCGTTTGGCCACGCACGGGTACTTCGACAACTTTCAGCTTGCGCCGGATCTCCGGAGTGATTTCGAAACCGCAGGTGGCTTCCTCGTAGTTGTAGTCGATGTGGTACTTGGTTTCGCCGTCGATCGGGCGGGCGTTGGGATTGCCGAAACCTTTGGTGCTCCCGTCAGTCTTGACCAGGCTGTCGACGACGACCTTTGGATCACTCATCAGGAATCCCAGCGTCTCGGCGCCCATGATGGAACTCTTGACTTCGCCGGCGAGCTCGTCGAGTGCTTTGGGATGATCCGCAAACGGAACCAAGTACCGAGCGACTCTCGCGGGGATCGTCCCATCGCGCAACAGCTTTTTGATCGAAGGCGGCAGCTTGCTAATCCGCAGTGCGTTCTTGATACCGCTTTCGCTCATCAGCCCGAACATCGCACCGGCTTCGTCGCGATCGATGCCTTCGTCGATCATCGCCTGCAGCAGCTCGGCCCGTTCGACCGCGTCGAGGTCCTTGCGTTCGGCGTTGCCGAGCATGACTTCACGCAGGGCCTGGGCGTCACTGCACACGACGACTTCGACGCGAACGTCTCGATCGAGCAACCGACACGCCGCGACGCGTCGGTGACCGCTAAGGATTTGCAGCCGGTCGGCGTCCATGACTCGAGCACGCACCGGATCTCGTTGGCCGAAGTCTTGGATCAGTTCCATCAGGTCTTTGACGGCCGGGGCTTTGACACGCTCCGGAGGGTTGGCCGGGTGGTCGACCAGGCAGTCGGGCGAGAACAACTTGATCTCGTCGGTCCGCTGGATCGATTCTTCGTCGACCGTTTCCGCGGAAATGGCGGGGGCATTCATGGGACTAACTCCTCGTGGCAGCTTGGAGAGGAAACGAAAATGGCGGGTTCAGGCGGGGCCGAACAGGTCGCGAACGACGACCCAAATTGCAACCGACATCACGGCGAACGTGGTGACGACGCCGGCAGTGACGCCGATCCAGAATTCAGTCATGACAGCACGCCCAAACGCGTGGCATCGCTAACCGCTTCGTCGAGCAGGTTCTCGATCGCGTACGCGTCGTCGACGGTCAGCGAGACGGTTTGGTGACCGATCGCACGCGAGGCGATGATCTGCTCGCGAAGCAAATCACGCAGCTGACGAACGACTTCGAATCGCTCGCGCTGGATGGCTTCCATCGCTTGGAACCGAGGCGGCCGAGGGAGCTGGGTCGCGTTCATGGCGTCGCCCCCTGGTTCATGTACTGGACGGTCACGCGGCGAATTTCGTTGGCGACTTTGGCCGCGTCGTCGATCGTAAAATTCGTTTCTGAGTTGCGTGCCATCTTGAGCGCATACTTCGCGGTCAACATCGGCTTGACGACGCCGAACACGCGAAAGCGAAAGAGGTACGTTTGCCCGTCGACGTGGTAATCGATCGTGCACAACGGAGGCCCGTCGTCGGGAGTCTGGACGGTGGTTTTCATAACGTTGACCCGTGCAGAACTGGACGCTCGGCGGGGACGACCCACGGATAGACGTTCAGCTCGAGGAACTCCGGAGGCACTTCCTCCGGATCAAATCCACGCTTGGCGAATGCCTCACGCATAACCGATCGCATCGCGTCCGCATCGAGCCGGGATTGCCGGCCGGATTTGATAACGCTCGATCGGATCACTTCCAGCTCGGTTCGTTCCGTCATCAGATCGCGGGCACGCGGGATAGAAGCCGCGGACGGGTTGGCAGCCGTCGCGTTGTGCCCATCGTCATCCGTTGGCGGGTCGCTCTCGCCGGTGATCCATCGGTAGAGATAAGCCGGCGTCGCTCGACGGTCGCGGGATTGCAGCCGCTTGAATCGATTGACCAGCTCGAGAACGTCGTCGGGCGATAGCTGCCGGGCGGTGGC
>JBCBOO010000396.1:0-4357 GCA_039821235.1 Planctomycetota bacterium
GCGACCCTTCCAAGTGGTATTTAGCGGCCGAAAAACGGTGTCATGTTCGATTTCCGCGACTGCTCGACAGAACTCACGCCGACTCAAGCGTCCCGCGGCGATGTCCAAGTTGACGCATCGAAATCTGCGTTCGTTCTCCGTGTTCAGCAGTTCGAACACGACGTGTAGAAGGCGGTCCTCCGAGAATTGTTTCGGACCAATCGGATCGACAACGATTTCGGCTTGTGTCCGATCGGACGAGTACCGGTGGTGTGGGAGGTTGGGTCCCAACTCGGTCGCGGTAATTCTGATCCGAGGTCCGTTTGACGGAAGATACTTGTGGCTAATCCAATGAAGAAGTTTCGATCGCCCTGGTTCGAGAATGTGGAGAGATTCGTATCGTGAGAAGAGCTTGGACACCTCCGGCTCGATGGAACAAGCGAAGGTTGGCTGTGTTTCGTCGAGCATTTCGCGATTGATCTGAGAGCGAACGGACGCGGCCATCGCAGTGAACTTTAGTTCGTTCGAATCAGTCGCCGATGCGAGTTGGCACCAATAGTCAGTGACTCTCGTGTTGGAGGGGTGGCTTTCAGCGAGCTTGGAAAGGTAATTGAACGATTGCTCGGGGTCGCCTTTCAACACGAACAAGAAGGCCGAAGCCAGACGCCGACAATCCTGGTGCTCCAAGTGATGTAAGAGCCGCTCTGCCTTTTCAAGTTGCCCCGTTTCAATGCAGAAGAAGACGGCCTTTGCAAAACGCTGCTGTTCAGAATCAGCCGGTAAACTCAGTTGAAGGAAGTCAAGTGCATCCGATGCTCGTGCCACCTGGCAAAGCAACAGAGCGAGCAAGACTTGGCCAACCAGCACTTTGATCGCGTGCTTGCGAATATCCATCTGCAGCCCAACCTGAAGTAGTGCGTGTCACTTTCCGTCTTCTATACCCTGAGGCTACTAGTGCTTTGGTCCAGCGTGATTTTCGGATTAGCCGATTGGGCGTTAGCCCCGGTTGCCCGTGCGAGAACCGCCGCTAACGCGGTCCGGCTAATAGTGGTCAAACCCCTACTTTTCAGTTGAACCAAAGCACTAGACCGTTCGCGTTTGCTCGATCAGCGGCATGCAGTTGCCACGGCGTTTTCTTTGTATGTCAGAAAGAAACACGCAGATCTTTCCCTTCCTCAACCATCACCACTTTTGAACTGTGAGTTTTCATGGACATGAAGCCGTACTTTTCGTCTTTCTTCGGGAATGCCATTACACTGATCTTAACTTCACCCGATGGAATATTCTCGAAGGTAATGGGGGATGCCCGCACGCGCTGACTTCGTTGGCTCAATGCGGAACGCTGTGCTGTTGGGAATGGTCCTGTCCCTGGCTGCAAGTTGACCGAGTAGGCTTCTGAGAGCAATGCGGGATCGATGTGCACGGTGATGGTGGCGCCCCTTTCTAGCTGAATGTCTAGCGGCGAAATTGGCGAGGCGTCAATCCTTCGCAAGTTCCCACTTCGCCATGGTACGATTTGTTCCCCGATCACCAAGACTTCCGTCCATGGTGTATCTTTCTTGACTTGATCGAATCGGAACCGGCCTGCGGCGTCCGTTGTGGTTCGCAAGTCTTCGATGCAATCGGTTTGACTGCGTATCTGATCCCGTGTGATCGCATCCATCGCATATCGTGACCAACCCGTCTTCGCCGGTTTTCCAGTGAATGGATCGAGAGCACCGGGTTTCGAAGCACCGTTAATCAAGACAACTGACGCTGCTGGGACGGGTTTCCCGCGAGCGTCCACAACGGTCCCCGTAACGGCTTCGTAGTCATTGGCAGAACGCATTACTAACTCTGCTTTCACGGGAGCTCTGTCGTCGCCTACGGCGGAAACGACTCGCGCCAAGTGAGTTGTCTCGTAACCTTCCGCGGATACGATCACCTTATACGGAACACCCGCCGCCAAGTTCTCCAACTCGAACAGGCTCTTGGGCGGTTTCGCATCGTAACCCGGATTGACATACGAGGAGGAAATACCACCCGTCGGAGGATCGCCCGGCTTGCGATCCTGGCAATGATTGAGCCGGACATTAAACGCCGGTATCGGCTCTCTTGATTCCGCGTCAATGGCTACGATCCGCAGCGAAGCGGATGGGCTGAGCGTTACGTCGACTTCGTCTTGATCGGCTGGGATCTGCATGCCGCGAATAGGCTGATATCCCCGAGGTGTATAGACGGAAATGACCCCTTCCGTTTTCATGCCATCGATTTCAAACCGCCCATTCGCATCACTCTTAACCATACCACCCCCTTGTCCAACGTATTCACCTCGGTCGTAGTAGACTCGCAATGAGGCCGCCGGTTTACCGCTTGGAAATACGATGGTTCCGCTCACTGTTCGTCCCTTTGTTAAGACGGCTCGCGTCACCGGTGGATTGTCGTTCATCGCTGCCTGGAAAGTGGTGCTGCTGCTGACGAAGCCATCGGCAGTTACCACGGCTCGAAGTCCGGCTCCACCATAGACATCATCCAAACGGACGCGTCCATTCGGGTCGGTGATCCCGCGCCGCACTCGTTGACTAGATCTTCCCATGTTTTCGACGATCGCTCCGGCAATGGAGTTCCCTTTCTCATCGACCACGTGAATGATCGCATTGCCAAAACGGGGACGCTGTTCACAGATCAACTCAATCGGTTCATCGGGATGATCGGCCGTGACACCAATGGTCTGAGAAACGTACTCCAAGTCGGGATCATCCGAATCGGTCGAGAGGCGGACCTGACTATCCGTTGGAATGCCACTCAGTCGAAATCGTCCTTCGGCATCGGTTTCGCTTCTGTCGTAACCCGGAGTGACCGATCGGATACCAGGGCTTGCCGAGACACGCACACCAGCGATTCCTTTCCCGTCCGAGCCAACAACGCGACCCGAAATGATCCTGCCTGGTGGCAACTTGATTTGTATCGGTGAGACCGTGCCCGGTTCTTGGGTCATCGTTTTCACGAATTCAGTGCCGTAGTCTTTCGCAGTGACGATGAAATACCATTCGGCGGGTGCTAGATTTCGGATTTTGCACCGACCATCAGGGCCAGACCGATAGTCTCGTTCAATATCCGTCCACCCAAAGGAGACCTTGGCGTTGTCGATTGGCTTGCCCGTGAGTGCGTCGGTAATTTGAACATCGTAACCACAAGCATTGCGAAGCTGGATTTCCATCTGTGGTTGCCGTTCCGGCAAGAATTGCCCACCCCGAACATTGATCCCGCCGAGCTTTCTGCGAAGACTCGATGCGTCATCGGTCTCAGCCCAGACTCGATAGTTTGCTTTCGTCACATCGGCAAACACAAAGTGTCCGTTCACATCGGATAGCGTTCGCTGAGGACGGATCGGCAGCGACACGGAACTTCCCGGCGGAACTTTCCACAAGAACACATCTGCTCCTACGACCGGCTTCAAATCGCGACCGACGAGGACGCCTTCGACGCGGTCGCCGAACGAGTAGGTCGACGGGGTTTTCTCTGTAGGCTCGTCTTCTTCGGTGGACTCACCTGCGCGAGCGCCAACCTGCTCTTGCCCCAACAGTTGCGTTTCATCGAGTCGGAGGAAAGCAGTGATGGAGACCAGCAAAACGATCGCGATGACGACCCATTTTTGTCGTCTCGAAGCAAAAGGCATGATTTGATCTCTGGAGGGATTGGATAGGATCCACCGGACTCGGCATTCAAGTGTTCGTCGCGGAGGCCTAATTGCGATGGAAGACAATCGCGGCCGGGTTGTTAGTGCACGTCGTGCCAACTGGAGTAGCAGCGAAGCGTATTCTTCGGGGCTGGAGTTTTGCATCGCTTGGGCATCGCAGATCAATTCACGATTGACGTGTATCTGTCGTTGCATCCACCAAATCAACGGGTTCGCCCACCATAGAGCTGTCACGACCTGTAGTAAGAAATTCCAAAATGGGTCTCGCCGTTGAATATGAGCCACCTCGTGACGCAAGATCGACTCGGCATTGTCAATGTCAACCAGTGTTTGATTCCAGTCACTTCTATCTGGAATCAGAATGCATGGCCTTCCAAGCCCGATCACAACCGGCGAATCGATGTCAGCACTGCACCTGACCCGCAATCGCTCTCGACCGATCGATGCGGAACGCGCGATGCGGTCAAGTGCCGAGTGAACACTGTCATTGGAAACGGCCTTGGACCGCGCGATGATTCGATGAGACCGAATGACACCCAATCCCAAGTAGGCCAACATTAATAAGCTGCCAATGAACCATGTGGTAGTCACGACGCCTTCCAGTTGAAATGAGTTAGAAACCACTGAGACGCTGTGACTGTCCTTGGTCGAACTGCCGTCGGTCGGAACTGTGCGTACGTTGGTGTCTTGATGCCGGAC
>JBCBOO010000397.1:0-4342 GCA_039821235.1 Planctomycetota bacterium
GGCCGTTCGTGCCGTCTGCGAAGCGTGCGGCATCCACGACATTCTGACGAAGTCGTTCGGGACCAATAATCCCGTGACGCTCGTCAAAGCGACGGTCGCTGCATTGTCGCAATTGAGGACGCGTGAAGAGACGGCCGCCCTCAGAGGCCTGACCGTCGAAGAGCTGTCGGTTTAGTCAACACACTTGGGACCGGCTGTCATCGGGCGAGTCCATTGCATTTCGATTGCTTCCTGGTGAGCCAAGAGTCGGCCCGGGCGAGCGAATCAATAGAAAACCATTTGTATTTTTCGGTCACATCATGAACCTTAACGACGTCCATCGCGGAATTCAGAAGAACCGCAAACGAAAACGGATCGGCCGGGGACCGGGTAGCGGGACTGGCAAAACGTCGGGTCGTGGTCACAAGGGTCACAAGAGCCGCAGCGGTTACAGTCGCAAACCCAACTTCCAGGGTGGTGCGATGCCGATGTTCCGTCGCGTTCCCAAACGCGGTTTTAACAACAAGTGGGCGGTCACCGTATTCGCGGTCAACGTCGGCAAGCTGAACGATGCGTTTGAGGATGGCGCGGAAGTCACCCTCGAAGCGATGTCTGCCAAGGACGTTGCCAAAGGGACCTTTGACGAAGTGAAAATCCTCGGCGACGGCGAGCTGTCCAAGAAGCTTACCGTCTCGGCCCACCGGTTTAGCAAGTCGGCTGAAGAAAAAATCACTGCGGCCGGCGGAACGGTCAACAAGATCGCTCCTAAGCGGACTCCGCAAGAACGCGTCGCAGCACTCGCGGAAGCCAAGAAGTAGGCTCGGACAAGTCTGATCTCGCGACGATTTCCCGAACCGATTAGGATTCGGGAGTTCCCCTGTCGCATTCTCTCTCGATGACGGATCGAGTCCATGTTTGAAAAACTGCGAATCATCTTCACCATTCCCGAGCTTCGTCGGAAAATCTTTCTGACGCTGGGTTTGCTGGCCATTTACCGCATCGGATTTCATATTCCGTTGCCGATGGTTTCCAGCATGGGCGGTGGAGGCGGAGCATCGGACTTTCTCGAGAAAGTCAGCCTGTTCGCCGCAAGTGACCTCCGTCAGCTGACCATTTTTGGTCTCGGCATCATGCCGTACATTTCGGCGTCGATTATCTTGCAGTTGTTGGGGACGACGGTCCCGGCACTGGCCGAGTTGAAAAAGGAAGGCCAAGCGGGGCAGAAGAAGATCAATGAATACACGCGGTATTTGACGGTCGCGATTTGCTTGGTCCAAAGCTGGATCTACCTCTCGGTCATGTTGACGGCCAGCGGGCCCGGTGGCGGCAACATCAACCCAAACTTCTTGAATTCGGCCGGCACCGACCTTTATCTGCCCTGGCAATTCGTTGCCGTCGCAGTCATGACCTGCGGCAGCGTTTTCCTGATGTGGTTGGGCGAGCAGATCGACGAGCACGGAATCGGAAACGGGATCAGCCTGTTGATCATGGCCGGCATCCTCGCACAGATGCCGAAGGCTCTATTTGAACTGATCGGCAACATGAAGACCCAATTGACGGGTCTCAGCAAAGGTGACGTGGGCATCGAAACCTTGATCCTGCTCTTCGTGCTGTTCATCGGCGTGGTCATCGGAGTCGTCTTTATCACGCTCGGCCAACGGAAGATCCCGACACAATCGGCGAAATTCACTCGAGGACGGAAGGTCTACGGCGGAACACGTCAGCACCTTCCGCTGCGAATCAACCAAGCGGGTGTGATGCCAATCATTTTCGCCAGCAGTTTGTTGATGATTCCCGGCGTCGCCTTCGGAGCCCTCGCGGGTCTGTTCGAGCCCGGTGGTATCATGTTTGGAGCGCTGAATCTGATCGGCCTGACGATGCAAGATCAGGCGTCTTACATCTTCAACCTACTTTACGTCGTCCTGATTTTCTTCTTCTGCTACTTCTGGACGGCAATCACGTTCAACCCGAAAGAGATCTCGGACAACCTGCGTGATAGCGGGACATTCATTCCCGGTTACCGGCCGGGGAAACGAACGACCGACTACCTCGAAAAGGTCATGGTTCGGATCACCTACGTTGGCGCCGCGTTCTTGTCGATCGTCGCGATCGTCCCGACCATCGTTTACGGTTCCTTGGGCGTTCCCTACTCGATTGCGGGTTTCTACGGTGGTACCGGGCTGTTGATCGCGGTCAGTGTCGCGTTTGACTTGGTGCAAAAAATCGATAGCCACCTGGTGATGCGAAACTACAAAGGCATGCTGGAAGGTGCCGGAGGCGGAGTCAGCCCTGTCGTCTAACGTGAGCGAGAGGGATGGACAACGCATCGATTGCCGGGGTCTTTGAAGAACTCGCCGAACTGCTTGAGTTCAAAGGCGAGAATCCGTTCCGCATCCGTGCTTACACACAGGGCGCCAGGGCGATCCGTGAACTGGAGGAGTCGGTTGCCGAGATCGTGGCCGATCCCCAGCGGAAATTGGTCGATCTCGATGGGATCGGCAAGACGCTCGCCGAGAAAACGGTCACGCTCTTACAGACCGGCAAGCTGGAACAGCTTGAAAAGCTTCGCAAGGAAGTTCCGGACGTGTTGATGCAAATGGCACGCATTCCCGGTCTCGGTGCCAAAAAAGCCGTGAAGTTGCACGCCGAGTTGGGGATCGAGTCTCTCGGAGATCTTCGTGCGGCTTGTCGAGAAGATCGTGTGGCAAAGCTGAAAGGGTTTGGCGGGAAAACACAAGACGCGATCCTGCAGGGACTTTCCATCGCCGAGCAAGCAGCGGAGCGTGTGTATTGGTCGAAGGGAGACGAGCTTGCTAAGTCCATCTCCGAGCACATGGAACAGTGTGACGGGATTGAGCAAATGGAATGGGCGGGATCCTACCGACGCGGACGTGAAACGGTCGGGGACCTGGACTTGCTAGTCGTCGCCCGCGATCGTGCTCGTGTCATGGATCACTTGGAAGCGTTTCCGCAGCGCACACAAACGATCGGGCGAGGTGAAACCAAGTTATCGATCCGAGTCGGAAAGGCGTTTCAAGTGGATCTCCGTCTGGTGGAGACACATCAATTTGGTGCGGCGCTGCAGTATTTCACGGGTTCGCGAGCGCACAACATTCGAACCCGACGGATCGCGAAAGAGAACGGGCTGAAGATCAACGAGTACGGTGTCTTTCAATTGGACGACGAGTCACAGATTGCGGGGGCGACCGAGCAAGATGTCTATGCCGCGATCGGCCTCCCTTGGATTTCGCCGGAGTTGCGAGAAGATCGGTTGGAGTTCGATCTCGCCGGCAAAGGCGCGATGCCGGAATTGTTGGAGGCGAGCGACATCCGTGGTGACTTGCACATGCACACCACTGCCACCGATGGTCAGAACACGATCCGTGAGATGGCCGATGCGGCAATCGCGAGGGGTCTGAAGTACATCGCGATCACCGACCACAGTAAACGTGTCACGATGGCGATGGGTTTGGATTCAGATCGGCTGCGAGAACAGTTCGACGCCATCGATGCCGTCCGCGACGATTACGAAGGCCGCTTGGAGATCTTGAAAGGGATTGAATGCGACATTCTCGAAGCCGGTGGCATGGACCTGCCGGATGACGTGCTCGCCGAGGCGGACTGGGTGATCGCGAGCATTCACTATGGACAGCGACAACCGCGAGACCAAATCACCGAACGGATTCTCGGCGCACTTGAGAATGAACATGTGGACTGCCTCGCGCATCCGACCGGTCGATTGATCAATCGCCGTCCGCCTTACGAAGTCGACATGGAAGCGGTCCTGAAGACGGCGGCCGAGCAGGGCAAGCTGGTCGAGCTAAACGCCAACCCGGCCCGGTTGGATTTGAACGAAGTGCACCTCGCATCGGCGAAGAAGCTGGGCATCCCGATTGTGATCAACACAGATGCTCACAATGTGGACGGCTTCGGAGTCTTGCAGTACGGCATCAAGCAAGCGCGACGAGGGGGCCTGACCAAGGCCGACGTCGCAAACACAAAGACATTCAAACAATTTCAAAAACTGCTGTGACCCCGCAGATTCGAGGCAGTAAGTCTCGTGCTTTCGTGTGGTCGGCCCCCGCGAACGATTGTTGAATCGCCAGCCCAATGCAACCGTCGCCGCCTGCTCCGCAGGCGTTTCCCCTCAGCACCTCCCAAGCCCCAACACGAGCCGCGTTTCCCAGGCCCCAAAAACGCTCCCCGCCTCAACCAAGTTGAAGTAAAAGTACAAGTGGTAGTAAAAGTCCGAACACAAACAACTTCCACTTCAACGCAAACTTAAACCCACACCAACGACCTACCCAAAGATAGGGGTAGGGAAGTCCGGTTGAGCCGGACTCCCCTCCCTCCGAACCGTACG
>JBCBOO010000398.1:0-4318 GCA_039821235.1 Planctomycetota bacterium
ATTGCCCCTCAACGTGGTTGGTCGTTCGCACGGAACATGCTTCCGACCGAGTGCCAGCCGTTGGTTGATGTCGAGCGTCCCGCATTCTGGGCGGGGGCGACCGCGACGGTTGGACCCGTCGACGGACGTGGTTTCCGCTGGGCTGAGTTCCGTCCAAACTTCAGCGGATTCTTTACCATCCTGCCTCCGAACCGTGAAATCTGCACCGAGCAGAACGCTGGCAACTCCGGCTTCTACACCGCTTCCAGTCGTCACCAAGGTGGCGTTCACGTGTTGATGGCAGACGGTGCCGTGATCTTCCTCACCGACTCGATCGACGCCGGTTCTTACGCGGCAGACAACTTGGCGGTCGCCGGTGGACGCAACGCGTATCGCGGTGTGGGTGAAGCCAGCCCGTACGGTCTTTGGGGCGCCCTGGGGACACGCGGAAACAAGGAAACGATTGAAGAGTCGTTGAACCAATAACGCTCGAAGTGACTCCCTCGCGTCGCCAATCATCTCAATGGTTGGCGACGTTTTTTTTTACCTCTCTCAATCCCCCCCTCAAATACTGGAATCACCGATGAAGTCTTTTGGCAAAATCAGTTTCGCCCTCGCATTGATTGCGGCAGTGGGTTGCACTTCAAGTGAACCTTCTTCCGTCGTTGAAGGCGTCGAACAATCAAAAATCGATGAGTACAATCAGATGTTGAAAGAGTCTCAAGCGTCGATGCAAGAAGGTGCCGACGCAGCCAAGAAGGGCGGCATCAAAGGCTACTGATCCGCGTCTTGCGTCTGAAGCCAATAAGGAGCGAGAGTTCATGTTGAGGATCCGAACATCGCTCCTGTTGGCTGCGATCTTGTTAAGTGTTGGCGGCTGCGGAGAGAGTGTTTCCGAACCGGAAGTTTCCTCCGAAGCCGACCCAGCCTTTTCCGCCATCGAACAGCTGCGCAATGCCGTTGATGAGCAGCGCTGGAGCGATGCACAATCGCTCGTGCGAGAAGCTCTCATTGAGACTCCGGGCGATGCGGAGACGCTTCGCCTTGCGGCAGATGTCGCGTTTGCGAATCAGCAACCGTCTCAGGCGGCACTCTTCACCGTTCAAGCCTCGGAAGCCGATCAATTCGAGGATGAGGCTTTGGTCCAGCGGGCTGTTTTGGCCTGTATCGGAACCGGCCAGCTCTACGAGTTGGTGGAATTTCTTGAACAAGTCGTTGTGGCTTTCCCTGGCCGCCATGAGTCGCGACGTCTCTTGTTCGATTTCCTCGTCAACATGGAAGACTTGCATTCCGCGCTTCCGCACGGTCGAAGGCTGGTTCGCGAGCGACAATTTGACCGCGTGCTGCTTTTCTCTTTGTCCGCTTACGAGCAGCGCGACATGGAAGCTCAGTCGATGGTGGAACTGACCAAGCGAAACCCGGACGACCCGCGTCTTGGGATCGCTGAAATCCGAGCCAAGATGGACCTCGGCCGCTGGGAGGGTGTCGAAGAGTCGCTCAACGAAATTCTCGACTACCAAGCATCCAATCTTCCAGCGCAGCTCCTGATGGGACGTTACCTCGCGGGGAGCGGTCAGCTCGATCGACTGTCCGAGTGGGCCTCTGAACTCGACTCTCGTGTCGAGGATCGTTGGCAATATTGGTCGCTCATCGGTGACCTGGCGGTCTATCAAGGAAGGCTGCCCGAAGCCGCTCGCGCGTACGGCGAAGCGATTGGCATCAATGCCGATGTGGGCGAAGTAATGGCGAAACTCGGCCGGACACTGAAGCAGCTTCAAAGTCGCGGCGTCGAAGTCGATCCGAACACGTTTGCGGCGGTCACAAAGCGAGCCGAGTTGTTGAACCGATTCGGCCAAGAAAAAGAACGGTTCTATAAACTTGGCAACCGCTCCAATGAAGCGATCGCCACAATGGCCGGAACGCTCGTAGAACTGGGTCGACTTTGGGAGGCCGAAGCTTGGGCGGCGTGGGCGATGACGATTCCAGACGAGGATGTTGATCAGGCAAAACGGATCCGAGCTCAGATCGTTCGCCAGCTGCGTCCCGACACACCCTGGCAGAGGCCACTTGAATCGGCACTGGCATCGATGGACTTCAAACAGTTTCCACGCCTGAAACTCGATCCAACCGGCACGATTCAGCCCGATACGAGCGAGACGCGATTCGCTCAATCGAAGCGTCCCGTTTTGGTCGACCGAGCATTTGAGCTTGGCATCAAAGCCCAAGTGGGCAACGCGGAGGACGCTGCGCAGTTTCAGGGAATTCCACTGTACGCCCAAATGGAGTCTGGAGGGTGCGCGTTTGATTTCGATCGCGACGGCTGGCCCGACCTTTACGTCGCGGAGGCGGGAGGCACTCCCGGAAAAGGAAACTCTGGCGTCAATCAGTTATTTCGAAACCTGGGCGGCCGGTTCCAGAGCGTCCCCGCCAGCGGTACACACGATGATGGATTCGCGCAAGGCGTCACGTTCGGGGATGTGAACGAAGATGGGTTTCCGGATTTGGTGGTGTTGAATTACGGCGCTGATCGACTGTTTCTCAACAATGGAGACGGAACGTTTTCGAATCGCGACGATTGGTTTGAAGACGAAGTTGAGACTTCAAAGGCGTCTCGGCCTAAGACCGCGCCTTGGTCCACCAGCGGTGCGATCGCTGACCTCGATGGCGATGGAATCAACGACTTCATCTGTTCCAAGTACACGGCGGGAATGGAAGCCGTTGACATCGCGTGTTACGACGAAACAGAAAGAGAGAGTCCCTGCTTGCCGACCAAGTTCGCAGCCGCGCGTGATGAGTTTTACCTGGGGACACCAACGGGAGCTTGGTCACGCATTACCGACCAGTGGTCCGCCATTCCCTCGCAACTGGGGCGTGGTCTTGGGGTGGTCGCCGGAAACTTAGATGGAGTGGCAGGCATCGACCTGTTCGTCGCAAACGACATGACGACCAACCAATTCTGGTCTCGCGAAGATGGTCGCATGGTGGACTCGGCGACGCTGCGCGGGCTGGGGGTCGACGGTCGCTTTCGCCCGCAGGCTTGCATGGGGATCGCGACCGCGGACTTTGACACCGACGGCGACCTGGATTTGTTCGTTACCAATTTCGAGCAGGAGCACAACACGCTCTACGAACAGACCGATGCGGGAATTTGGTCGGATCAAACCGTGCAATACGGGTTGATGCAGACAAGCTTTTCGCAGCTCGGATTTGGAGCCCAAGCCGTCGACTTCGACAACGATTCACAACTCGAAATTGCGATTGCCAATGGGCATGTCTACCAGGATGCCGAACCACCATCGACGTATGCCCAGCGCATGCAGATTCTCCATCGCGAGTCGACCAAACGATACGCCGCGTTTGATCTGGGCAGTCAATCTGGCTACTTGTCCGCAGACCACGTCGGGCGAGCGATGTGGACGGTCGATGCCAACCGAGATGGCAAACAAGACCTTGCCGTGACGCACCAAACGGAGCCTTTCGCACTGCTGATGAACGAAACCCAAACGGAACATCCCTGGGTGACGTTCGAGTTGATCGGTGTCGATGACTCGCGTGATGCCGTCGGCGCGGTCGCTGCCGTGTCAGATGACAACCAGACTCGTATCAGCCCGGTTCTTTCCGGCAACGGTTTCTACTGTGCCAGCGAACGAAGTTTGCACTTCGGCTTGGGCGCGGATCACAAAGATGGTGATCCAATCCGCGTGACAGTGACGTGGCCTAACATGAGTACCACGTCTTATGAAGTCACAGCTAACAAGCAGTGGCTACTCGTGCAAGGCGACGAGCAAGCGTTTCTCTCCAAGTAGCCTCAATAGTGCGATGGCAGGTTGCACCTGCTATTCGGATTTCTTGACGTATGGCTGGCCGTTGCGGTAACGCGTCACGATCACGTAGGTTCCGGACTCAAGGTACCCTTCGTCGGAAACAACCGAATGCAACACGCCGTCGAACTCCGCTTCTCCGTGCGGGCGGCAGGGACTAGTGACCAAGCCTCCGACGCCAACTAGCCGCCCTGCACCGGGTTCATCGATGGCCTTCTCCTGCGTTTTCGGTCGCAGGATGAGAGTTGGAAATCCGAAAGCCCACTCTCTCACTAGGTAAGGAATCCCCAAGAATCCGATGTCTCCCGTGAAGTCTCCATCGGCAAAGATCGCCACTGCGAAACCAACCGCAAGCAAGAGAATGACGATCAGCCAGGCTGAGAGCTGGAGCAGCCAACAGAAAAATAGAATCGCCAGGAAAAGCGATGTGACTCGCATTCGCGCGGCGGACAACTTGGACGAAAGGTCCAAGTCGCTTTCCTTATTGGCACTCGATGCCCACCACTGGAAATAAAGTA
>JBCBOO010000399.1:0-4306 GCA_039821235.1 Planctomycetota bacterium
GACCAACTCTCGTGCTGGGTAGAAAGAAGACTGTCCACGAATAACTCGAATAAGACGAATCCAGACGGGTCAGGTCGAGCGCCGGAATTCATGCGTTGAACCGGACTTGTCGTTGATGATGCCTCACTACCTGCGTTCCATTCCGACGCGGATTGGATGCTCGTTCATTCGTTTTATTCGCGTTATTCGTGGACCAACTCTCGTGCTGGGTAGAAAGAAGACTGTCCACGAATAACTCGAATAACTCGAATAACTCGAATAAGACGAATCCAGACGGGTCAGGTCGGGCGCCGGAATTCATGCGTTGAACCGGACTTGTGGTTGATGATGCCTCACTACCTGCGTTCCATTCCTCCGCGGATTGGATGCTTCTTCATTCGTTTTATTCGCGATATTCGTGGACCAACTCTCGTGCTGGGTAGAAAGAAGACTGTCCACGAATAACTCGAATAAGACGAATCCAGACGGGTCAGGTCGGGCGCCGGAACTCGCGCGTGAACCGGACTTGTCATTGATGATGCCTCACTACCTGCGTTCCATTCCGACGCGGATTTGATTGCTTCTTCATTCGTTTTATTCGCGTTATTCGTGGACCAACTCTCGTGCTGAGTATTCCTACCTGACGATCCGTTCGTACTGCACTTTTGCGGGGGCACCAAAATTGACCAGCAGGCCAAGCTTGAAATTCGTTGCCTTGAGATAGTTGTGGACCTGGGCGCGATGTTCGTTGTTAAGCTCTCCGATGGCCTTGATCTCCAGGATGACTTGTCCGAAGCAAACGAAATCAGGTATGTACACGCTCTGGAGAGCTTTGCCCTTGTAGGACAAGTGAAGTTTCTCATGAGCTTGGAACGGGATGTGGCGATCAGTAAGTTCGATTGCGAGGCACTCTTGGTAAACCGCTTCGAGGAATCCGCATCCCATTTCGTTGTAAACCGCAAAGCACGCTCCCATGATCCGATAGCTTTCGTCTTTCAAATAGATGTCTGGCATCAAACTTTCGGAGAAACGTCGCGGTCGTGGTTAGTCTGCTCTCGGTAGTACTCTGCTCGATTCGTTTTATTCGCGTTGTTCGTGGACCAACTCCGCCTCTAGAGTCCCATTTCCTGCTTGGCTGCTGCGAAGCTATCGATTGCGAACTGGAGGTCTTCTTCCGTGTGTGCCGCGGAGACCTGTGTTCGTACGCGAGCTTGCCCCTTGGGAACGACCGGGTAGGAAAAGCCGATCACATAAACGCCTTTCTCGAGCAAGCGTTGTGACATCTCGGTCGCCACTCGTGCGTCACCAAACATCACCGGGATAATCGGATGCTCGCCGGGCAGCAATTCAAACCCGCATCGAGTCAGCCCCTCTCGGAAAAAAGCAGCGTTCGACATCAATCGATCTCGCAGTTCCGTGGACTCCGTTAACAGCTTGATCGCCTCCAATCCTCCGGCGACCAACGGCGGCGCGATCGAATTCGAGAACAGGTAGGGGCGTGACCGTTGTCGCAGCAGTTCGACGATTTCCTTTCGTCCGCTGGTGAAACCGCCACTCGCCCCGCCGAGTGCTTTCCCGAGCGTTCCGGTGATCACGTCGATGCGATCCATCACACCGCAGTGTTCGTGCGTGCCGCGTCCGGTCTTTCCGAGGAAACCTGTGGCATGGCATTCGTCCACCATGATCGAAGCATCATATTTGTCGGCAAGGTCGCATATCTCGTCGAGCTTGGCGATCGAACCGTCCATGGAGAACACACCATCGGTTGCAATCAGTCGAATCCGGCTGGACGCAGCGGCCTTCAGCTGGGCTTCCAGGTCCGCCATGTCGCAATTGGCATAACGAAATCGATTTGCCTTGCAGAGCCGAATCCCATCGATAATGGATGCGTGGTTTAGGGCATCGGAGAGGATCGCGTCTTCTTTCGTCAACAGTGTCTCGAACAGTCCTCCGTTGGCATCGAAACAGGAACCGTAAAGAATGGTGTCTTCCGTGCCCAAGAACTCGGAGATGCGCGTTTCGAGTTCGCGGTGGATGGTTTGCGTGCCACAGATAAAGCGGACCGAGGCGAGACCATAGCCCCATTGATCGAGAGACTCGCGAGCGGCTTCAACCACACGGGGATGGTTTGCCAAACCGAGGTAATTGTTCGCGCAAAGATTGAGGACTTTGTTACTCGATTGAACATCCACTCGGGCGTGCTGTGCGGATGTGATTTCACGTTCGGCCTTGAATAGACCTTCTTCGCGAATTTGATCTAGCGTCTGCGTAGTGACTTCGATGAGTTTATTGCTGTTGGACATCACGTTTACCATTTGAGAATCACTTTTCCAGATTGACCTGACAACATGGTTTGGAATCCTGCCTCGAACTCATCACAGCTGTAGCGATGGGTGATCACCGGGTTGAGATCGAGCCCTCCTTGGACCATGACTGTCATCTTGTACCACGTTTCATACATTTCACGACCGTAGATCCCCTTGATGTTCAACATGTTGAACACCACCAGATTCCAATCGATCGCCATTTCTTCCGCGGGAATGCCGAGCATGGCGACCTTGCCGCCATGGCACATCGTTTCCAGCATCGTTCGAAAGGCACTGGGATTGCCCGACATTTCCAGACCGACATCGAAGCCTTCCTTCATGCCGAGATCGTCCATGCAATCTCGCACCGATTCGGATCGAACATCCACCACTCGTGTGGCCCCCATGGTCTTGGCAAGCTCCAGACGCCAGGGATTCACATCGGTGACCACAACGTACCGAGCACCGGCATAGCGTGCGACCGCTGCGGCCATGCAACCGATCGGCCCGGCACCGGTGATCAACACGTCTTCGCCGATCAATGGGAAGGACAACGCCGTGTGCACCGCGTTTCCGAGTGGATCAAAAATGGAGGCGACGTCGCGATCAACGTCCGGCTCGTGGACCCAAATGTTTGTCATTGGCAGCGAAACGTATTCGGCAAATGCACCCTGACGGTTGACTCCGACGCCGGTGGTGTTCGCACACAAGTGACGCCGGCCAGCCAGGCAGTTGCGGCAGTTTCCACAAACAACATGGCCTTCACCGCTGACCAAATCACCGACTTGAAAATCCGTGACGTTCGTGCCGATCTCGACGATCTCGCCCACGAATTCATGCCCGACCACCATCGGAACGGGAATCGTCTTTTGCGCCCATGAATCCCAAGAATAAATGTGGACGTCGGTCCCGCAGATTCCGGTCCGGTCCACACGGATGAGCACGTCGCTCGTGCCAATGTCCGGCATGGGAACGTCTTCCATCCACAAACCGACTTCTCGATGGCGTTTAACAAGAGCTTTCATCTTCAATCAATACTTGTTGGGAGACTTCCAAAGCTGGATGCAGAGAAGGGCCAGTGCGACGGCGATCACGAACCCATTGAGACTGGTGGCGAGTCGGAATCCTATCTCGCCAAAACTGTCGAATCGCAACAGAATCATGCGTGTCGAAAAGTAGCTGTACATCGGAATCAAACATAGCCCGGCAAGCACGACGCGGAGAACCGTCGATTGCCGGGCCCAAAACCCCTGTCCCGCCGCGAGACCCGCGAGCGGTGCGACCAAGAGCAACGCGTCGTAGGATTGGTGATACAGACTGGAAAGCCCCGCGATCAGAATGAGGCTACCTGTCCCGCCGATCAATCCATCCTCCACGTCGTTCCTTCGTCGCTGAACCAAAAGCCAGAGGGGAGCGGCTAGCATGAGAAACATCACGGCAAGGTGAGCCAACTGACCCGGTTCTTGCCCTGTCCATTTGCAAATCGACGCGAGCAAATCCAATCGCGTCCACGAATGCACTGGCGACTCGTCTTCCTGTGCCATGTGAACTTCTTGCGCGATGCCAATGTCATCGATGACTTTCTGCAAACCGGCTTGCAAATCAACTTCGCCGGTCGCACGTAAGCTCTCGTGATACGCGACGTATCCGAGCGGTAATGCCGCGGCCAGCACACTGAGCACGGCACCGTAGAGGATCGCACGATAGTTTCCTCGCGCGAGCATCAGGAAACCGAGCGGCAGGATGTACGTCGGCTTGGCGGACACGATCATCAGCGCAACCGCGGCACACCAAGGTCGCCGCCCACCCCAATGAATCGCCGCGAACGTCGCCAACACCAACTCAAGTGTGAAGTAGCCGTTGAACAGCGTGATGTGTCCGCCACGCGAAAACACCATCAATGCGGCAAGGCAGGCGGCCCACTGCAACCGCATCTGCGAGTGTTGTTCTTGGTCGGTGTGCGTGCTTTTGACGATCGCTTGGCTCTGCTCAAGCATCATCACGAACAAGGTCACCGACCA
>JBCBOO010000039.1:0-32161 GCA_039821235.1 Planctomycetota bacterium
AGAATTCTCCTCAGCTGGTGAAATTAACTCACCGGAGGCAAAATTCCAATTCCATGGGAGGCAAGACAGTACCAATTTCCTTTGAAGAAGTCGGAGGTCTTTGGTAAGTTGTTGTAGGTCGGCATTGCATGGCTCCTTTGAACGAGAAACAAAAGAACCAGGATGCCATGCCGACCAAATTTTGAGACAAAGTAGCGGTCAGGGAAACTACGCCGAGCAGCGGCTTTCTTGAACGATGTGATGCACGCGAAGTCGGGCTTGCGTGCGGGTATTTCTGCTTGCAAGACTATTATCGGATCCTGAATTGAGCAACTACCAAAAGTTTATCCGCGACCAAGTTCCCGATCATTACAGCGCAATCATAGATGCTGTAACTCCCTTCATCGGTGCGAATACGGAACCTTGTGAAGAGACGGCAATGCCGGTTGGTCGCTCCAAATTTTGTGGTGAACCGGACCTGCCACGCGGCTTTCAATGGCCAATGTCATGTGATGGTCCATGCCACTTTGTTGCGCAACTGAACCTCGCAGAACTCGCATTATTTGAAACCGCTCATCCTTTGCCACCGGATGGACTGCTCTCCTTTTTCTTTCATGATGCCGAGGGGCACCCCGAGGGAGCAAACTCCGTGGTTTACTACTTTTCTGAACCACATCATCTTGAACGTACTGCAATTTCGGTCGATCCACGATTCGGCGAAGAATTTCACGAAGAGCATCTGTATTCACGATGTTTTTCTTTTGCCCAAGCGTATGTTATTGAGGAGGATGAGCTTCCCAATAGTTTTGAGCTTCGCAGTTTCATTGACAGTTTCGAGTTTCATTTCGGACGTGCAACTCATCGCCTGTTTGGGGCTTCGCAGTTCGATGGTTTTCTGACGCTGGGAAGCTTTGGTGAATGGTCAGACCGAATCAATTTCTTGGTTCCGATTTTCGATTTCAATGTGTTGGATTTTTCGATGCTTGAAGTCGAATTCCACTGCTCCTAAGCGGCCTGATGCAAGTTGCCTTGGTTCCCCTTGAGAGCCAAGACATAGTCTCCTTTGCCTTCAATGATTTTTGCGGCAATCGCTTTTTGGCAGCCTGCCGCGTCAATGGTGACGACCGAGGATTCGATATCGACTTGATCCAAAAGCTCGGGAATCGTGGTGATTTCGTTCGACTTTTTCGGCCGTCGCCAACTGACCATGGCTGGTTCCACGCGGGACCGCCCAAGCACTGACGAGGAACATCAGCGTATGAGCAATGCCTCGCCCACGAACTTGCGCGGAACAACATTGGATTCATGCTGCAGCACTCACAGCCGGTGGAATACAAGGGAACCCAACTCGATTGCGGCTACCGAATCGATCTGCTTCTCGAAAATGCTGAGGTGAAGACTGGCTTGCTGATCAACGTCAACGTGACCAAGCTCAGGAGGGGGATCAAACGGTTCGTCCTTTGATTGTCTCGTCTTCGTGCTCTTCGCGTCCTTCGTGGTTCAAGCTCTCCCCTGGCCGTGTCTTATTTAAAAGCCGCCGGGCGCGGTGAATTCGGCGTAGTCGCTGAACTCGTCGTGATGCTCGGGAGCTCGATTGCTGAAGCGTGTGAAGTCGCTTTCCCACGTCAATTGGACTTCTCCGACCGGACCGTTCCGTTGCTTGGCGATGATAATCTCAGCTTGCCCGGCAAACTGAGCTCGGTCTTCACCACGGTGATAGTACTCCTCGCGGTGAACGAACATCACCACGTCGGCATCCTGCTCGATTGCACCGGACTCACGCAGGTGACTGAGCTTGGGCTTGTGGTCCTTGCTGTCCTCGGCCTGTCGATTGAGCTGGGACAGACACAACATGGGGACTTCTAATTCACGTGCCATCCCCTTGAGCCGCCGAGCGATCTTGGCAACTTGTTCCTGCCGCGGATCGCGTGAGTTGTCCGGTTCGATGAGCTGCAAGTAGTCGATCACGATCAGCCCTAGATCACCGTGTCGTCTGCGAATACGCCGTGCGGCAGCAGCTATCTCGCTGACCGTTCGACTGGGTGAGTCATCGACGAAGAATGGCGCCGTGCTAATTTCGTTGGCCTTGTTGATCAGCCGAGTTTGATCGTCGGCGCTGATGGTCCCATTTCGCAGACGATGCCCGTTGACTCGCGCCAATGAACAGAGCATTCGATCGGCAAGCTCGATGCCCGACATTTCCAAACTCACGAACAAGACCGGTGAACGGCCTTCGATCGCCGCATGTTCGGCAACATTCATCGCAAGCGCTGTCTTACCCATCGAAGGTCGAGCGGCCAAAATGATGAGTTCGCCGTTGTGCAATCCACCGGTCATCTGGTCGTAATCAGTCAGACCCGTTTCAACCGTTCCATCGGTGACTTCACCGCGAAGCCTTGCCTCCATTCGGTCCATTGCCGCATGCAAGACATCGTTCATCGAGTGCAGCGAATTCGTCGACCGACCGTCCATGATCGAAAAGATCTTCTGTTCCGCCTGCGCGCACAGTTCACGCGGATCGGTCGCCTGTTCATAGGCATCGCGCAAGACCTCGGTGCTTGCGTTGATCAGGTTCCGGAGGACGGCTTTCTCAGAAACGATTCCCGCGTAGTAGACCGCGTGCGCCGCGTTTGGAACGGCACTCGAAAGTTTCGCCAAATACGCCGCACCGCCAATCGTCTCAAAGTCGCCGGCGGTCTTGAGCCGTGACACCAACAATGTCACATCAATCTTCTCGCCGGTATCGTACATCTCACGCAGATGCCCATACAAAACTCGATTCGCGTCGTCATAGAAGTCTTCCGCTTTAAGTGAAGCGGTGTCATCGCAGACTTCGGGAAGAATCAAGATGCTTCCCAGCACTCCCATTTCGGCTTCGAGGTCGAACGGAGGTTGCTTGGAGAGAATTTCCGCCGCGGATGGTGGGCGTTTCTTTTTGCCTCGTCCATAGGGTGGGCCGTCACCGGATTGGTAGTCATCTGAGAACACGGGCCCGATCCTTGGTCAAACTGGAAAGTAAAAGAAGCGAAGTGAGAATAGCCAATGCGGTCGATCAGCGAACTCTCGACTCTATCCGCTTTTGAGCATTGATTCAATTTGCCGAATCGCTTCATCGGCGGAGAGTGCCTCGGGGCCCTTCCCGATCGGTTTGCCAGCATCTCGCCATTGACGGACACGTTGGTTCGCAAGGATTGCTGTGCTGTGGCTGCGTCCACCGTAATGGGTGCCAATTTCCGAGAACGCACTGCTGGTCAGTTCGCGTGAAAGATACATCGCCAGCATCCGTGGCTCGGTGATTTTCTTGACCTGAGAACCCGAACAAAGGGATTTGTTGTCAAGGTGAAACAGCCTCTCGACGGCTCGTTCGATCGCCGAAAGTGTGACCGGTGTCCCGGTGGCTCGCAGCAGGTGCCCCGCTTCTTTACGCAGCTTCTCCATTGAGGGCATTGCCCCGTCCATCCGCTGCAGCAGCGAGACGGTGTTTGTGATTCCACTCAGGACGCGTCCGTCGCCGCCGGCCGCATTGGAGATTTCTTCGAGCGTTGTTTCCGGCCAAGGCTCGGGGCAACGCTGCGTTGCATAGCGAACCAGCAGTTCCTTGCGGGTCTCGAGATCCAACGACTCCATTTGGCAAACCAAGCCGGAGGCAAGACGCCCGGCGAGCTCACTGCCGAGCCCCTTGATTTCCGAGGGCGTTTTCATCCCCGCGAAAAGCAGAGGCTTGCCGCGTTCGGCGAGCAGCTCCACCGTGTGATGCAACTCGCGAACGGTTGCTTTCTTATCGACAAAGAAGTGGATGTCGTCGATCAGCAGTGCATCCGCGTCACGAAATCGGGCGCGGAACGCTGGCAAGGAATTGCCGTTGAGAGCTTTCAAAAAGTCGTTCGTGAACTGCTCCGCTGACAGGTACACGATCCGCTTCATTCGGTGAGCCAAACGAAGTTTCGACGCGACTGCCTTGAGCAAGTGGGTCTTTCCCGAACCGGCGGGGCCCCAGAGAACGAGTGGAGAAGCCGTGGAGGGAGTTTCAATCGCCATCCGGCACGCCCCGCGCGCCAGTTCATTGCACGCTCCCGGAATGAATGTCTCCCACGTGAATTCGCGGCCGGTCGGCTGGCTTGGTCCCGAAGGAGACTCGTCGGCCGGCGGGATCGCATCCATCCGAACCGTTGGAACCGCTGACGCTTTCGGTGTCCGTGCAGCCTGTTCGTCGGGACGGGAGCTGCGTCCATCGCGGAGCACCGAAGCCAGCGACTGCATGCCTGCTCGCTTTGGCGTTGCCGCGTCGCGTCGCGTCGTCGTTCGCTTTGCACCCGAGTCTCTTCGATCCGACGTGCCAGTCTTGGGTTGCGTGACCTGCGACGGGGTTTCCGCATCAGCCTCCAAATCTCCGCTGGCGAACGGGAGCTCCGCTTGCTTCGCAGGCATCGCCGTTTCGACGACCACATTCGCGGTGGCACCGATCGCCAAGCCCGCTGCACCCCGCATCTCACGGATGAAATTCTTTGCCAGTCGGTCGGCGGCAAACTGGGCACCGGCAATCGCTACGATTGTCGACCGTTCCCCGTCGACGGGCTCGCGCATTTCGAACCTGACTTGGCCGAACCATAATCGAAACCGCTCCGGTCCGATCCGTCGCTCCAACGCCTCCTTGAATCTCTCGATGACGACCGTGTCATCTGTGCTGCCGTGCGATGTGGACATACCGGTAGCGCAATCCTCCATCATGGATCTTTGCAGGTGCGGTTGGAACGACTCGTACAACAAGCTAATCACACGGACGCGGCCACGCGGTGGGAATGTGATTGGCTCGTTGAAAACCTATTGGTTAATCCCATTGATGCGGAAAAGCAGCCAAAGCGTTGGCAAGACAAGGAAGCCAACCTAGCTCCGCTGGGTGGCGTTACAGCCTCCCGCATCAATAGTCGCCTCGATTCACTCGCGGGGTGTCCCGCAACCTCTTAACGAAGTGTTCATCGAAGTGGGCGAGATTCTAGAGTTGATAGCAATGAAGTCAAACGAAATGCCAGCAACTTGAAATGGGTTTTGATGGTGAACGCGAGGGAGGTTCCGTTGAGGTAATAAATCCCGGCGAAGTCACGTTGTGCGGGTGCCACGGTCGGCATTTTCTAGGGCGTCGACTTGAGTCTGACGGCAGGTGGAAAAAGTGTTTAGCCCGGGCAGATCACGAGTGGGTGTGCCGAGTCGATTCACTGCAAGGCTTTGCTGTGAAGGAAGTTACGACAGGTGTGGTTGGCTCAACCGCAGAATCGATGACGGCGAGACTGTTCGGCCAAACGCAACGATCGAACGTGCTTTTCAGTGGAAGAGTTAGTTTTTCGGCGGCCCAGCACAAAGTGTGCTCATTGTTACAACACCGCATCTCGCGACAACGGTACATTAGTATGGTTGCGTGGTGGCTGGCTAGCTGTTTGACGCCACCAGTTCAGCTTCCGTGCCAAAACTGTCTCAGGTTCGCCAATTTCTCGAATTGAAGTGATTTTCGCGCAACCTCGGTCGGTCTTTCCCAACGCAAGCCGATTCACCACTATTGGACAGATGTGATCTATCGTGCGACTCTTCGTGACTTCTCACCATCGGGGCACTCACGACAGCTCACATGTCAGCAATATTTTGAGTGTCGCCCGTCGGCACCCGCCTCCTCTTCGTTAGGTAGAAACATGGCCACCAAACAACTCACCGAGCGGCAACGCCGAGTGTACGAGTTGATTCGCGAGCTGATATTGAATCGAGGTTATGGGCCCACGGTTCGAGAGATCGGTGAAGCCTTCGGGATCAAAAGCCCCAATGGTGTCATGTGTCACTTGCGGGCTCTTGAAAGAAAGGGGCTCATTCGCCGCAGTCCAAACAAATCCAGAGCGATTGAATTGGTTGATGGCGGGGACCGACGAGGCCATAGTCTGCCGATGGCGGGCAAGGTCGCTGCCGGTTTGGCTCCGTTGGCTCATGAGCCCATGGACCGAGTCGATTTCAGCAACATGTTCTGTCAGAATGACCGGTTCATCTTGCAGGTTTCGGGCGATTCGATGATCGACGCCAATATCCAAGATGGTGACTTTGTCGTCATCCAGAAACAGGAAACAGCGGATGACGGGCAGATGGTGGTGGCGGAACTTCCGTCGGGGGAATCGACGTTGAAATTTTGGTATCCCGAGGAAAACGGCCGAGTGCGACTCCAGCCTGCCAATCCAACCATGGAGCCCATCTTTGTTAGCGATGCCAGAGTGGTTGGTGTCGCCGTGGGCGTGGTGAGAAACCACGTCTAAAGCCCGTCAACGACTTGCCATTGCTCTGATGGAGATGGCGATCGCGTTTGAGAGAAGCAAACATGGCCTGGATCGCGTCCAGGCCATGATCTCTGGTGGCCGTTGCTTGCCGGCCTACCGTTTTTTGCCGGCCTACTCGTCGTCGGCCTTTAAAAAAGGCGTCAGCACGGGCGTGTAATCGCAGAGTTCTTCGGGTTTGAAATAGAGTCCCAATTCGCGATTCGCCGCATCGGGTCCGTCGCTCGCGTGAACGAGATTCATCTGGCGGCTGCTGCTAAAGTCGCCACGAATAGTGCCAGCTGCGGCATCGAGGCCGTTCGTCGCACCCAGCATGTCGCGAACCACTCGAATCACGTCCAGCCCATCGATCGCCATCGCTACGATGGGAGCCGAAGTGATGAATCCTTCCAGGCTGGGGTAGAACGGTTTTTCGACGTGTTCGGCGTAGTGTTGCTTGGCAAGATCAGGTGTGACCTGCAGCATTTTCATCGCAACGATATTCAAGCCCTTGGCTTCAAATCGGGAGATCAGCTGTCCCATCAATCGTCGTTGCGCGGCATCCGGTTTCAGCAAAACAAGCGTTCGCTGCATCAAATCACTCATCAGAGCACTCTGGAATGGAAATTTTTTGGGGGGAGACAAAGCGGTTTGATCCGCCGACCGGAAAATTATTGATCTGGCTGCCTTCGGCGCGAAGCGGGGAGTCCCCTTGGGTTTGGCCGCGTGCTACGATCCAGAGCGCCCTGCGAAAAGGAAAGCCGAGCCTTTGGAGGCACGGGGCGATTGATGGCTCCGAAGCTTCTTCCCCACCCACCATTGATGATTTGAGCGACAGCCGGATGATCGAACACAGCGATGAAAGTGACACGACGGTAGAGCCCCACTCGCACGAGACGGGCTCCAGTAGCAGTTCGGGCAGCCAAAAGAAACGCATTCTGTTGGTTCCTTATCCCAAGTTCGTTTTCATGTACCCCTCGCTGATCGTCTCGATCATCGCATCACTCGTGTTGTGGATCGGGGGACATACCGTCGAGGTTTCGACGGAGGACACAACGCCGGTGCTGATGACGGGGCTGTTTCTTGCCGTCTTGATGGCCAATTTGTTCGTCCTCGTTTTCGACTTCCCGAGAGCCACATCGCTGACTCTGGTCTTTATCGTGACCACACTTGCGATGGGGCTCTGGCTGATGTTCCTTTGGCGGCCCGGGCTGTTACCGGCCATCGAAGGGTTGTTGGTCAGCATTCGTCCGGTCGCCAACGCGACGTTTTTCCACTGCATGACGCTCGGAATGGCGCTGATGTATGGCGCCGTGTTTGTCAGTACCAAATTCAACTATTGGGAACTCTCGAACAACGAGCTTCTGCATCATCACGGGCTTCTGAGCGATCTCAAGCGTTACCCGGCTCCGAACCTGCGGGTCGACAAAGAGATCAATGACGTCTTCGAGTACGTTCTGTTGGGCGCGGGGCGTTTGATCCTGCACCCCACGACCGAAAAGCGTGCAATTGTGCTGGACAATATCCTCTTCGTCGGCAGCAAGGAATCCGAAATGACGAAGATGCTGGGCTCGATCAAAGTCAAGATTGGCAGCGATAGCGTTCGATAGGAACGGAGCAACCGAGTCGGTTTTTGGAAACTGCTCAAGGTTGTCGGATGAGTTCCAGCTGAGATCCGCCCCGCGCGGCACGGTTCCCTTGTGGAAGAAACCGCATTCGGCTACTCTCTGCGACCCTGCGGAAAGAGTGTTCTTTCCGCTTTTTACACCTCACCTGTGCTCTGCAATGGGATGAAGGGTCCGCCGTCGGCGGGCGATCACGGTCAAAAGTCGTGTTCGTAATCCCTGGGAACGGTCCTCGATCCGTTTCGTGATGCCCGCATGACACTTCGGACGGAGAAGATCCAATGTCGAACCCAATCGTCACCGAGATGATTGAGGCGGGCGTCCACTTCGGACACCGCACCAGTCTCTGGAACCCGAAGATGAAGCCGTACATCTTCGGGAGCAAGAACCAAATTCACATCTTGGACATCCGCGAAACCCTTCGCGGCATGCTCCGTGCGAAAAAGTATCTGAGCCAAGTCGCTGCGGGCGGCTCGCTGATTCTTTTCGTCGGCACCAAGCGTCAGGCGGGTGAAGCCGTCGAGGCTCAGGCGTCACGCTGCAACATGCCGTTCGTGAGCGAACGCTGGTTGGGTGGAACGTTGACAAACTTCCGGACCATTCGAAGTCGGCTTGGACGACTGGAAGAGCTGGAGTCGATTCGAGGTGGTGATGCCATCAACGCCTACAGCAAGAAGATGCAATCGGCACTCAATCGAGAGCACCGAAAAATGTATCGGAACTTGAACGGTTTGCGGAGCATGAACCGCTTGCCGGAATGCTTGTTCATCGTCGACCCCGGTAAGGAACGCAATGCGGTTCGCGAAGCCAAACGACTTGGCATTACGACGGTCGGACTGATTGATACCGATAGCGATCCTTCGCTGATTGATCTTCCGATTCCAGGCAATGACGACGGGATTCGAAGTATCGAGTTGATCCTGAAACAACTGTCCGACGCGATCATCACTGGTCGTGGACAGACGGACGTGGGAGCACCACCGGCACCCGAAGCGGCGCCTGCACCGCCAGCGCCCGCCGAGGCGGCTCCTGTTGCCGAGGCGGCTCCTGCTGCCGAACCGGCTCCTGCTGCCGAACCGGTCGCCCCCGAAACGACTCCTGAAGGCTAGTCCAACGCCTAAGCATCGCAGGAACAATAAGTAGGACAGGCTTCCAGCCTGTCCTCTTGATTAGACAGGCTGGAAGCCTGTCCTACGTTTGCTGTTTGTTGCGTCATGCATCAGCCCCATTCACACGAACGGATCGGCACTCGATTCGGCTCGGTTTGAAAACATTCCCCAAGAACACTTGAATTTAAGGTCGGAGGAAACGATGGCAGTTTCAGCCAAAGACGTCAGTGAGCTTCGTAAGTCCACAGGCGCTGGCATGATGGATTGCAAGAAAGCACTCGAGGAATCGGGTGGCGATCTCGAAGGTGCGATGGAGTACCTTCGCAAGAAAGGCCAAAAGGTCGCCGCCAAGCGTGCCGATCGCGAAGCCAACGAAGGTGTGGTTGTTTCGGCGTCCGAAGGCAACAAAGGCGTTTTGCTGGCGCTCAGTTGCGAAACCGATTTCGTCGCCAAGAACGAGGACTTCCTTGCGTTTGCAACCGAACTCGCCAAGCTCGCACTCGACAACGGCGCGACCTCCAAGGAAGACGTCACCGAACTGGAGTACGAAGGCGTCAAGGTAAGCGAGAAGCTGATCGAGAAAACTGGAACCATCGGCGAGAAGATCGAGGTGGCTGCGTTTGAAACCGTGGAAGGCGAAAATCTCTCGTCCTACATCCACGCCGGTAGCAAAATCGGTGTCTTGGTTTCCTACAAGGACGGCGGAAAGGACGGTGCCGACCAGTTCTTCCGTGGGCTTGCGATGCACATCGCCGCAATGAGTCCGTCGATTCTGACACCGGACGAGTTCGATGAGGAACTGGTTGCGAAGGAAACGGAAGCGTTGCAGGGTCAAATCAAGGTTGAGAATGAAGACCGCGCACGCCTCGGCAAGGCACTCAAGACGGTGCCTCAGTACTCAAGCCGCAAACAACTGACCCCCGAGGTCATGGCCAAGGCGGAGCAGGAGATCAAGGATCAACTCCAAGCCGAAGGCAAGCCGGAGAAGATTTGGGATAAGATCGTGCCCGGAAAGCTCGAGCGTTTTATCGCCGACAACACGCTGCTCGATCAGGAGCGATGTTTGTTGAGTCAATTTTTCGCTCTCGACGATTCCAAGACCGTCTCGGCGGCTGTGAAGGAATTCGGCGTCGAAGCGGAAGTGGTCGCGTTCAAGCGAGTCGCAGTCGGCGGCTGAGGTCGACACTTGATCCAGCGAATCATAAAAACCTCGTCGGTCCCCTCCGGGCCGGCGAGGTTTTTTCGTATTATTCGTCAGTTCGCCAATCGAGGCGTTCCACCGACGATCCTTCAACGAAGACGCTTTCCATGTCAGATCCGAGCAGCTCCGAACCGCTTCGTTACCGCCGCGTGATTCTCAAGTTGAGCGGGGAAAGCCTCGCAGATCCGGGCGGACGCGGGATTAGTAGCCAAGAGATGTCGGAGATCGCGGAACAGATTCGCCAAGCGCATCAAAGCGGTTGTCAGATTGCCATCGTGGTCGGTGGCGGCAACATCCTTCGGGGCGCGCAGTTCAGTGGATCCAACGTCCTCGTTCAAGAAGCCACCGCACACTACATGGGCATGCTGGCGACGATCATTAACTCGTTGGCGATGCAGGATGCCATCGAAGGCTTGGGACTGTCCACACGAGTCATGAGCGCCGTACCGGTCGACAAGATCGCTGAGACATTCATTCGACGCCGTGCCATTCGGCACCTTGAGAAAGGACGCGTGATTATTTTGGCCGCCGGGATCGGCAACCCGTTTGTCACGACCGACACGGCGGCCGCCCAACGAGCCTTGGAAATCGATGCCGATGTGGTGCTCAAGGCGACCCGCGTCGATGGCGTCTATAGCGATGACCCGGAAAAGAATCCGCACGCGGTGCTTTACGACTCACTGACGTTCCGTGACGTCACCGAAAAACAACTGCGAGTGATGGACGCAACGGCCATCGCACTCTGCCAAGAACACTCCAAGCCGATTTTGGTTTTCAACTTTAAGAAGCCTGGCAGCATTGTCCGCGCGATCAATGGTGAAACCGTCGGAACGTGGATCGGCGCCGCCAAGGACGAGACTCGCTAGAATCAGTTTTCACCCCTCCTCGATTTGTATTCACTTCCCAAGGATGCTCCCCATGTCAGCCGAAGAAACACTGCTTGATGCCGAAGACCGCATGGAAAAGGCCATCAGCGTACTTGGTAATCAACTTTCGGGTATTCGGACGGGTCGCGCGACGCCCGGTTTGGTGGATTCTTTGAAGGTCGAGGCCTACGGATCCACCTCGCCAATGAAGCAGCTCGCTTCCATTGGTACGCCGGAGCCACAACAGATCCTGATCCGACCCTATGACGCTGGCACGATCAAAGACATCGAGAAAGCAATTGTCGCCAGCGACCTCGGGCTGAATCCTCAGAATGACGGACGAGTCATTCGCCTCAACGTGCCCGCTCTCTCGACCGACGTTCGAAAGAAGATGGTCTCTCGAATCAAAGAGCTCGCCGAAGACTCCAAGATCAGCATTCGCAATATCCGGCGCGATGCGAACAAGACGGCCGATCAACTGGAGAAGGACAAGGAACTGACCGAAGACGATCGGGACAAGCTGAAGTCGGAAGTGCAGGACCTGACAAAGAAGTTCGAAGATCAGGTCAACGAGATGGCAAAGACTCGCGAATCTGAAGTCATGGAAAGCTAGGCATGACCACGTTTGTAGAGCTCGGTGGTGAACAAGCTTCATTGTCCACCGAAGACTTGCGGGCCGCGCTCGGTGAGTTGTTCGATCAATTCGGCCGGCCCAAAAAGTCACTTCTCTTGCCTCCCGATCACACGCGATTGTTTAGTCGGGCGGGTGAAATCACCGCACTCACCCACGAGATCTTGGGTGACGCGGTTGCGGACATCATGCCCGCCCTGGGAACGCACAGCCCGATGAAGCCGGAGCAGCTGGAGTTCATGTTTCCCGGCGTTCCGCTGGAACTCTTTCGGCCTCACCGCTGGCGGGAAGATGTCGTGACACTGGGGACCGTTTCCGCAGACTTTGTTTCGAAGGTGACCGGCGGGCTCTACAACCGCCCCTGGCAAGCACAGGTCAATCAGCTGTTGCGCGATGGTGGACACGACATGATCTTCTCGATCGGCCAAGTCGTGCCTCACGAAGTCATCGGCATGGCCAACTACAACAAAAACATCTTCGTCGGGACCGGTGGCGCGGAGGGCATCAACGAAAGCCATTATCTGAGCGCGGTCTACGGGATCGAGCAGACCTTGGGACGGGCCAACACTCCGCTGCGGCAAATCCTCAATCACGCGCAAGACGAGTTTTGCCAAGGGATGCCAATCGTCTACGCGTTGACCGTCATTCAGCAAATGAGGGACGGCACGCTCCACACGCGTGGCCTCTTCATCGGGGACGATCACGAAACATTCTTCAAAGCGGCTGAGCTGGCGGCGAAAGTCAACATCACCCAAATCGAAACGCCCCCGAAACACGTCGTCGCGTACCTGGATCCGAAGGAATTCAAGAGCACATGGCTTGGCAATAAAGCGGTCTACCGCACACGCCTCGCCATTGCCACCGGCGGACGACTGACCATTATCGGCCCCGCGGTGGAAGAGTTCGGCGAGGACAAAGAGATTGATCGACTGATTCGCCGCTATGGCTACCGCACCAAGACGGAGATCGTTCAACTGGTCGCCGAAAACGAGGATCTTGCCGCCAACCCCTCGGCAGCAGCTCATCTGGTGCACGGTTCGCCCGAAAATCGTTTCGAAGTCGTTTATGGTGCCGGAAAGCTCTCCTCCGATGAGATCGCCTCCGTCGGATACACCCCAGGTGATGTCAATGCATTGATGCAGCGGTACGACGTCAGTTCACTGACCGACGGCTGGCACACGGACCAAGACGGCAGCGAGTTCTACTACATCCAAAACCCGGCACTCGGTCTCTGGCAAGCTGATCACGATTGAGTTCGCCGTCGAGGACGCGAGTCACGCCATGCGTGAAAGACAGAGTAGGTGACGAGCAGCCCCATGAGGACGGCTCCCGATCGCTTCACCGTGTATCCGGCGAACGACGGATAGGACTCGCAAATGGTCCATGCATACGAGGCGATGATCATCGGCAAGAGGAATACCAAGATCACCACCACCCATTCCGCAATCGACCGCTGGGAAGGTTCTGCGGTTTTCGACGGCGGTGTCTTCTTCAACCACCACCAACTGAGTGCAACCAGAACTGGAAATCCGATGATTGCACTCGAGTACTGCAAGGCCTTGTATCCGGGCAACGAGTACTTTCCAACTCGGATTGACTCCTCCAGCACCGGAACCAGCGTGACACCCCATCGGCCTTCGTGGGTGAACGCGTCCAGAATTTGATGGCTGTAAGCACCGATCACAATGGCGATCGAGACGCACGCAAAACGCACCAAATGTGTGGTGAGAAAGGGCGAATGCGGCAGTTGAGGCGAGGCGTCAATGCGCTGCCGAACCCAAGACGGCGACAACTCTAACAGGGCGGATCGGATCAAAAGTTCAAAGAGCAGGTAAATTACCATCCCGAACGGAAGGCAACCGTAGAGAGCCCCCAATGGCGCGTGTGTTTGAGCATATCCGATCACCGGAAAGAACAAGCCAATATCGGGAACCATCGCACCGATTGCTAACGCCGGCATCGGAAGCCAGCGATAAAGGGGCGCAAGCGGCAAAACGGCCAAGACATGGGTCGGCGTGTACGGCATCAATCATGTTCCATATTGTCCAGATCGCACTCCAAGACGATACCAAACGTGCCCCATCAGCACAGCGATGACAAGTTCGCGCTCATGCGACTGATCGTTGAGGATCAGCCGGGAAAAAAGTGTCGTCCTGTTTCGTCATGCGCTGACCGACCGGCATCGATCTACAGAGGGCTTCGCGCACTTAATTTGAGCTCATGCTGGAGAGTTTGGCATTCCGTTTGCGACAATCGATACCTATCGGATCAAAAGACGGATCCATCTCTTTTTTGACGTTCGTCATGGTCCGTGTTCCCTGAAATTGGAGCCTGAACATGTGCCGCGTCCTCATTGCGATCGATGGATCACCGGCATCAATGCATGCAAATGCATTTTTTGCTCAGCTCCCACACTTTCGCTCCATGGAGATCTTTCTCGCCTGCGTGGTCCCGAGAACCCTGAATCGCCAATTCGCTGTTGCGTTTGATCCCGACGACCGCCAGTACGTGAAAGACTGCCGTGATGCCGAGAGCGTCTTGAACGCCGCGAGCGAACCACATCTGAGAAGTGGTTTCAATGTGCGCACGATGACAATGGAAGGCAATCCGGGTGAAACGATCGTCACAATGGCCGAAGAACTTCGCGCCGGATTGGTCCTTGTGGGTGCCACTGGATTCGGGCGTTCAAGTCTAATGGCACTCGGTTCGGTCAGTGAGCATGTGGCGATGCACGCTCCTGGCAGTGTTCTTGTCATTCGCAACCCGTCCAATAACACGAGCCCCTTTCCGGTCAAAACATGTCTCGCCTACGAGGATACAGCCCCAGGCCACGCCGCTATCGAAGAATTGATCGAAAGTTCTTGGGGCACAAAAACAGAGCTGCGACTCATTTCGATTGCAACCGGCTTGGACGACGATGGCAGTGAAGCAAACAAACGTTACCTCGACGAACTCTCGCGAGCAAAGGAGCGTTTAACGTGCGTCGCGGACGACGTCGAGACATCGCTTGAGCAGGGGAACCACTATGGCGAAGGAATCGTGCGCTATCTGGAATCAAACGCGATGGATCTTGTGATCCTGGGTGAGACTCCCCGCGGTCACTTTTCACTCTTTCCGCTTGGATGCACGACACAGTATGTGCTTCGAAACGCGCCGTGCAGCGTGTGGATCACACGAAGCTACCTTGCCGCCGAAATGAAGAAGGGGCATTTTTTGGACCAACAGTGGCGATCAACACACTGATTCCAGTGAGATAGAATGTCCACAAAAAAACGCGACGGTTTCCGTCGCGTTTAGCAAAGAGGTATCAACCACTTTCGCGTTGATGCCCATAAATCGGCACGCAACCAGTGTCTATTTCGTTGCGACGCTTTTGCGATAAATCGGATGCGCGGCCTTTCCGCCTGCTCGAAGGTAGGCGATGAGGTCAGCGATCTCTTCTTTGGTGAAGGTATCCAGCAAATTGCCCGGCATCATGCTTGTCTTGCTGACCCGAGTTTCCTCGACCGAGTTGCGATCCACCTGCGTGAGTTTGGAGGGATCAAGCATGTTGGTCATCACCCGTAGCTTATCGCCGCTCATGTTGACCACGCGTCCGGTAACGACTTTTCCTTCGTCGGTCAGGAATTGAGTCGCTCCGTATTGATCGCTGATCGTCTTGTTGGGTTCCACCATCGCGACGATCAGATCCTTCACGGAAAAACGCCCCCCCGCACCGGTCAAGTCGGGGCCCAGGATACCGCCCTGAATTCCCATTCGATGGCACTTGTAACACTGAGCAGATGAAAACACCTTCTTTCCATTTTCAAAATCCGGTGTGCGTTCCAGGCCATCCATCGAGGCAACGAGCTCATCGACGGTCCATTGTTTGACAAGGCTGCGTTGTTCTTCCTCGGCAACGGCTTCCACGGGCGGAGAAAGCACACCGGCCAGCTTCGTCTTCAACGACTCGTCCAGCTTCGCAACGGACTCATTCTTGATGTTGTTGATAAAACCGCCAAAGGACATCCCGCCACGAGCGGACTGAACGTCATTAAACCATTGAAAATAGTCTCGGTACGAACTTTCCGTCCAACCGCTTTTGGCATTCCGGACCACCAAGGCATAGTGGATCTGGTTTTCCTGTGAAGGCGCCTGCTTGAGTTCTTTGATGATCCGGATGACCGCATCGGGAGCGTCCAGGTAGACCAGCATCTGAGCGAGCTCACGATCCAGGTTGTCATTTCCAGTCGGGAACGCCGTTCCAACTTGGTCAACAATGTCCTGACGCTGACGATCACTAAACTCGCCCAAGCGAATCGCAACCAGCGAATAGGCACGAAGCAGAGCGATTTGGCCCTCCGAAGACATGTCTTGCCAATCGCATTCTCCCAGCAAGGTGCAGGCGAGCGACTGTTCCATGGGTGATGCGACACGGGCGAGCGCGATCACGGCGAGCGCTCGGGCGTGATCGTTTTCGATGTCGCGCAGTTTGCCACGCCACCGTTCCAGCGGCTGATGCTCCAGAGCAGTTCTCGCCGCGAATCGGATGGCTCGGTCGTCATGGGCCAAGTGTTTGAGAGCGGCTGCAACGGCACGTGGTTTTGCCGATGGTGCGTGAAACGATTCCAAACGCTTACGCAGCGCGACCGCCTTCGAGGGTTTCACGTCTGGCACTTCCGATACGGCGTCTTCACCGCGATAAACGATTCGGTAAAGCCCACTTTGAGTCTTGCGGCCACCGATCGCGAAGTACAACGCGCCATCTTCCGGACGAACCACCATGTCCGTGACAGGCAAGGGTGCCGCGGTCGCAAAGGTCTCGTAACTTCCGGTGTAGGTACTGCCGTCTTCCTCCAGCATCACCGCGTGAATGTTGCCGTAGCTCCAATCAGCGATGAACAATGCGCTCTCGTACTTTTTGGGAAACTTTGCGCCGTATCCGAAGCAAATCCCCGTCGGCGATCCGGGGCCGATGTTCACGGCGGCGCCGAAGGAATCGGGTTGGTACTCGGGCCATTTTCCGGTGCCATTTCTCCAGCCGAATTCGGCACCGCTGATCACATGATTGACCCGAGTCGGTCGGTACCAAGGCGTGCCGACGTCCCATTCCATGTCGGCGTCGTATGAGAACAATTCGCCGGCTCGATTGAGTGCGATGTCATACTCATTGCGGAATCCCGACGCAATCAATTCGAAATCACTTCCATCGGGAGCGAACGATCCGATCCAACCACCAGGCGCCATCCGGTTCGCGGCGTGACCGCGAGCATCTGGCATGCGAGGTAATAAATGGTCTTCTTGCCAAACTTGCGGCACGCGACTTCTAGCGATAGTGCTCGGCAGCTTGGTCATGTTTCCTGCGCAAGTCAAAACTCGCTTTCCGTCTTGCGACAGGATGAGGGCGTGCGGCCCGTGCTCACCGCCACCGACTAACGGAAGGATGTGTTCGGTCTTGTCATACTTTCCGTCGCCCGTGGTGTCTTGCAGACGGTACACTCCGTTCTTTTCTTGGGGTCCGCGAGCGTTGACGTTCACATACAGCGAATCAAAGGCAAACAGAATCCCCTGCGCCGATCCCACACCAACCCCGAGAGGCTCGACTTTGGCCGGCGACTGGGAAACGTCAACGCGGTAAAGACTGCCTTCCTGATCACAGGCAACCAGCCCGCCGTTTGGATCGACCGCCAAGCTGACCCAGGAACCCTGGGTCTTTCCAGGGACTTCGTAAACGAGCTCGACTTCAAAACCATCAGGGACTTTGAATTGGTCTGGGGGCGTGACTCCGAGTTGCGCGAAGGTCACGCTTGGAATCGCCGCGAGGATCGCGAGCAAACCGAAAAGCCGTAAAGAAAGACACCGGATGGGCATGGCAGAGAACAGCCTGATGAAGGAGGGATGGGGAGGGAGTGGCGATGGGTTGCACGCCGAAGACGGTCAACGCCTATGGTATCTCGCTGCACGGGCTTGAATCAACGCTTCTGCGGCCTCGGAGGCTACAATCGCGAAATTCGACAAATGGTCGCATCGTGCTAGGCGGCGACGAACGCGCCGTCCGACGGAATTCGCTGGTGAGCAGAATCCACCGATCGGCAGTGGTGTTCGCTCATCCGGTAACTCGCTAAAAAGTACCGCGACTTGCTGACAAAGACTCGTTCACTCGGCCGGCGGCTTGGTTCAGGATGACGTGGAGCGTTGATGCGAGCGAAGACACTCGAGGAAGAACGGGAGCGAATTGGTGCGACTGGTGTTTATTGGACCTCCCGGGGCTGGAAAGGGCACGCAGTGCAGGCTGCTGAGCGACCATCTTGTGGTTCCGCATCTTTCCTCGGGCGCCATGCTGCGAGAGCATGGAAACAGCTCCGCTGCGGCAAAGGAAATCGTCAGCCGGATTGATCAAGGGAACTTTGCCCCCGACGACTACATCTTGCAAATGATGACGGAACGAATCGAGCAAGCGGATTGCGAGAACGGATACATCTTTGATGGGTTTCCGAGAACGTTGGCCCAGGCGGAGCGATTCGCCGAGTACTGCAATCGTGAAAACGAACTTGACCACGTCATCGAATTGGATGCCACGGAAGATATGTTGATCGAACGTCTTTTGACGAGGTCCAAAATCGAAGGCCGTGCCGACGACAAGCTCGAAACGATACCCAAGCGGTTGGAGATCTTTCACGAGCGAACCTTTCCTGTCTTGGAGTTTTATCGTCAACGTGGTTTGGTTCGCCGCGTGGATGCGTCCGGCAGCATTGAGTCTGTTTTCGAGAACGTGTGCCAAGCCGTTGGTATCACGACCAAGGAAGTCTAAACCCGAAAGATCAGGACACCACGATACCTCGGGGGTGGACCTACAATACCGTCGGCGTCTGGCTGACTTGAATCAACAGAACTGAGAACGCGAATGCTGTCCAAGACTGCCGAGTATGCGTTGCGAGCGGTTGCCTGCATGGGCTCGCGCGAAGGCGCTCCGATTTCGGCAGACAAGTTGGCCGAGCAAACAAAGGTTCCGCGGCGCTACCTCACGCGTGTCCTCCAAGATTTAGCGGCAAGTGGTCTCGTCACCTCACGTCCCGGGCCTGGTGGCGGCTACGAGCTCACAAAACCAACCTCGGACGTGTCGATTCTCGATGTGATCAACATCGTCGCACCGATCGCTCGCATCACAAGTTGCCCGTTGGGGCTCACGTCGCACACCGATCTCTGCCCGCTTCATGCGGAACTCGACAAGGCGTACGCGAAGACAGAATCGGCGTTTAGAAACGTGACGATCAAAGAGCTGGTGGAGTCCACCAGTCCGATCATTCCACTTTGCGAAAGCTGATTCTGGCTCGTTGACGCTGTGCTTCGAAAAGTGTCACGGCCGCCGTTACCGACGCGTTTAAGCTATCGACCTGACCATGCATTGGGATCGCGATCGCCCCGCCGGCATCGCTGCCATCGAGTTTCCATCGATCTTGCAAGCCCCGCGCCTCGTTTCCAATCACGATCGCCGTCGGCCCAGAAAAGTCCTGCTCCCAAATCGGTTTCGACGACTCGACGCGCATCGTCAGGATTCGAAACTGGCGTTCTGCGAGCCACTGCCGGGCTTCTGATTCATCGCAGAGTGCAAAGGGAACCGTGAAAATCGCTCCGAGACTGGAACGAATCGAGTTTGGATTAAAAACATCGGTTGAGGCCGGGCAAATGATCACACCGCCGATGCCTGCCGCATCCGCCGAGCGAAACACCGCGCCGATGTTGCCGGGTTTTTCAAACTCATCGAGCACCAAAATCAGCGAAGACTCGGATGGTTGCAACGATGCCAATGGCCTTTCGACGGATTCAAATTCCGCGACGGCACCGCGACTGCTGTTCCCGTAACCGATTCGCTGCATCACGTCCGGGCTGACGTCTTGAATGTACTTTGACGCCTGTTCTCTCACCCAGCACTCGCATCCATCGATGGTGTCGTCTTGCGCCGATGCCGGATGGGTGTCCGCGTCGGAAGCCACGGCGTAAATGGCTCGGGGAGTCATTCCCGCTTCGATCGCACGCCGGGTCTCTCGCCAGCCATCGACCAAAATGCAGCCTTCTTTTCGGCGGGCCCGATTGCTGCGAAGACGCACGATCCGTTTGATCGAAGGATTACTGGTGCTGGTCAGCATGGATCGCCTCTCTGCAAAGCGGACCGGTTTTTCACGGAGCTATCGGATCAATGACGGTGGGTAGGATTGGACTCTTCGGCGGGATACTATCACGGCAACTGGGGAAGAACCAGCAAGCCCTTTTCGTGGGAGCGAGTTTCCGCGCACCGTAAAGCGACCTCAATTTATGAAAACGAATCCATCGAGCGCTTCGATTGTTTGCCGAGAAGTTTCGGGGCGACGGGGTCGACGCAAGTTTTTTGATCTTGAACGTCGGATTTATCAAGACGATCCCAATTGGGTTGCTCCGCTCTGGGGCGAAAAGAAGCTGTTGTGTGGGTTCGGCAAGCATCCGTTCTACGAAGATGCCGAAAGCAAGGCGTTCTTGGCCGAACGAGATGGCGTCCCGGTGGGACGTGTTGTTGCGATCATCAACCATGCCCACAACCGGCAACACGATGAGAGAAGAGGTTTCTTCGGTTTCTTCGAATGCATCGATGACGTGGATGTCGCACGCACGGTTTTCGATCGCGCATCCGCTTGGCTGGAAGAAAAGGGAATGACCGCGATCCGCGGCCCCGTCAATCCGGGCTTGAACTACGAATGCGGCTTGCTGGTCGATGGATTTGACAGCCCTCCCACGTTCCTGATTTCTTACAACCGCCCGTACTATGGAAGCCTGATTGAGGCGTGTGGGTTCGAGCAATGCCAAGACATGTTCTGTTATGAATCCAGCATCGATGATTTGGAAAGCCTGGATCCGAAACTGAAGTTTGTAATCGACGAGGCCACACGCCGATTCAAGGTTTCCTGCCGGCCGATTGATCCCAAACGATTTGACGAAGACGTCAAGATCTTCTTGGACATCTACAACCAATCGCTCCAGCGGACATGGGGTTATGTCCCGATGAGTGACCAGGAACTCAAGCACCAAGCGAAACAACTGAAGCTGCTCATTGTCCCCGAACTAACCAGCATCGCGGAAATCAAGGGTAAGCCCGTCGGGGCGGGATTTGGACTGCTGGACTTCAACCAAATCCTCCACACGATGAATGGCAAACTGTTCCCATTCGGTTGGCTCAAGTTACTTCGGGACAAACGAAAAATCGATCGCCTGAGGCTGGTCAGTACCAACGTGTTGCCCGAGTACCAGAGTTGGGGGCTTGGATTGGTGACGCTCAACCGCATCGTTCCCGACGCGATCGAGTTTGGAATCAAGACCGGCGAGTTCTCGTGGGTGCTCGAGAGCAACCAATTATCACGTGGAACGATCGAACGAGGCGGTGCCACCAAGGTCAAGACGCAGCGGATCTACGATCGCGAAATCTCAACCCCAAGTGGATAGAGAACGCCGGATCAATCACTGACGACTCTTGCAGTCTCTCTCGGCCCCGGCGCGGCGGGAACCGCTGATCCACCGTTGCTAACCTCGACCCTCGAACTTTGCAAAGATCATTTTGCCGGCGTTGGTTTGCAACGTGCTGGTCACACGGACTTCCAATTCATCGCCGATGCGGTTTCTTGCCCCTTCGATGACGACCATCGTACCGTCATCCAAGTAGCCGACACCTTGCTCGGCGCCTTCGCCAGGTTTGATGATCTTCACGTTGAACGTTTCGTCCGGAAGATAAACCGGACGCAGCGAATTGCTGATCTCGTTCAAATTAATGACGGGGACATTGTGCAGCTTTGCGACTTTGTTGAGGTTGTAATCGCCGGTGACGACCTTGCCTTCCAAGTGCTTGGCCAGCAACACCAATTTCAAGTCCACGGTTTGACCGGCGAGCTCAGGTAGCTCTCGATCAAAAATCATCAAATCGACATTGTCGTCGGCTCGCATTCGATTGAGAACATCCAAGCCTCGTCGGCCCCGCACCCGTCGCAGTTTGTCGCTACTGTCCGCAATCGCCTGCAACTCACTGAGTGCGAACCGTGGCATGATCAATTGGTTGTCAAACACGCCTGTGTTCACCAAGTCGGCAATTCGACCATCAATCACGACGCTGGTGTCCAAGACCAAGGGTTTGAATCCTTTGACTTCGCGGACAAACTCCACGTAAGGAATCAGGAAACGGAAGTCATCTTTGGTCTGGATCAGCACGCTGACACAGATATAGCAGAGCACCATCCCGATAATGAGCTTGACCGCATTGCCGATCAGCAGTGCCTGTGCGAAGAACGGCGCGATCGCAATCCACAGAATGTAGGACAACAGGATCCCAATCAGAACACCAAAGTAGACCGCTGAAATGGAGTCGATCCGTTTTCGCGGGACGAAGATGTCGCCAAAGATCACCGCGACGGCGGTTCCCATCACTCCGATGAAAACCACGTACGGATTGACATCACCGTCGCTCGGCAGGGCCGTATTGATGATCCAGGAAACGCCGCCGGCGCAAACCAGGAAGACACAGCGAAGGATGATCAGTTCCATTTCAGGTCGTTCGCTTGAAAGATCAAAGGAGAAGGTTCGCGGGTCGGGAAAGTCATTATGACTACGCTTGGTCTCCGGATGTGGTTTGGTTCCAGGATCGGAGCGGGCCGTGAACGCCGCAGTGTAGGGGAGCTGCGGGGTAGTCCCAAAGGGTAGAGTCGGTTGTTCGGGCGATTTTTTACGCCTCAAGCGAACGGGCAACAACAGAAAGAATGATTGCCAACTTTTGTTATCGGGGTTGCATCGCCTATGCTGCCGGGCTGTGTTGTCCGTAAACCGCCAGAACGATGTGGCTCGATGGCTTGGTCTCGATGGAATCCCCGAGAAAAAATAGCATTGGTGACCGGGGCAAGCAGCGGAATCGGCCGTGAAATTACTCTGCAACTGCTCGTCCAAGGCGCCACCGTGATCGCCACTGCGCGGCGAGTGGAACGACTCAACGCCCTCATGCATGATGCAAACGGCAGTCCCGGTCGATTGATCGTCGTCGCCGGGGACGTCTGCGATCCCGTACACCGAAAATCCTTACTCAAGACCGCCGAGTCATTTGAAAAACTCGATTTGCTGGTCAACAACGCCGGAATTGGCGCAATCGGTCCCTTCGAGCAAGCCAGTCCCGCGCGACTCGAACAAGTCATGCAGGTCAACTTTTTCGCGCCCGTTGAGCTGACAAGGACGATGCTACCTCTGCTGAACGCGAGTTCCGACGCAGTGATCTGCAATATTTCGAGTGTCCTTGGTCACCGAGCGGTGCCAGATAAATCGGAGTATTGTGCCAGCAAGTTCGCAATGCACGGGTGGACAGATGCACTCCGCGCTGAGCTGGCTCAATCAAACATCAGGGTGACTTTGGTCAGCCCCAGCACGACGCGCAGCGAGTTTTTTGACGCGTTGGTGGAGACGGCCGAGGGGACGGCATCGAAGAGTCTCGGAAGCTGGCCACCGAGCCGTGTTGCAAAGGCAACGTTGAAGGCGATTGCTTGGCGAAGGAGCGAGGTGATCCTCAGTCTTGGCGGAAAACTACTCGTTTATGCCGATCGTATCTGTCCGCCGCTGATGAACTGGATTCTCCGATCCCGAACCTAAATGCCAAAACAAAAACGGCCGTCGCGAGGTGGCGACGGCCGTCTTCTTAGACTTCGATGGCATCGGAACTAGTTTCGGAACAGTTCTTGGATACCGAAGGTGAAGAAGGTACCGAGTCCGAAGTTGATCAATTCTTCTTCTGGCTTGAACTGCAGGATCAACGTGTCTCCCGCTTTGACCAGAGGTCTTGATCTTGGATCGTTGATCGCCTTCGTCAAGTCAACTTCGATTGCGATCTGTCCATTGCAGTCCGTTTCGCGAACGATATAGAGTCTGCCAGGAGGAATGGTTGCGATGTTCGCGCCCAGTCCTCCACCGCCGCGGTTTTGCTGAGCAGTTTGTCCATAGACACCTTGTCCGGCCAACGCCATCGCGCCCAACACGTTCAGGTCATAGTCACGTGGCAGAGGGAACTCGCCACCTGGCAAGAGGCCACCGGTGTAGAAGACTTCTGTTTCACGCGACTCGATGTAGACGATATCACCCTCGTTCAGCGTGATGTCTTCTTGGGTGATGTCAGGAGTCTCGCCAGGCGGCAAACGCAACGGGATCCGAAGCACGGAAGGGTCTTCCGGCAATCGTGGCGGGCATGCACAAGGATCAAGCTTTGCAGCTTCGGCTCGCCGTCGATACTCCTGCAAGAACTCGTCCCGAACCTTCTGGTTCTCGCGGCTGGCACGCAATACCTTGACTTGGTTCTTTGCGTTCAGGCCGGGCAGCCCGCCCGTTTCAACCAGTGCGTGCAGAATGTCGTTTTGATAAGCGGCCAACTTGACCAAGCCACCGCTTGCGCTTCGGTCACTCCCGCCGCGAATGAACGCGGATCCGAGGTTGTTCGTGTTCAAGTTGCTGCCGCCGTCTTCTCGAATGACAATGACGTCGACGGTTCGTTCTTGAATGATCGTTACGATTGGGCGAGCCTTTTCGGGACGCAAAATGTCGTTGTCGATATAAGCATCACGAATCGCATCGCGAACTTGATCCAGCGTGAGCCCGTCGACGCTGAGTGGCTCGATCAACGGCAACGCGAGCGTGCCATCTTCTTGGACTGTGATGGGGAACCCGATCGAAGGTGGCAGGGTGCTGTCCGCTTCCGGGAAGTTGACCGGAGGAAGTTGCGGCGGCTGGTCGGGAGGAGTAAACGGCAGGACACCCTCCAAGTACAGTCCCAGAATGTCTCCGGGGCCGATCAAGTACTCGCGAGGCGGCTCGAGCGAAAGAACCGAAACATCCACGGGTACCAAGTTATTCTTGGGCTCGGCAAAATACTGTTGCGGGACTCGCGCGGCGGGAACACCGTCGATGGGCTGCGTGAGTGCGGAGCAACCCGTGTGGGTTGCCAAGAGAGCAGCCGTGGCAATTCCCTGCCACAACCAGCTCAGGCGACGTTTGGCCGACGCGGCGGTTGAATGAGTCATTTTCATCCCTGAATTCTGCACGTTAACTGTTTCCGGTTTAGAAAAGCATCAACTGACGCTATTCGAATTTGAACGGAATGCCGCTGCCGGCATCGGCCGTTGATGTCGCTGGCTGGCTCGAGCTTTCATCTTCGGAACCGATCATCTCGACCGAGCCAAAGATGTCCTCGATGGCATCGTCACCAAGATCTTGCAGCGAGTACGTCTCTGGAGTGCTGCTCACCTTGTCGCGATTGGCCGGTACAAGTGTCTCGGCCGATGCAAACGAATTCGTTACCGGAGTGTTCTGAACCGGTACCGTGGCTGCTTCGTCCGACAACATGGGTTTCGGTGTTGGCGGTGCCAACAGCTCCGTTCCGCCGTCAAACTTCATCCCCTCCAGTTCGGAAGGTGGCACAACTCGCTCGGTACCAGGCACAACGTATTCACGCAGTTCCTGTCCGGGAGGAAGCAGTCGCCCATCGGGTCCGTAGATTGGCGTCGGTGCCTCAACGGGCTTGGGAGCTTCCGCCGGAGCGGCGGCCGCTTGTTTCGGGGCAGCGACGGGAGCATGTTGGACATAGCCCCAGTTTCCGACGCCATCCATCTCGGCTGCTTTCGCACCGAGGGGGTAGCCGGCAAACCAAGCGTCGATCGCTGCTTGACCGTCTGGCGACTGGTATCGCCAGCCCCAGTATTGACTCGGTGCGGTGCAGGGCGAGCATCCGTTCCCGCCTTCGGCAACTTCAGCGTATCCCTGCAGGAAGCCCGCCTTGAACTCATTCAGATGACGCTCATTCAGATGGCAGTCGCGTTCGCGATACCAAGCTTTCAGAGCGAAGGTCCGATTGCGGTGGGCAAGCATAAACTCATCCAAGCACTCGCTGCGGCGAACTTGCTTGTAGGCGTTGCTTACAAGCGAGCATCCGCTTGAGCTAACGAGTGCCGCCGCGGCGGCACCTGCAAGCAACGTCGATGCAAGGCTTCGACGGCAACGCCTTGCGAAGCTGTCTCGGGCAAAGACTTGCTGAGTTGTCACGGGATGTTGTTCGGGTGCGGTTTGCGCACTGTCAGAACGAATCGCCATTGGGCCCCCCTTGGCTGCTGGCGGCATTCGAGATCGGATCTAAGCGGCATCGTTCATCGCGACCGTTGGGTCTATGTTCAGATTTGGTGTTGAAACGGAACTCGATGAGGCGACAAAGCGTCATCCTCGATGGTCTCCGAATCGTCTCCACCTTCAGCGGGAGCGAATCTGATGCACTGCTACCGGTCTTTATCGCCGCAACGGTGGCGATGATTTAGCTAAAACTGAGGGAAACGCGAGCTGTGCGGGTTCGAATGGATGAATCGATCGTTCCATCAGTAAGCATCCCACCACTTCGGAGGGGCATGAGGGTGGGCTTTCCCTCTCATCGTTGTAAAGATTACCGAAAAACAACATTCCACCCATACTGCGATTAGGCGTCGCTTTTAGACTGAGCACTCCCTAACCGTCGGGTAAAGTTTGATGATTCGTCGATTCCCCCAGAAGGACGAGTCACTTGTTCACCCGACGTTGTGAAGTTTCAACAGCGTGAATTGACATCAATGAATTGGCTGACTTTGATCTCCCTCGTAGGCTCCGTCTGCGCCGCGCTCCTGCTGGTGCCCGTCGTACGGATGCTTTTCCGACGTCTTGGGTTTGTCGATAAACCCGACGAAGAGCGTAAGCTGCATGACAAACCGATCTCGCTCGGAGGCGGATTAGCCGTCTTAGCAGCGGTGCTCGTTGGATTTGCCGGCACGATCGTTTTCGATCGCACCCTCGGCAACAACTACCTCGGTTCGCTCTCGCTCCAGTGGTACGGATTGATCGGGGCCACGGTGGCAATGCTACTGGTGGGTCTGGTCGACGACATTTGGATGCTTCGCGGCCGTCAAAAGCTCTTGCTGCAAATGCTGATCATTTCGGCGCTCGTCGGCAGCGGGACAGTCGTCGATAAAATTGGCATGTTCGGCTTCGAACTCCATCTCGGATCGCTCGCGTTTCCAGTCACGGTGCTTTGGCTGTTGATTGCGGTCAACGCCTTGAATCTGATTGATGGCGCTGACGGTGTCGCGACGACGACAGGTCTGTTCATCAGCCTCGGGCTGGCATTCCTAAGTTGGGAACGTGGCATCCCGATGGAAACCGCGTTTGCGTTTTGTCTCGCAGGCAGCTTGGTTGGCTTCCTTGTTTATAATCGCCCTCCCGCAAGCATCTTCCTGGGTGACGCCGGCAGTATGGTGATCGGCTTACTGGTTGGTGTGCTCTCGGTTTGGAGCAGCGTGAAAGAATCAACGATCTTTGCATCCGCTCCGATTGCAGTCCTCGCGATTCCGTTGTTCGATTCGACGGCAGCGATTGTGCGACGTTGGCTGACCGGACGAAGCATTTACGCGACCGACCGGGCTCACCTTCATCACCTGCTCGAGAAGAAATACGGGCAACGCGGCATGCTGGTGCTGGTTGCAGCACTTTGTGCCGTCACGACGTCTCTGGCCGTCATAGCACAAGCTCTCGACCAAGCTTGGTTGGCTTTCGTGGGTGTTGGTTTGGCCGCCGCATTCTTGGTCGTCACGCGTTCGTTCGGCCATGCCGAATGTCAACTCTTGATGATGAAAGCTCAGCACATGACGCGGTCCTTTTTCATCACGCCTCAGCAATCGCTTTCCGCAAAGAACCATCGCCAGCTCACGATGCAAGGCAATGGCGACTGGGGAATGATCTGGGAACCCTTGGTCGACTTCGCACAGGAACGTCATTTCTCGAAAGTGATGATCGACCTGAACTTGTCCTGGCTCCACGAAGGCTATCACGCGAGCTGGTCGGCCGTACGGATGCCCGAAAAGGACCTACAGCTACAAGTCCGCTGGCCGTTAATCGTCAAGGTGGGCGAGAAACAAAACCCGATCAAGGTGGGTTCGCTTTTGGTTGTGACAAAAGCGGATTCTCCCGAGGTTCACGAGCACCTTTCCGAGCTCAGTCTCTGGCTGGCCGACTTGGAACCTCAAATCCAGCTCGTGATTTCGCAGCTGGAGCGTCAGCACGCTCCCACGCCTGCGAAGCCCAAGGCAGCGATTCCTCGGTTCAATTCCGCAGAGACCGCTCGGGAAACCGCCCTCGCCTCTGCCGATCGATAGCTGACGCGACGACGGGAGAGTTCGTTCGGCAAGCGTTCGAACTCTCCCAGTGTTGGCACGCCTTGGGGGCCTTCCGCCGAACGAAAACGTCTCGCCGAATCGTACTTGGGGCATCTTCGCGTCGCACTGTGTTCCGATAACGCGGTTCTTCCGGCTCGAGCGACGACTGCAGTGGAAAACAGCTCGCTTCTCTCAAGCGATGTCATCTTTTACGGTTGGGCCGCCGAAGCAAACCTTGAGGAGCAGGAAAGCCACGTGGTTTGCGAAAGCAGTGCTTCTCGCCTTGACGTTCTGGGTCGAGGGATCAAAAAGGGTTGCGACAGTGGCGGTGTATCAGGAACTTCGATTCTTGGTGTCACCCAGGTGGACGAAGTCCGCGCTGATTGCGAGCATGGTGCTTGATTGACGCGGATCAACGGCGTCACGAATCGCTGAAAATGGAGTCAGGCCGATGCCAATCCTTCCCAAAGAACCCGACCGTTTCCCGGCGAATCTGCTCGAGTCTGAAGACGCCTCCGCAGCTCGCTGGTGGCTTTTGTACACGAAGTCTCGGCAGGAAAAACAGTTGATGCGTCAGCTGCAACGCAGCAAAATCGGTCACTACGGGCCCCAAGTCGAGCAACGAAAGCGATCGCCCGCCGGACGGGTTCGCACAAGCTACGCACCGCTTTTCAGCAACTACATTTTCCTCTGTGGCTCCGAAGAGGACCGCTACAACGCGATTTGCACGGGAACGGTTCAGAAAGCCACGGAGATCACTGACACGCCGCCACTGATCACGGATCTCAAACAGATCAGCGATCTTGTGTCGATGGGCGTCCCAATGTCGATCGAAGGTCGGCTCAGTCCGGGACAACCTGTGAGGGTGAAAAATGGTGCGTTTGCCGGGTTCGAGGGCGTCGTTGTCCGACGTGATCAGGAAACTCGCCTCCTCGTCTCGGTCCGATTCATGGATCAAGGTGTGAGCGTCAAATTGGACGACTGCCAGTTGGAGCCGCTCGGACCGGCTCCCGAAGTTGTCGTCGAAATGGACGAAGACGACGCGATCTGAGTTTCCGATTTCGTCCCGCTCGATTTATGCTCTTGCTATTACTCAATTTCATCTCGTCCCCCCAAGTGATTGATTCGCACCACCATGACTGATTCAGCCAAGAAGGTATCCAAGATTTGCTGCATTGGTGCCGGGTACGTTGGCGGGCCGACGATGGCAATGATCGCCCATAAATGTCCTCAAATCGATGTTTGCGTGGTCGACATCAATGCGGACCGAATTGCCCAGTGGAATTCGGACGAACTTCCGATCTACGAACCCGGACTCACCGAGATCGTTCAATCCTGCCGGGACAAGAATCTGACCTTTTCGACGGCCGTCGACACCGCGATTCGCGAAGCCGACATGATCTTCATCTCGGTCAACACACCCACCAAGACATTCGGCGTCGGGGCGGGGCGAGCGGCGAACCTCGAATTCGTCGAGAAGTGTGCTCGCCGAATCGCAGAAGTGTCCCGCGGCCACAAAATTGTCGTTGAAAAATCAACGCTGCCCGTTCGGACCGCCGAGGCCGTCAAACGCATCCTCTCCAACACCGAGAATGGTGCCACATTCGACGTCCTTAGCAATCCTGAGTTCCTGGCCGAGGGAACAGCGATCGAAGACTTGCTGGAACCGGACCGCGTCTTAATCGGTGGTGAATGCCCCGATGCGATCGATGCATTGGTCGAAGTCTACGCCAACTGGGTCCCGCGCGAGCGATTGCTGACGACCAACCTTTGGAGTAGTGAACTCTCCAAGCTCACTGCCAACGCTTTCCTTGCCCAACGGGTCAGTTCGATCAATGCGATCAGCGCACTATGTGAAGCCACCGAGGCCGACGTCGATGAAGTTGCGGCGGCAATCGGTACGGATTCACGAATCGGACCCAAGTTCCTCAAAGCTTCGGTTGGTTTTGGAGGCAGCTGTTTTCAAAAGGACATTTTGAATCTGGTTTATCTCTGCGAGTACTTTGGACTGCCGGAAGTCGCCAAGTACTGGGAGCAAGTCGTCGCGATGAACGACTACCAGAAATCGCGATTCGTCTCGCGGATGGTCCGAACGATGTTCAACACAGTCTCGGATAAGAAGATCGCGATCTGGGGTTTTGCGTTCAAGAAGGACACCAACGACACCCGTGAGTCCGCCGCGATTTACGTTTGCCGCGACTTGTTGCTCGAAAAGGCTCGCGTTTGTATCTACGACCCCCAAGTCAGTCAGCAGCAGATCCGCCATGATCTTGAATACGTATTCAGTGAAGGCGACGCGGGGCTGAGCGATGCGAAACGAAAATTGATTGACGACCACGTGACCTTTGCATCCAGTGCCCAACAGGCGGCCAATGACGCCCATGCCGTCGCGGTTTTGACCGAGTGGGATGAATTCGAACAGTCCGACTTTGATGCTGTTTATCGCTCGATGAAGAAACCCGCATTCGTCTTCGACGGAAGGAACAAGCTGAAGTCACTCGACCTCACATCGCGTGGCTTCGAGTATCACGGAATCGGTTTTTAAGCGAAGGTGTCTTCCCCAATGCAGCAACACGACGAAGACTTGCAACGCGTGCCGGAAGGCCGTATTTATGTTGCCGGACATCGTGGCATGGTTGGCGGTGCGGTAGTCCGGCGACTAATGGAATTGGGGGCCTCGGAAAATCAAATCCTCGTCCGTGATCGAAACCAACTTGATCTGACGAGGCAGGCGAGCGTCGAGGAGTTTTTTCAGGCGGAGCGGCCGGATGTTGTGCTTTTTGCGGCGGCGAAAGTCGGTGGGATCCATGCCAACGACACTTACCCGGCGCAGTTCATCTACGACAACCTCATGATGGCAGCCAACGCGATCCATGCTGCCTATCAAGCGGGAACCGGACGATTTCTTTTCCTGGGTAGCACCTGCATCTATCCGAGAATGGCTCCGCAGCCGATGCCGGAAGAGTGCTTGCTAACCGGCCCACTGGAACCGACGAATGAGGCCTACGCGCTTGCAAAAATCAGCGGACTGAAACTCTGCGAGTTTTATCGCTCCCAGTACGGTGTGCTGTATCACTCGGCGATGCCCACCAATCTGTATGGTCCGGGGGACAATTACCACCCGGAAAACAGCCATGTACTGCCGGCTATGATTCGGCGTTTTCATGAAGCGGTGGAATCGGGGGCCGATCAGGTCGTGATTTGGGGCACCGGCACCCCTCGGCGGGAGTTTCTACACGTCGACGACTTGGCGGCAAGTTTGATCCACCTTCTCAATCTTGATTCACCTCCTGATCTGCTAAACATTGGCACCGGAAGCGATATTTCGATTCGGGAATTGGCCGAATTGGTTGCTTCGGTTACCGGATTCAGCGGCTCCATTGTCCAGGACACTTCCAAGCCCGATGGTACGCCCGTCAAACGGACAACCATCGAAAAAATTCGTTCTACCGGGTGGTATCCAAAAATTGATCTCGAATCTGGGATCAAAAGTACCTACCAAGACTTTTTGGCATCTCTCCAAGAGAGCTCGCTGCGAGCATTTTGACCTCCCGCCCTTCTCTCCAAGCCATCTGTGATGACGACCAGTTCCAAGACCGCACTGATTACAGGCATTACCGGCCAAGACGGATCCTACCTCGCCGAATTGCTGCTGGAGCAGGGCTACGTCGTTCATGGAATCGTGCGGCGAAGTAGCACGTTTAATACGGACCGAATCAACCACATCTACACCGATCCTCACAATGAGGACGCGCGGCTGTTTCTTCACTACGGTGATTTGACCGACGGCCAAAACCTCACCAACTTGGTTCTCAATATTGAACCGGACGAGATCTACAACCTCGGTGCCCAGTCCCACGTCCGGGTCTCGTTTGATGCCCCCGTTTACACGGTCCAAACCGTCGCGATCGGCGCTCTCAACATTCTGGAAGCCGCCCGGCAACTCAATCAAAAAAAGTCCACTCGGGTCTATCAGGCATCCAGCAGCGAAATGTACGGAGATGTGCTGCAAACGCCTCAGAACGAAAAGACACCTTTCCAGCCGCAATCGCCGTACGCCTGCGCCAAGGTTTATGCCTTCCATCAGACGGTCAACTATCGGCACGCGTATGATCTCTTCGCCTGCAACGGCATCCTGTTCAACCACGAATCACCTCGACGAGGGGAGACCTTCGTCACCCGGAAAATCACTCGTGCTGCCACGCGAATCAAACTGGGGCTCCAAAAGAAGCTCTACCTTGGAAACCTCGATGCGAAACGCGACTGGGGTTACGCCAAA
>JBCBOO010000003.1:0-86103 GCA_039821235.1 Planctomycetota bacterium
GGGCGTCCATCCGCAAACCAGCCCGCTGGCGCGTGCCCCGACACTCTGGCTTTCCGATGTTGGCGGCCGACTGACCGCATTGCCTGCCAAATTTAGATAGTCGTTGGAACCAAAGTTCACTAACGAACAGCCGTCCGGGGCAATCAACCGCACTCCAGAGGGGCGAAGTGTCTGAAGCGTTCGAAGACGGCCTGCCGAGTGGAGTTCATCGAGTTTCGATTGAAAGTCTTCCCAGGCCATTTCCGAAAGATCCCACTTCCCAAACGTGCTATCGGTCACCCCGAACTGACACCCCATGCGTAGAATACGTCAGGTGGGGACTATCGTACGCGGATTGCCGAAGAGGGAATAGGATATGGAATCAACACAGCAGCTGTTCCGAGCACCATCGGAAACGAACGTCTCGCGGCGCAGCACAGCCAACCTATCCATCAGCCAGTATTTGATCCAACGACTGCAGGATTATGGCATCGGGCATATGTTTGGGATTCCCGGTGACTATGTCTTGTCGTTGTACAGTGAGTTGGAAAAGAGCCCGATTCAAATGATCGGCTGCACGCGCGAAGACTGTGCCGGTTTTGCGGCGGATGCCTACGCAAGGCTCAAGGGCATGGGGGCGCTCTGCGTGACCTATTGCGTGGGCGGGTTGAGTGTTTGCAACTCGATCGCAGGCGCGTTCGCGGAGAAGTCGCCCGTCGTCGTCGTGACGGGGTCTCCGGGTTTGGCGGAACGGTCGCGTGGTGCCCTACTTCATCACATGGTTCGAGACTTTCGGACGCAGTACGAGGTGTTCGAGAAATTTACGATCGCCGGTGCCGAGCTGAACGATCCGTTGACCGCCTTCGCTGAAATCGATCGAGTCTTGGATGCGTGCGACCATTTCAAGCGTCCGGTCTATCTCGAGTTACCACGCGACATGGTCCACGTCGTTCCAGCGGTCGCGCACGGCTACCGCGGTTCGGCGCATCAGAGCAATCCGGAGTCCACGGCGGAAGCGATTGAAGAAACGCGGCAGCTGATCTTGAAGGCGAAGCGTCCGGTCATTCTCGCCGGTGTTGAAATGCACCGTTTTGGACTCCAGGATGATCTTCAGCGTCTTGCGGGCATTGCAAACATTCCCATCGCGACGACGATGTTGGGTAAGAGTGTGATCAGTGAACATCACCCCATGTTCCTAGGCCTTTACGAAGGTGCACTCGGCGATCAAGACGTCACCCGGTTCGTGGAAGAAAGCGATTTGGTGCTGTTGCTCGGGGCGTTCATGAGTGACATCAACCTCGGAATCTTCTCCGCCAATCTTGATCCCAAACGATGTATCTACGCGACCAGCGAAGAACTTCGGATTTCTCACCACCACTATCACGATGTTGGACTCAAGGAGTTCCTGCGAGGCTTGTGTGAGTCTGATTTACCCGCGTCCACGTTGAAGTTACCGGAGGAACTGCTTGCGAAGAAACAACCTCCGGTCGAAAGTCATCCGCCATCGGATAACGGCTTGAGCACGAGCTGGATGATGAGCCGGCTGGACAAGCGAATTGATGCGGACACGATTGTGATCGCCGATGTGGGCGACTCACTGTTCGCCGCGACGGAGCTGACCATCCACGACCGAGGCGAATTCTTGAGCCCCGCGTACTACACGTCCATGGGATTCAGCTTGCCGGCTGCGTTGGGAGCGGCAGCGGCAAAGCCTGACCATCGCATCGTCGCGATTGTTGGTGATGGTGCATTCCAAATGACGGGACAGGAGTTGAGCACGTCGATTCGAGAAGGCCATAACCCGATCGTGATCGTGCTGGACAATCATGGTTATGGGACCGAACGGTACCTTCACGCCGGCGAGTGGGAATACAACGAAATCTTGCCTTGGGACTATGGGAAACTAATGGAGGTCTACGGAAGAGGTGTCAGCTATCTCGTCGAGACGGAGACCGAGTTTGAAGAGGCGCTTCAAAAAGCCTGGGGCACGCCCGAAACGCCGACGTTGATCCATGCCAAACTGCTCGAAGGCGATGGCAGCAACACGCTGAAAAATCTGGCGCAGCGGATGAGCAAGAACGTTGCGGCTCGGTAGTTGATGGTGACACGTCTTCCGATCGACGAATGCGTCTCGCAGGTGGTGGACGGCTTGCTGCAAGAGCAAGCGGTGATCCTGCAGGCGCCTCCGGGTGCGGGCAAAACAACGGGGATTCCAAGCCAACTTGTAAAGGCACGGATCACCACCGGAGAGATTCTGCTGATCGAACCAAGGCGAGTGGCCGCGCGAGCAGCCGCGCGTCGATTGAGCCAGCTCGCCGGAACCCGCTTGGGTTCCACGTATGGCTATCACGTCCGATTCGATCGAAAGACCTGTGCATCGACGCGTGTGATCGCGATGACACCCGGAATGTTCCTGCGGAGATTGGATTCGGACGCCTTCCTGGAGTCCGTCGGGTGCGTGGTGCTGGATGAATTTCATGAACGATCACTGGAAGTCGATTTGGCCCTCGGCATGCTGCATCGACTTCGTTCGACGGTGCGTCCCGAGCTCAAGCTGATTGTGATGAGTGCAACGCTCGAAACAAAGTCGCTCTCCGAAATGCTCACCGATTCGATCACGATCACTAGCGAAGGGCGTTCGTTTCCCGTTGAGATCGATTGGAGTCGCACCCAAAAGGGAATTGCACGGCGCACGTCCGAGATCGCGCAGCTTATGTCGGAGAAAATCCTGCACGTTGCAAACGAAACGCGCGGCAATTTGCTCGCCTTTCTTCCTGGCGTCGGTGAAATCAAGGCAACTGCGGATTTGCTGAGTGGCCCATTTCAACGGACGGACATGGTGATCCACCAGCTCTACGGAGACCTCGCACCAGAGAAGCAGGATCGGGTGATTGCACCATCGGAGCGCCGGAAAATTGTCCTCGCAACCAATGTTGCGGAGACATCGATCACGATCGATGGGGTTACCGCCGTGGTTGATTCGGGTCTCGCAAGAACGATGCAATACGATCCGTCGGTCGGTGTCCCGAAGTTGGAACTCGGTCTAATTTCGCAGGCATCCGCCGCACAACGTGCCGGCCGCGCCGGACGCACCCAACCGGGGAAGTGCTATCGACTTTGGAATGAATCCCAGCATCGAAGTCGCCCCGATCACACGCCTCCCGAGATCGTCAGGACAGATCTCTCGGGCGCGTTGCTTTCGCTTGCCATTTGGGGTGAAAGGGATGTGTTGGCGTTTCCCTGGGTTACCGCGCCCGCGCAAGAGTCGGTTTCGGCTGCAACGTCTCTTCTGCAGACTCTGGGTGCAATCGATGTGGAGGGTGTGCCCACCGAGACGGGCCGTCGTATGAGTCAATTGCCGCTGCACCCTCGCCTCGCACGAATGGTGGTCGAAGCGGAGAAACTGGGTTGCTTACCGGCAACGTGTTTGGTGGCGGCCATGCTGAGTGAACGCAATGCACTTTCGCGGGACGCCGCCGTCGAACTCATCGATCGCATGGGGCAACTCAAGACGGCGAACGAGTCCCTGCCTGGAATCAAGCAAGTGCGACGAGTCGCGGAGCAACTTCTACGAACACTGGGTGAAGATTCGGTCGGGCTGGATGGACCGATCGACACGCGATCGCTTGAGCGAAGTGTTCTTGCCGCGTATCGAGATCGAATCGTCCAGCGACGTAGCAACGACCCGTCTCGCGGTCGAATGGTCGGTGGAAAAGGCATTCGACTGAAGCAGCCACTGGCGTCAGATTCCAGCGGCTACTTCATTGCCGTCGATTTGGATGGACGCGGCAGCGAAGCCCAAGCCCGCTTAATCGTATCGCTTGAAGGGGATCGCTGGCTGGAGCACGTGCGGCTCTCTCGCCGGCGCCGAGTGGACTTTGACAAAACCCGAGCGGCTTTGGTGGCTCGTGAGCAACAATGCATCGAAGACTTGATTGTCAAAGATACGCCCGCCGAGTTGATTCCCGATGAGCATACGGCGGAAGTGCTTTACGCGCAGGCACACGATCGGCTGGAACACGTCTTGCCCGCTGATGATCAAACACTACAGAGTCTGATCGCGAGGTGGCGTTACCGCGATGAGATCGACACGGGTTTCGGCGGCCCCAAACGTGACGCAAAAGAACAACCTGCACCGCCCTCGGTTGATACCGCTCTTCAGGAAACGCTTCGTGAGCTGTGCGTTGACCGCATCTCGTTCGCCGAACTCCGCCAAGCACCTTGGATCGACTATCTGCGGGCTCAATTCGGTTACAACGAGCTCACACAATTCGATCAGGAGTTCCCCGAAAAACTTCGGGTACCAAGTGGCAACGAGATACGGCTGCGCTATCGACCGGGAAAACCGCCGCTGTTGGCCGTTCGCATCCAAGAGCTTTTCGGTTGGAGTGAGACACCGCGTATTGCCGGAGGGCGAATCAAGTTGCAACTCGAGTTGCTCGGGCCCAATCGCCGCCCTCAACAAATCACGGATGACTTGGCGAGTTTTTGGGAGTCGGCGTACGTTGAGATTCGAAAAGAACTGCGTCGCCGATATTCGAAACATCACTGGCCGGAGAACCCGGTCACCGCTACCGCGACTCGCAACGGCATTCAACCAAATCGCATTGCCAAACGTTGAGCAGGTGAGCAAAGCTCTTGCCGAGTCGCTAAGTTGCACTCGCGGTCAAAAGAACAACCGTCCGTGCGGCGATGGCTTGTGAAGTGCCGATCTCTCCGACGCCTTCGCCTGTCTTCGCTTTGACGCTCACACGAGTGATGTCAACACAGAGCAGTTCTGCGATTTGTTTCCGCATTCGGTCGATGTGGGGGGCCATCTTGGGATGCTCGGCCAAGATCACGCAATCCAGGTTGACCACGCGAAACCCAGCCGCATGAACTCGTTTGACGGCTTCGTTCACAAAGTCGGCACTATCTCGCGACCGATTCTCCGCCGCAGTGTTCGGAAACAAACGCCCGATGTCGCCGTCACAAATCGCTCCCAGCAGCGCATCGGTGATGGCGTGAAGGACGACATCGGCATCACTATGCCCGATGGCATAAAAGTCAGACGGGACATCGATTCCACCGATTCGGAGCGGACCACCGGATCCCAATCGATGGGAATCGTAACCAAGTCCAATTCGCAGAGGATCATCCATGGGTTTGGTTGCGGTTAAACATCCAGGTTGCGAACGTCAAGCGCGTGCTTTTCGATGAACTCTCGTCGCGGCTCGACTTTGTCGCCCATCAGCAGACGGAACATTTCATCGGCGGCACCGGCGTCCTTCATGTTGACCTTGATCAGGGTTCGGTTCGCCGGATCAAGGGTCGTTTCACGAAGCTCTTCGGCGTTCATTTCGCCCAGCCCTTTAAAGCGGGTGAGCTGCAGACCTTTTTCGCCCGCGGAACGAACTTCTGCGAGAAGCTCACGCAGATCGGTCAACGGTCGGCGAATGTCTTCGCCGCGAATCAGCTCAAACCGTGGCGTCGTCATGCCGGTTCGATCGGCGGGGATGAGGTCATCCACGGAAAAACCAAGTTCGGCGAGTTCCTTCAGTCCGCTGTTGATGGTTCGAACCTCGTGAACTTCCGCCAAGTGGGCGACCAGTCGCTCATCAATCTCGGGCTCGGTCGCTTGTTCCTCCGCCGAGGCGTCTTGCGGAGCATCGGGATCGGCGGCTTCAGCTTCGGGTGGTTGACCGGCTTCTTCATCGAGCACCAGGTTGTGATCGTTGAGGAAGGTCTCGACGTCTTCCGTACTGAAGAACCAATTTTCCTCGTTCCCGTGAGTCAACAACCACGTCGGTAGTTTGTTGCTGACCGGGTCGAGTCGTGCGGCGTGGATGCGTAGTCCGACTCCCCGGCGTTCGAGAGCCACGACGGCGTCTTCCATCGCCGCCAGGGACTCACAGAGTTTTCGCATGGAGTCGCCCTCGACCTTACGTCCGTCTTCGGCTTCAAAGACGGTGTCATTGAGTCCTCGTTCGAGCAGTTGGCCCTTCATTTCTTCGTCGGTTTGGACGTAGTACTTCGTTCGTCCATGGGAAACACGGAAGAGCGGCGGTTGTGCAACGTAGACATGTCCATCTGCGACAAGCTGGTACATTTGCCGATAGAAGAAGCACAACAACAGCGTCCGAATGTGGCTCCCGTCAACGTCGGCGTCGGTCATGATGACGACTTTGTTGTAGCGACGCTTGGAGATGTCTTGATCGGCTCCGATTCCAGTGCCGATCGCCTGGATCATCGAGCGGACTTCTTCATTCGCCAAGACTTTATCATCGCGGCTTTTGTAGGCGTTGATAATTTTTCCACGCAGCGGAAGGATTGCTTGGTAGTCTCGCATGCGGCCTCCTTCGGCGGATCCACCCGCCGAATCACCTTCCACCAAGTAGAGCTCGCAGCGTTTCATTTCCTTGCTGATGCAGTCGCGCAGTTTTCCGGGCAGGCCACCTCCGCCGAGCGCGTCTTTTCGTTTTCGGAGCAGGTCCTTGGCTTTTCGAGCCGCCTCGCGTGCTTCGGATGCGAGCAGGCCTTTGCGGACAATCGCTTTGGCCGTTCGCGGGTTCTCTTCGAGATACTTGGCCAGTTGCTCGCTGACACCGCCGGAAATGATGCCGTCCACCTCGCTGTTGCCGAGCTTGGTTTTCGTTTGGCCTTCGAACTGTGGATGGGGAACACGAACACTGATCACCGCCGTGATGCCTTCGCGAATATCGTCACCGCCAAGTGCTTCTTTCTTCAACAAGCCCTCTTTCTTGCCGTACGCGTTTAACGTTCGCGTCAGCGCCGATCGGAACCCGGAGACGTGCGTTCCGCCTTCGATCGTGTGAATGTTATTGACATACGATTGAACGTTCTCGGTGTACTCGGTGCTGTATTGGAGTGCGATTTCGAATTGGCAGCCTTCTCTTTCGCCGACGATCGAAATCACATCGCTGTGAAGTGGGTCGCTGGCGCGGTTGAGGTGCTCGACGAATTCGGTGATTCCACGTTCGTACTTGAAGTCACCGCCTTCGCCGTTGCGTTCATCCAGGAACGTGATTCGCACGCCGCTGTTCAGGAACGCAAGTTCCTGCAGACGCTTGTTCAGCGTATCGAAGCTGTACTTCGTGACGGAGAAAATTTGCGAGTCGGCTTTGAAGGTCGTTTTGGTCCCTGATTTGTTCGTGGAACGTCCTTTTTTGACCGGGCCGGTTGCGACGCCACGCTCATATCCCTGGCTCCAAGTGAATCCGTCGCGACTGGCTTCGCATTCAGCCCACTGGCTCAAAAAGTTGACGACCGTGACACCGACGCCATGGAGACCGCCCGAGGTTTGGTACGCACCCTTCTCGAACTTGCCACCGAATTTGAGGACGGTCATCACGCCCTCCATGGTGCTGACTTCGCGGTCCAGCTCCAGCGAGAGTTCTTTGTGCGGCGTCACGGGGATTCCGCGGCCATCGTCTTCCACCGTGACGCTGCCATCGGTGTGAACGACGACGGAGACTTTGGACGCAAATCCGGCCATGGCTTCATCGATCGAGTTATCGACGACTTCGTAGACCAGGTGATGGAGCCCACGCGTCGCCGTGTCACCGATGTACATTCCGGGGCGCTTGCGAACGTGGTCCAGGTCGGACAGGTGTTTGAGATCTTCGTCCGTGTACTGTTCGTTCGCCGAGGGGACGGAGGAAACCGGTGCGTCTGCGGGCTGCGATGTTTCGACGGGCTGCGATGTTTCGACCGGCAGGGGGGCGTCTTGATCGGGGGAATCCGAGGAGGGGACGTCGCTCATTGAGACCTGACAAAGAGGCGGAAAGAGGGTTGCCGGCGCGATGTGAAAAGGGGCTCGCTCAGCCCGTCGCATCCTGCGTGGCGTGAACCCGGAAGTCTAGCATTTTTCGCCCCCATTCGCGAGACGTACAAGGATTCGCAAATCGCATCCAAGAGCCGATGAAAACACCGCAAATCCCCGAGTTTCTCGGGCCATCCAGGTTTTTCGTGGGTGCGATCCTTCGAGGTCGCCAAACCGCCGCTCGGGCTCGGCAAAGTGGACTCGGGAGCAACGTTGTCAAAACGATTAATTGTTGCCTTCGTCGGAGAGGTTGAAGAGAGCGGATCGCTTTTCGCCGGCCGCCTACATCACGAAAAACCCGGATTGTCCGGTTTTTCTCCCCCGAGGCTCATTCGGGCTCCAGTCCCTCCAGCAGTGGCAATTCGTTGGACGCACGTTCGGTCATTCCTTGCTTGAAATGCCGGCGACAAACGGGGACGTAGCGTTCGTTGCCACCGATTTGAATTTGACGTCCGTCTTTGACGGGGCGGCCTTCGGAGTCGATTCGCAGCACCATGGTGGCCTTGCGACCGCAGTGGCAGATGGTCTTGATTTCGGCAAGCGTGTCCGCCCATGCCAAAAGTGCTTCGCTACCAGCGAACAAGTTGCCTTGAAAGTCCGTCCTCAAGCCATATGCCATGACGGGGATTTCGAGACGGTCGCAGACATCGCTCAGTTGTCGGACTTGAGACCGCGTGAGGAACTGCGACTCGTCGACCAAAACACAGTCCAAAGGCTCTGTTTCGTGGCAGGATTCGACCAACGAAAACAACTGGTCGGCGGTGGTGAAGGTCGTTGCTTCGGCCTCCAGGCCGATCCGGCTGGTGACTTTCCCCTGCCCGTCACGGGTGTCGATTTCCGGAAGCAGAATCAACGTCCTCATCCCGCGTTCGCGGTAGTTGTAGCTGTTCTGCAGCAGAATCGTTGACTTCCCCGCATTCATCGTCGAGTAGTAGAAATAGAGTTTTGCCACGACCGTACCTATCTGGCTGACTTCGCGACCGCTTACGCCCTTTCGTTCAATCCGTAGAATTCGAGCGCCCGATCGCTGATTCGCTTCCGTATTTTCGCAGCCATCCACCATGCCGCGCTATAACCCTGCCGACATCGAACCCCAGTGGCAAGCCTACTGGGAAGAAAACAAGACGTTTGTGACCCCCGATCCTCCGGGCGAGACCAAGCGGTATGTGCTGGATATGTTCCCCTATCCCAGCGGCGACGGGCTCCACGTCGGTCACCCCGAAGGTTACACGGCAACCGATATCGTTTCTCGATTCGCGAGGCTTCGGGGCGAAAGCGTATTGCACCCGATGGGCTTTGACGCGTTCGGATTGCCCGCCGAGGAACACGCCATCAAGACTGGCGAACATCCTCGCGTTCAGACCCAACGAAACATCGACAACTTCACGCGCCAGTTGAAGATGCTCGGTTTCAGCTACGACTGGGATCGCGTGTTGGCCACAACGGACGAAGACTACTTCCGTTGGACGCAGTTCATCTTCCTCACGCTTTTTGAGACTTGGTTCGACCACGAGCAACAGAAGGGCCGACCGATCAGCGAGTTGCCGATTCCGGACGAAATCCGGCAGCAAGGTGACTCCGCCACACAGGATTTTATCGACTCCAAGCGGTTGGCCTATTTGGACGACGCGCTCGTCAATTGGTGTCCCAAATTGGGGACCGTGTTGGCCAATGAAGAAGTGGTCGACGGGAAGAGCGAAGTCGGCGGTCACCCTGTCAAACGCATTCCGCTACGCCAGTGGATGTTGCGAATCACCGACTATGCCGAACGCTTGCTCGACGGGTTGGATGAATTGCAGTGGCCCACCGGGATCAAAAAGCTGCAGACCGATTGGATCGGCCGTAGCACGGGTGCCGAACTGGATTTCTTTGTGGGTACCGAACCCAGCTTTGCCACCTGGCAATCCGTTCGCCAATCGGAAGGATTCCCCAACGACCCGGGCGAAAACGCGTTGCGCGTCTACACAACTCGACCGGACACGTTGTTCGGAGCGACCTACATGGTTGTCTCGCCAGAGCATCCGATGCTGGCGCATTTGACAACGGATGATCAACGCTCCGACGTGGAATCCTACTGCGAAAAGGCGTCTTTCAAGTCCGATCGTGAACGAACGGAAGGTGATCGAGAAAAAACGGGTGTCTTTACCGGCAGCTACGCCATCAATCCGGTCAATCGCAAGCCGGTGCCGATTTGGGTCGCGGACTACGTGCTCGCGGGCTATGGGACGGGAGCGATCATGGCTGTGCCCGCACACGACGAACGCGATTTCGAATTCGCCGTCAAATACGACTTGCCGGTCATCGCTGTCGTGGATCCGCCGGACGACCATGAACAACGAGAGGAAATCCTGGGTGGAAAAGCATGTTATGCAGCCGTCGGCGTCGCCATCAATAGCGGTGATTTCGATGGCAAAGAAACCGTCGAGGTCAAGCAAGCCATCACGGCCTCGTTGACGGAAGATGGAATGGGCGGCGAAGCGGTCAATTACAAGTTGCGTGACTGGTTGTTCAGTCGGCAACGTTTTTGGGGGGAGCCGTTTCCGATCTTGCACGAGTTGGATGGCGATGGGCAACCAACGGGACGCCTGCGCGGAGTGGATGCGAAGGACTTGCCGGTTCGTTTGCCCGAGCTCGAAGACTTCAAGCCGCATGGTCGGCCCGAACCACCGCTCGCGAAGGCGGACGATGACTGGTTGTACGTCGAGCTGGATGGAAAACGCTATCGACGGGAAACCAACACGATGCCTCAGTGGGCCGGGTCGTGTTGGTATTACCTGCGCTATATCGATCCCAAGAACGACACGGCATTGATCGATCCGGAAAAGGAACGCGCATGGATGCCGGTGGACCTCTATGTCGGCGGAGCCGAGCATGCCGTGTTGCACTTGCTGTACTCAAGGTTCTGGCACAAAGTGCTGTACGACCGCGGTCATGTGTCGACGCCCGAGCCTTTCGGCCGATTGGTCAATCAAGGCATGATTCTCGGCGAAGTCGAATTCTCGATGTTCGTCGATGAAGACGACCAGTCCGTCTCGCTCAGCGATGTCAAGAAAGCGGCCGATGGAGGTCGCGTTTCCAAAGACGGCCGCAGAGTCACTTCGAAGCCGATTTCCGACGAGCTTGTCGAAAAGAAGGGCGAAGGTTTTGTATTGATCGAAAACCCTTCGATTCGAATCGAAAGTCGCGCGAACAAAATGTCCAAGAGTCGCGGCAACGTGGTCAACCCCGACGTCGTGGTGGACGAATACGGCGCCGATTCATTGCGTCTCTACGAGATGTTCATGGGACCGCTCGAGGCGACGAAGCCGTGGTCGATGGCAGGCGTCGGTGGTGTGCGAAACTTCTTGGACCGTGTTTGGCGATTGATCGTCGATGATCAAGAGGACGACTTGGTTTTGCAGCCGTCGCTGAGCGACCAGCCGTGCGACGAGGATCAAAACCGGATGCTGCACGCCACGATCAAGAAGGTCACCGAGGATACGGATGAGATGAGTTTCAACACCGCGATCGCGCGGATGATGGAGTTCACTAACTTTTTCACACGTTCGGAATCTCGCCCGATCGAAGCGATGAAGTCGTTTTTGATCTTGTTGTCACCCTACGCGCCCCATCTCGCCGAGGAGCTTTGGAAGGTATTGGGTCAAGAAGGCTCGATCGCGCACCAAAGTTGGCCTCAATGGGATGAAGCGGCGCTCGTTGAAAGCTCCATCGAGATTCCAGTTCAGTTCAATGGAAAGGTCAAAACCAAAATCAACGTCCCCCCGGAATCCAAGCCCGATCAGATGATTGAGGCGGCGCTTGCCGACGCGCGAGTGCAGCAGATGCTGGACGGAAAACAGCTGATCAAGAAGATCGCGGTGCCGAAACGGCTCGTAAATTTTGTTGTCAAATAGAATTATTTGACGTCATCGGCTCCATTCACTACTCTCAAGGTTGCCGCCGGCACCCTTGCGGGCGACAATTCCCGCCTGCCCGCCTTCTGGGCTACCGACACTGCGATTCCCCCCCCGAATAGAAACACCGCTGTCGGACTGGCGTTCGTCCCAATGAACGTTAGGTATTCAAAGTGTATCGATCAACGCGTTTTCGTTGGTTAGTGCTGCTCTCCTGTTTGCTCTCGCCGGCAAGCACGTCCCTGTGCCAAGCAGACGACGTGGCCTCTCAGGAGGTCAGTTTCAAAGAAGACATCGAGCCGATCTTGCGGCGGAATTGTTATGGCTGCCACCAGGGTGCCAAGCAGCAGGGCGCTTACTTGATGACGGACTTTGATTCGCTCATCAAAGGCGGCGAAACCGGTGAAGCGGCGATTGTCCCGGGCAAACCCGACGAGAGCTACTTACTCTCGCAGATCGAACTCGTTGACGGCGTGGCAGAGATGCCCAAACCCCCGTCCAAACCGCTCGATGCCGACGAAGTTGAGCTCATTCGTCGTTGGATTTCCAATGGGGCGGTCAATGACAGTCCGGCCGCCGATGAGCCATTGTTCTCACCTGCGTCGCCTCCGGTTTACACCAACGCTCCGGCGATCACGGCTTTGGATGTTTCGCCGGATGGGACCAAAGTGGCTGTCGCCGGTTACCACGAAATCTTGCTCGTCGATCCGAAAGACGGCTCGCTATTGAATCGCCTCGTCGGCATGAGCCCACGAATCAATGCGGTCGCCTTCAGTCCCGATGGCAGCCGCTTGGCGGCGGTGGGCGGAACACCGGGCGTTGAAGGCGAAGTGCAACTCTGGGATCCAGCTTCAGGCGAACTGACACTTTCCGTCTCCAAGACCTTTGACACGTTGGCCGGGATCGCTTGGTCACCCGATGGCGCCAAGTTGGCTTTTGGAGCGGCGGACAATACCGTTCGCGCGATCGAAACCCAAACCGGCCAACAGGTGCTATTCCAAGGTGCTCACGAAGACTGGATTCGTGACGTGGCCTTCACCAACGACGGCAAGCACGTTGTCTCGGTGGCTCGGGACATGTCCTGCAAGCTCACCGAGGTCGAGACCGAACGCTTCATCGATAACATCACGTCGATCACGCCGGGTGCGCTATCCGGAGGACTCAATCAAGTCGTCGTGCACCCTGCCCGGAATGAAATCATCGTCGGCGGTGCCGATGGGATTGCAAAGGTCTATCGGATTTTCCGTGAGACCGCTCGCAAGATCGGAGATGATGCCAACCTGGTGCGAAAGTTGCCTGCCATGCAAGGGCGGATCTTTGGCCTAGCCCTCAACTCTGACGCGACTCGGATTGCCGCGGTGGCCACGATCGATGGCGAGTCGGAAATCTCGGTTTGGGCATATGACTTCGATGGAACACTGACGGACGAGATCAAAAAGATCATTGCCAAACGTGTGAACGAGCGCTCCGCTGCCGAGAAGGCATTGCTGGCCAAGCACCAGGACACAACCACCACCGAACTCTCGCGACTGACGGTACCGCAAACGGTCTATTGCGTTGCGTTCACGCCAGACAACACCTTGTTGTTCGTTGGCAGCGATGGGGAAATCCAGCGTATCTCGCCCGATGGTGACTTAGTCGGTTCATTGAAAATTCTTCCGGAAAGCGAAACGCGATCACAGGACTCGCAATCCTTCGACGCGTCCAGCTGGTTAGCGACGTTACCGGAAACACCGAAGCAGGCTCTTCGTGAAGTGGTTTTCGAATCGATCGAAGTCACGCCCGCGGCGGCAAGTATCGCTTCTCCGTATGAGTACACGCAGCTGGTCGTCACCGGCGTGACTTCGGACGGAGAGCGAATCGATGTCACCAGGGCGTGTGAGCTTTCGGCCTCCAATGGGCTGGCGGTCCATCAGCAGGGCTTGGTGACTTTGAACCCCAGCTCACCCATGCAAGCCGACCAATCGATCGAAGTAGCGCTCGGTGATTTCACTGCTTCGGTCAAGTTGGCGGTCGTCAACCCGGCTCAAGACGCGGTCGACTTCATTCGCGACGTCAATCCGGTGCTCAGCCGGCTCGGATGCAACCAAGGAACGTGTCACGGAGCTCAGAAGGGCAAGAACGGATTCAAGCTTTCGTTGCGGGGGTATGACCCGCTGTACGATCTCCGCGCGTTGACAGATGACTTGGCGGCGCGACGGATCAACCCGGCCGCACCGGAGCAATCGTTGATGTTGCGGAAACCACTCGGTCTCACGCCACACGAGGGCGGCGTGCTGATGGACAAAGGCGACCCCTATCACGCGATCCTCCGACGATGGATCGCCGACGGAAGTCAACTCGACTTGGAAACACCACGCGTCACTCGTCTCGAGATCTTTCCGAATAACCCCGTGGTGCAAACCGTCGGGACCCAACAACAAGTCCGCTTGGTGGCCCACTTTGCCGACGGCCAATCACGCGACGTGACTCGGGAAGCGTTCATCGAGAGCGGGAACACCGAAGTCGCGAAAGCCGAGCGTGGTGGTCTGTTGACCGCCGTCCGCCGTGGCGAGGCTGCGATCCTCGCTCGATACGAGGGCAATTATGTCGCATCCACGTTGACCGTGATGGGGGACCGCAGCGGTTATCAAGAATCGCCCGTCGAAACATGGGGGACGATCGACGAATGGGTCGCCGAGAAATGGGCTCGCGTCAAAGTTCAGCCGAGTCCGCTCAGCGACGACGCGGCATTCCTCCGCCGCGTCACACTCGACCTCACCGGGTTGCCGCCGACCAGCGAGAAGGTTCGAGAATTCCTCGCCGACTCCACGCCCACGCGCGAGAAACGAGAGCGAGAGGTCGATCAACTGTTGGCCTCGGATGCCTACGTCGACTACTGGACCAACAAATGGGCCGACCTGCTACAAGTCAATCGCAAGTTTCTGGGCGTTGAGGGAAGCAAGAAGTTTCGCGAGTGGATTCGGACGGCAGTGCAAGAGAACCGTCCTTACGACGAGTTTGCCCAACAGATTCTGACCGCGAGCGGATCCAACCGTGAGAACCCCGCTGCGAGTTACTTCAAAGTGCTTCGCAATCCCGAAGACACCATGGAGAACACGACGCACCTCTTTTTGGGCATTCGTTTCAACTGCAACAAGTGTCACGACCATCCGTTCGAACGTTGGACACAGGACCAGTACTTCGAGTTGGCCGCGTTCTTCAGCCAGGTGCAACTCAAAGCCGACCCGGAATCGAAGGGCAAAAAGATTGGCGGCACGGCCGTCGAAGGGGCGAAGCCGCTGTACGAGATCGTCGTGGACAGCCAACAGGGAGACGTTAAACACGGCCGCACGGGAAAGGTCGTTGCACCGAAACATCCCTACGAAGTGGACTTTGATTCCGCAGACAAGCCGACGCGGCGCGAGTTGCTCGCCGACTGGATGACGGACGCCGACAACCCTTACTTCGCTCGCAGCTATGTGAATCGACTCTGGGGCTACCTTTTGGGCGTCGGCTTGATCGAACCCATCGACGACATTCGAGCCGGTAATCCGCCGACCAACCCCGGTTTGCTGGACCATCTGACGCAACGATTTGTTGATTCGGGATTCGATACGCGAAGCATCTTGCGTGAAATCTGCAACAGCCGAACGTATCAATTGAGCGTGGAAACCAACGCGCTCAATGAAGACGATGTTCTGAATTATTCGCATGCGATGCCGCGCCGATTGCCGGCCGAGGTCATCTACGATGCGGTTCATCGTTTGACGGGTGCGACCAGTCAGATTCCAGGGATGCCTGCCGGAACGCGCGCAGCGGCCGTGACCGATTCCGGAGTGAAGCTTGCCGACGGTTTTTTGCAGAATCTGGGACGACCGGTTCGCGAGAGTGCTTGTGAGTGCGAACGTTCCAGCGAACTACAGCTTGGACCGATTATGGCGTTGGTCGGTGGACCCACGATTGCCGGAGCGATCTCGGATCCCAAGAACGAACTGGAGAAAATTGTCGCCGACAATCCGGATGATCGCCAACTTGCCGAAGAGCTCTTCCTTCGTTCCCTCGGTCGACCACCGACGGACGCGGAGTTGGACGCGTTCGACCAAATCAAACGTCGGATCGACCTTGATCACCAAAGCTTGATCCAACAATTGGCCGAGCAGGAGGCTCTCTGGAAGGCCGAGAAAGCGAAACGGGAAGCGACAAGAGAACAAGAGCTCGAATCGACCCGGAAGAAGCTTGCCGAACAGATCGAGGCCGCAAAGCCCGAGCAGGAGCGACTCGCCAAGGAACGTGAACAACGAATCCAAGCGGCGAAAGAAGCACTCGCGAAAGTCGACTCGGAGTTGGAACAACGTCTGGATCAGTGGGGGGCGGAACACGCCAGCCAGACGGAGTGGTTTCCCCTTCGTCCGGTCACGCTCGCCGCAACCAATAAAGCCACACTGGTTGCCAATGCCGATCGTTCGATCACGGCCTCGAAGGAAGCGGGCAAAGGCGTTTACACGATCGACTTTCAAACCAGTCTGCCCATGATTACGGGGCTTCGGTTGGAAGCTCTTTCGGATGAGTCGCTCCCCGGTGGAGGTCCAGGTCTGCCGAGCAACGGGAACTTCGTTGTGACCGAATTTGAAGTCGACGTCGCCGACACGGAAGACGCCAAGAAGTTCCGTGATGTTGCGATTGCGAGTGGCAAAGCTGACTTCTTACAGTCGTCATTCAGCATCGAAGCCACCTTCGACGGTAACAAGCGCAACCAGGGTGGCTGGGCGGTTTCCGGTGCCACCGGGCTCGATCACTGGGCGACGTTCCGTCTGGCAAAGCCGATTGAAAATGCGACGGGTTGCACCCTGCGAATTCAGATTCATCAGTTCCATAACGCGGGCGATCATCGCTTAGGCAAATTTCGCATCAGTGCCACCAACTCAACCGGTGAATTGCCACTCGGTTTGCCGGAAACCTACGCGGCGATCGTTTCGACCCCGAAACCGCAGCGAGCGGAATCCTCGACGCAAGTGTTGCTGAATTATGTTCGGAAAACGGATGCCAAGCGTGTCAAAGCCGCTGGCGCGGTTGCCGCCGCCAGCAAGCCGGTGCCTCGCGATGCCGAAACCGTTCGCCTCGAAAAACGCATCGAACGTCTGTCGATTGAAACGCCAGACGACCCACGAATCGTTCGACTTCGGTCCGATGTCGAACAAAGTAAACAGCAGGTTGAACGTCTTCGTTTGACCGCTGCCGAAGACTTGACTTGGGCTTTGATCAATAGCCCCGCTTTCCTGTTCAATCACTGACCCATTTGGAGACGCGTCATGCTTTCTTTCAAAGGCTTTGCAGCCAAAGACCTCTGCGATCCCCATTTGGCTCCGAGCCGCCGCACCTTTCTGAGGGTGGGGGGCTGTGGCATGCTCGGGCTTTCACTGCCCTCACTGTTGCAAATGGAATCCGCAACCGCTTCGGAAGGCGCCGGTGGCGGTCCCGGGTGGGGAAAAGCCAAAAGTATTATCTTGGTCTACTTGCAAGGCGGTCCCAGTCACCTGGACCTTTGGGACCCCAAGGAAAATGTTCCCGACAACGTGAAGAGCCAATTCAAGGCCATCAATACCAAGTTGCCCGGGGTTCGGTTCACCGAAAACCTGCCGCGACTGAGCACACTGAACGATCGATTCAGCATGATTCGGTCCATGTCGTACACGCCCAACGGTTTGTTCAACCACACCGCGGCGATCTATCAGATGATGACGGGATACACGACCGATAAGGTCAGTCCTTCGGGGCAACTGGAGCCGCCCTCGCCCAAAGACTTTCCGAACTTCGGCAGCAACATCGTCAAAATGCAACCGATCGATGAACCGATGTTGCCGTTTGTGATGCTGCCGCGTCCGCTGCAGGAATCAAATGTGGTCGGCAAAGGCGGCACGGCGGGATTCCTGGGCAAGTCGTATGATCCGTACACGCTGTATCCCGACGGCGATGATCTGGACATGACCAAAATGAACCGGATCAAAATCGAGGACCTCAAGCTCCGTGAGGAGGTCTTTAGTGTTCGCCTGGAACGGCGTGCCCAACTACGTGACCTGCTCAACGCGCAGATGCCGCACATCAATAAGGCGGTCGAGAACTACGAACTCGATGAGTACTACGACCGCGCGCTCTCATTGATCGTCAGTGGCCGTGCGAGGGAAGCGTTTGATTTCTCGCAAGAGTCCGATGCACTTCGCGACCGTTACGGACGAAACACGTTTGGGCAAAGTTGCTTGCTCGCCAGGCGTTTGGTGGATGCCGGAACACGCGTCGTGGAAGTGATTTGGCCCAAGGTTGCGAACAGCGACAATCATTCTTGGGATCACCATGTCGGGTTGAGCAAGCGAATGAAAGATCAATCGGCACCCATGTTGGATGCGGGGCTTTCAACGCTGATCGAAGACTTGGATGAACGCGGGATGCTGGAGGAAACACTGGTCGTCGCCGTGGGCGAATTCGGCCGTAGCCCGCAGCGTGGCGTCAGCACCAGTGGCAACAATAACTCCGATGACGGACGCGATCACTGGCCCTACTGCTACACGGCCGTGATGGCCGGCGCGGGGACACGGCGCGGTTACGTGCATGGCAAGAGTGATAAAACGGCGTCGGCACCGCTGGAGGATCCTGTGCATCCGGCCGAACTCCTGGCGACGATCTACCATAGCTTTGGCATTCATCCCGAGACGATCGTCTACAACCACCTCAACCAGCCACGCGAACTGGTCAAGGCACAGGCCATCACTTCGCTGCTCACTTGATTGACTCACCGAAGCACTAACCGAGATCGGGCAGCTCGTGGCCCATTTTCTCGCGTTTGGTCTCGAGGTAGTGTTTGTTGTGTTGATTGACCGGAGGCACGATCGGCACCTGGTCGACGACTTTGAGGTCGAAACCTCGCAGGTTGAACGCCTGCTTCTTCTTCGGATTGTTGGTGAGCAAGCGAACTTCTCGGACGCCCAGATCCTTGAGGATTTGAAGTCCCACGCCGTAGTCACGCATGTCGGCTTTGAATCCGAGCGCGTGGTTGGCTTCGACCGTATCCATGCCTTGGTCCTGCAAGGCGTAGGCTTTAATCTTCTCCGCGAGTCCGATGCCACGGCCTTCTTGCGGCAGATAAACCAACGCCCCACGACCCTCCGCAGCAATCATCTCCAACGCCATGTGCAGTTGGTCGCCACAGTCGCAACGTAGCGATGCAACGAGGTCACCCGTGAAGCAACTGCTGTGCATTCGGACAAGTGGCGCCTGGGTAGATTCGCCCGAATCTTTCACCTCTTTGGAGATCGATGTCAGGTCACCGAGTGCGAGCACGATGGGCTCCTGTGTTTCAAAATTCACCGAGTACACGATGATTTTGAATTCACCGTATCGCGTCGGGAGTTTTGCTTCGGCAGCTCGGTTGACCAATTTTTCACTGACGCGTCGGTGTGCGATCAACTGCTCGATGCTGATCATTTTCAACGAATGCTTCTTTGCGATCTCGACCAGTTGCTGTCGGCTGGCTCGATCACCGGACTCGTTCAGGACTTCGCAAAGGACACCGGCCGGTTGCAGGCCTGCCATGCGGGCAAGATCCACGGCGGCCTCGGTGTGACCCGCACGTCGCAGCACGCCGCCTTTTTTGGCGATCAGGGGATACACGTGGCCGGGCCGAACAAAGTCATCAACGCGGCATTCCGGCGACGCCATCCGGCGAATGGTCTCGCTCCGTTCAGCGGCCGTGATACCGGTTCTTGCCGACGCGATGTCGATGGGTGTCACGAAGGCCGTTCGCAGCGGAGCGTTGTTGTCGGCAACAACCGGATTGAGTTCCAAGCGACGGCCGACCTCCGGTAGGATCGAACAGCAAAGCTGGCCGCGTCCACCGAGCATGAAATTAATCTTTTCCGTGGTCGCTTTCTCCGCGGCGCAGATAAAATCGCCTTCGTTTTCTCGGTCCTCGGCATCGACCACAATGACGACTTCACCCCGCTGGATGGCTTCCACGGCCTCTGGAATCGGATCAAGCGACGACTCGACGCTGGCAGAGATTTCGGAGTGGTCAGGGTCTTGCATGGTCTTACATTCCGGGAGAAACGAGCGAGTTAGCCTTCGAGCCGTGGCTGTCTTGCAGGATTTCGTCGCATCGATGAGGACTGGCAGTAGCCAATGGCGTTAGTATACGAGCAGGAGGCAATTCCCCAATGACCAACCCGAACCACCCGCACATTAACTTGTACCGCACGACCAAGCACGTGGCCAACCCGTTCGTTTACCTGGCGTTGATGGCCGCACTCTCATCCGTTTCAGCTTTCGCCGACCAGAACGCCGGTGATTACGAGGTTCGACGCGTTCTTAATGTGAGCTATTGCGAACACCCCGACGAGGCGAAGACGACCGCGGGCAACTGCGATCTCTTTCTGCCAGTCGACGCGGCGAAAAAGGAAGACGCAGGCATCGATAACATCGATCCGGCGCAACCGTCCGCCAATGGAAAACGGCCGGTCATCGTGGTCGTACACGGTGGTGCCTGGGTGGCCGGTGACAAGTGGACGATGGACCAGCATGCCAGCAAGCTCGCCGAAGCCGGTTATGCCGCGGTCGCGATCAACTACCGCCACGCGCCGAAACACAAGTTTCCTTCCCAAGTTGACGATCTGCGTGTCGCATTGGTTTGGATTCACGACCATGCTGAGCAATATGATTTTGATCTCGAACGCGTTGGACTCTATGGCTACTCCGCCGGGGGGCATTTGGTCTCGCTGATTGGCACGCTCGCCGATGAGTCTTGGGAAAAGGTGCAGCCGACGACCAACTGGTCCCAAGATGATCCGCGTTGGGAAAAGATGCCCGATATCCGGGCGGTCTGCGCAGGCGGTCCCCCGACGGACTTTCAAACCCTTCCGCCGGACAACACGTCGCTCGCCTTTTTCCTCGGTGGTTCACGCCGCGAGTGCCCCGAAAACTATCGCGCTGCTTCGCCCGTCTGTTTTGTCTCCGCTTCGGATCCCCCGATTCAAATCGTTCATGGTGAAAGTGATGGCATCGTGCCAATCGCCGGCTCAAGAGCTTTTTTGAAGAAGCTCTCCGACGCGGGCACGAAAGCCTCCCTGTTCGTTGTGCCCAAGAAAGGACACATGCTGACGTTCATCAGCCCGCAGCTGACCGGAACGATGCTGGAATTTTTTCACCAGCACCTACGCCGGTAGCGATCGATGGGATCCATCAGCATGAGGTCGGCCGCGTTTTGATCACGAGCATCCAGGAGAACGATTTCATGCGGAAACGCTGATAACGTTTTGCACGCCGATCGTGGCCTCGAAGCCGACCATCTTCGAGAGGAAACAAAAAACCGGCGGAGTTGCCACATCGTTGCCCCCGATGCAAAACAGCTCGCCGGTTTTTTGGTGCCCCATACATCCCTGGACTTCTAAGGCCGCGATGACATTGGTTGTCGTCCCGCATCGTGCGTACTGGAACAACCCGCCAGATCGTGGCCTCACGTTCATCCTTGAACATTCTGAATTTAGTAGTTTTACCCACGCCGAGAAACCCGGATTTATTTGGGAGCGCGAAAATTTGAAAAAATCTGTTTCGCGGATTGAAAGCATAGTCGGTCGAATCGGCCTGTGGAGCCTGCGGAAAGAAAGGCCCAATCAGCTTGGTTGAACCACTCAGCAGCGGTACATTGGTCGCATGGACGTTCAACAAAAATCGCTACCAAAGATCCGTCAGCTTCCTCCGAACTTGATCAATCAAATCGCCGCCGGCGAAGTGATTGAACGCCCCGCATCGGTCGTCAAAGAGCTCCTTGAGAACAGCATCGATGCAGGTTCCACGCGGATCGAAGTGACGATCCAAGGTGGCGGCACCGAACTGATCCGAATCAGTGACAACGGTTGCGGGATGACGGCGGAACAACTGCCGCTCGCACTGGCCAGTCATGCCACGAGTAAGCTGCCGACCGACGAAGCACTTTTCCATGTGAAGACGCTTGGGTTTCGCGGCGAGGCACTCGCGTCGATCGGCAGCGTTTCACACATGACGATTCGTAGTCGCACCCAGCACGATTCGGTGGGCTACGAGATTCAAGTGCGTGGCGGTTCGATCGAGGCGCCGCAACCTTGCGGGTGTCCTCCGGGCACGGTCATGGAGATTCGCAACCTGTTCTTCAACACGCCGGTGCGGCATCGTTTTTTGAAGACAGCGCAGACTGAGAAGGGTCACATCGTCGAAGCATTCACCCGGCTTGCACTGGCCAACCCGCGTGTCCATTTTGTGCTCACCAACAACGACAAGGTCTTGCACGATCTGCCCGCGACGGAACGATTTGGCGATCGAGTCGCAGCGTTTTTTGGTGGAGAAATCGCCGAAACATTGATTCCGATCAACAGCGATGACGCCCAGATTCGAGTCAGCGGCTATGTCTGCGATCCTTCGGTCAGTCGCGGCAACTCGCGGATGCAATATTTGTTTCTCAACGGGCGTTACATTCGCGATCGCTCGTTGCAACACGCCCTCACGGAAGCCTACCGGGGGATGTTAATGGTGGGACGTCATCCGATTTGCTTTCTGCGAATGTCGATGGCGCCTGAGATGATCGATGTCAACGTGCATCCCACGAAACTGGAGGTTCGCTTTACCGATGGTGGGAGAGTCTACAGTCGTCTTTTGCAAACTCTTCGGCATCACTTCCTTTCCACCGACATGACGCAGCGTGTCGGTCCGGCCAGTCGAGATTCCTCCGAGCCTTCGTCAAACGAACAGCTGGCCGGAAGGCCACAAAGCGAACTTGGGATGCCGGTGCGGGTTGAGCAGGCACATCGTCAAGGCGTGATCGAGTGGGCGCGAACGGGCAACCAACCGTCGGACGTTTTCGTTTCACCGGCCAGCGGAGGTGAATCCGCAGCGGTCAGCCACGCCCCCGTTCGTCAGGAGCCGGCACCGACCAGCGACGTTGCGGCGGCAGGTCCGTCAGCCGCTCAAATGCCCGGACAAATTCCTCATTTTCAGCCCTATCCCGGGAATACGCCCGCCGCTCGTCCGCCGGCGATCGATTCGGCGCAGCCAACGACCGAGCCAGGCGAGGTGGCTCCTTGGGAATCAACCTCCGACGCGCCGAGCGACTCACCCAGCGTTTGCTACTTGGGTTTTCAAGTTCACAATCGATACTTGGTGACACAAGACGAAAAGGGCATGGTGGTGATTGACCAGCACGCGTTGCATGAGCGAGTGCTTTATGAACGTGTCAAACACAAGGTGCTCGAAAGCGGCCAGTCGCTCGAGTCGCAGGGCCTGTTGGTTCCCGAGCCGGTCACCATGACGCCTGCCGAGCGCACCAGTGTTTTGGAGCACCAGAAGACGTTGGCAAAGATCGGGATGGATGTGGAAGATTTTGGCGGTGACTCGATCGTCATCCGTGCCTACCCGGCGATGTTGAAGAAGACACCGCCCGCCGAAATGCTGCGCACCTTGATGGATTCCGTTCTGGATGGTGGAAAACAGCCCGAGCCGATTGAGTTGCTCAATCACTTGTTGTCCACGATCGCTTGTAAAGCGGCCGTCAAAGCCGGCGACCCACTTTCTTCCGAAGAGATCGAAGCGTTGCTTGAACAACGCGACCTTTATCACGACACGCACCATTGTCCTCATGGACGGCCGACGGCACTGTTCTTCAGCCGCGATGAACTGGACCGCATGTTTGGACGTTTGGGGCCGCGATCCAGATGACGAGGCCTGTGACGCGCGGTACCGCTGCGAAACATTCGCCGACGAGTCCGTCGCATCGCTTGCGGGTCGATTTGGCGGAGAACGTGCTCGAGCTGTTTGCCGCTGGGGGTGTCTATGATCCGGCAACCGACTCATTGTTCGTCGCGGACTTGCATCTGGGAAAGGACAACACGTTCCGCCGAAACGGACTGGCGGTGCCACAGGGCTCGAATGAATCAACGCTCGATGCGATCTCCGACCTGGTGAGATGCACCCATCCGTCGCGATTGGTATTGCTGGGCGATTTGATTCACGAACCGTCATCGCTGTCGAGACAAGTGGTCGACTGTTTCGCGGATTTCTGCGCGCAGTTTTGCACACTCGACATCCATTTGGTCCGCGGCAATCATGATCGCGTCACGGCATTCCCTGCATCCTGGAGAATGACCGAGTGGGCTGCCGGAACACGACTCGGTGGGGTCGCCTTGTACCACGAACCCGTCGAGCCGCCCGCGGGCGAACTCGCGATTGCCGGCCACGTGCATCCTTCCTACCGCATGCAATCTCAGCAAGAAAGTCTCGGCCGGTTGCCTTGTTTTTGGTTTCACCGAAACTGTTTGGTTCTACCAGCTATTGGCCGGTTTACGGGCACCCACACGATCCGCCGGCGCGGGCACGATCGGGTTTGGGTGAACGCCGACGGAGTCCTCTTGGAAATTCCTTCCCGCGCGGTGCCTAATCGGAACGCCGGAAACTGTTAGACTCCGACAGGTCGATTGACTCCTTTCCGCCCGATTCGATTGACAGCGACAACGGTTTTGAACCGATCCCGCGTTAATCAACATGCAACAAGAACCGAACATTATTCTTTCGGGAACTGACCCGGACTTGCCACGAAAAGTTCCCCGCGATTTGGATCGCTACACGGGGATGCGAGAAATTGCGCGAGGCGGCAACGGGCTGCTTCGCGCGGCGTTTGATCCCGTCACGGGCCGACAGATCGCGATCAAGACGCTTCATCGCGAGCACTGCAACGTGCCAAACGAGAAACGCCGCCTGCTTCGCGAAGCCCGGGTGACGGCGCAGTTGCAGCATCCCAATACCGTCCCGGTGTACGACATTGGCACGGATTTGTTGCACGGCGTTTACTTCACCATGAAACTGATCTCGGGCGAGAACCTGTTTGAAGTGCTCAAGCGGATTGCCGGCGGAGACGAGCAGGCGACCAACCGGTACCCGACGCATCAGCGGATCGAAGCTCTCGCGGATGCGTGTCAGGCTCTTGCCTATGCCCATGCCCGCGGCGTGATTCATCGCGATGTCAAACCCGAGAACATTTGGCTCGGGAATTTTGGCGAGGTCTACTTGCTCGATTGGGGGACGGCCAAGGTTTGGGGATCGATCGACGACCAAACTCTGACACGCTATGACGCTTCGAAACTTAAAGAGGCGGAGGAGCAGCAGTTGCTCACACTGACGGGCGGTGGACAACGCCCGGGCACGCCGCTCTACATGTCGCCCGAACAGATTCAAGGAACGCGCAGCATCGATGAACGCAGTGACATCTTCAACGTCGGCGTTTGCATGTACGAACTGCTGGCGCTCCGCGAGCCCTTTCGTGGAAAGAATATCGATGAGACCTTTCGAAACATCATTTCCACGGATGTCCAAACACCGAGTCAGAGATCACCGGAACGTGGTATCCCACCCCAAGCAGACGAAGTCGTGATGCGAGCGATCGCCAAGAAACCCGTAGAGCGATTCCAAACGATGCGTGAACTGATCGATTCGATCCGGCGCCTGTTGCCACTTCTGAGCCCGTCGGAGTAACGTCGCGATGTGTGGAATCACCGGCGCGGTCTGGCAAGAGGCCTCCAAGGCAATCGATGCCGACCGTCTTAAACAAATGACCGATTCGCTGCATCATCGTGGGCCGGATGATGAGGGCCACTGGATACGCAACGAAAACATCGACGGCCAAGGGAGACGCTTCGGTGTTGCACTTGGGTTTCGGCGGCTTTCCATCATCGATCTCGAAGGCGCGGCTCAGCCGATGGCCAACGAAGATGGGACCGTGCAAATGGTCTTCAACGGCGAGATCTACAACTACCAAACGCTGCGACGTCGCCTCGAAGGTGCCGGCCACAAGTTGGCGACCGCTGGCGATGGTGAATCGATCCTTCATCTTTACGAAGATCGCGGAACGGATTGCTTTGCGGAGCTCAACGGCATGTTTGCCGTCGGGTTGTGGGATGCCAAGCGATGCCGGCTGGTGCTCGCACGCGATCGAATCGGTCAGAAGCCACTTTATTACAGCTTGCAAGGAGGTCGGCTGGTCTTCGGCAGCGAACTCAAAAGCCTGGCGGCGGTTCCGGGCGTCTGCACGCAGCTGGATCCGACGGCGATTGATGAATTCCTGACGTATCAGTACGTTCCACATCCGGCGACGATCTGGAAAGGCGTCTTCAAGCTACCACCGGGGCACTTTGCAGTCTTTGAAAAAGGCGAGCTCACGGTGCAGCGGTACTGGGACTTTGATCCGTCCAAGGAAGTCGCTCTTTCGCACTCCGATGCAAAGGACCAGCTGACCGAGCTGTTGACGGACTCCGTTCGATTGAGGCTGCAGAGCGATGTTCCGCTTGGGTCGTTTCTTTCCGGCGGTATCGATTCATCGATTATTTCGGCACTCGCGCAGTCCTTGCGCTCCGATCCGATTCGGACTTTCAGTATCGGATTTCCGATCGCCGACTTTGATGAAACGAAGTATGCGGCTGAAGTCGCCAATCATCTCGGAACGGACCACAAGCGATTCGAAGTGACGCCCAGCGGTGTGGAGGTCATTGACCAACTCGTCTGGCATTTTGACGAGCCTTTCGGTGATTCGTCTGCCGTCCCGACTTGGTATCTCTCGGAGCTGACCCGCCGCGAAGTCACGGTGGCACTCTCCGGTGATGGTGGCGACGAATTGTTTGCAGGGTACGAACGCTATCGCGCCCTTTGGCTGAGCTGTCGACTTCGTCGGATGTTCCCCATTCATCGCACTCCCGGGATCGGTTTGGTGCAGCGTTTGCCCGATAGCAACAAGCAGTATTCGTTGCTTCGCCGGGCGAAACGGTTCTTCGAAGCCCTCGACCAGCCGGCAGCACGGCGCTATCTCAACTGGTTGCAGATCTTTCCCGAACGGATGCGGGCGGACCTCTACACCGATGACTTTGTTCAAACGTTACCGGGCGAGGATCCATTTGAGTTTCTCAATAGTGTTTGGCAGCGCAGCGAAGGACGTGATGTCGTCTCGCGCGCCTCGCTGTCGGACCTGCTCAGCTACTTGCCCTGCGACCTTTGTATGAAAGTCGATGGTGCTTCGATGGCGCACTCGTTGGAGGTTCGCCAACCGCTGCTGGATCATCGCGTGGTGGAATTCGCGGGCAGACTGCCTGTCGAGCACAAGTTCCGCGGCAAACGCGGCAAGCTCCTGTTGCAAGACGCATTTGGTTCGCTGATCCCCAACTCCATCTTCAAGCGACGTAAGATGGGGTTTGGTATTCCGATCGGGGCTTGGTTTCGAGACGAGCTCAAACCGATGGTGCACGAGACGCTTCTCGCTGACGACGCGAGGATTGCACCGTACTTTCGTCGCGAAGCGGTCGAGAGGCTGGTGGGGCAGCACGAACGTATGGAAAATAACCATGGTTACCGCCTTTGGAATTTATTGATCCTCGAGAAATGGCTCCGTCGCTGGACGGGTTGAAATTACTTTTGAATCGCAGGCAAGAAACATGAGACGAACCCCAGTCACCCTGCCGGTACTCGGCAGCCTACTTCTGCTACTGATTGTGCCCTCGGTCGCGTTTGCAGAAGAATCCGTTCATCTGTTTGTGCTGTCCGGACAAAGCAACATGCAGGGACACCGTCCGGAGGAAGCATTCACGCCGGCTGTCGAAGCCGCCTTTGGGAAAGAAAACGTCCTTGTGATCCAGGATGCTCAGGGCGGGCAACCGATTTTGCGTTGGTTGAAAACGTGGCGGTCACCTGACGGGGAGCAACCCGAGAAGACGGGTGACTTGTATGACCGCCTGATGCGCAAAGTAAAGCCAGCCATCGAAGGAAAAGAGCTGGCTTCGGTCACGTTTATTTGGATGCAGGGCGAGCGTGATGCAAAGGAAAAATGGGGATCCGTCTATGAATCCAGCCTGGTTGGACTGTTGAAACAGTTCAGTCAAGATATTGGGCGAGACGACGTGAATTTTGTCATCGGCCGGTTAAGTGACTTCGATATCGGCAACAAACGTTACAAGGATTGGACTTTGGTGCGAAAGGCTCAGGTCAGCGCGGCCGAGTCCGACCCACGATTCGATTGGGTGAACACGGATGATCTGAACGACGGCCTGAATCGTCGTGGCAAATCGATTCAAGACGACCTGCACTATTCGGCCGAAGGCTACAAGACTCTTGGGAAACGTTTCGCCGAAAAAGCCATCGCGCTCATTCAACAGTCTGCGAATGAGTAAACTAAGAGGAGTCTGCCTTGTCTGATACCAATGCCGCAACTCGTGAGTCGCTTTGTTCGACCAACTGTGTCCCTTGCGAAGGGGGCGTTCCCAAGCTGACGCGCGAGCAAGCCGGTCGCTACGCTTCTGCCGTTCCCGAGTGGACTCTCGCCGACGATGGGGGCAGCATTTCAAGGAAGCTCAATTGCGGGAACTTTGTCAAAGCGGTCCGCTGTTTGAATGGAATTAGTGAAATCGCCGAAGCCCAGCAGCACCATCCGGATCTGCATCTGACGGGCTATCGTCATTTGAAAGTGGTCCTGACGACGCACGCGATCGGGGGCTTGAGTGAAAACGATTTTATCGTCGCCGCTCATATCGATCGCGCCCTTGAATCAAACGAAGCCTAAGTCCGACGCCCGGTCATCGTTGCGATTCAATGTCGAATCACCTCGCTCAATCGTTGAGATACGAGGAGTTGGTGCCCGTGTTCCAGTTTGCGGCGGTAACCGCAGGATTCACAGGCGCTGCAGGATTCACGGGCGCTGCGGGGGCCGGCGTCGTCGTTGCCGAGGCAGGTGTCGGTGCCTTCAGGGTGGCGTCCGAGGAGGTGTCCCAACGAATTTCGCTTGGGCGTCGTTTTGCTAACGGAAACACCACATCATGTAGATTCCCCAAGATCACAACGCGAGTCATTTCCGCCGTGCTGCGAACGTTCAGTCCGCGATAGGCTTTTTGTCGCTCGCGTTCGATCGTTTTCACGCTCACCTTCAATCGTGTCGCGATTTGTTTGTTGGGGGCACCTTCCACCACAAAGTTCACGATCTGTTGTTGGCGTTCAGGCAAGTCGTTGTACAGACGATGGCATCGCAGAACATCAAATTGATGCTCGACCAGGTTTTGGAGTGCCGAAGCGTCGCGAATGGTCTCCGTGATCTCGTGTGGTTCCATGCTGTTCATGGCGACCACGTGAGCGATTCGAGCGACGGCATCCGAAGCGGTAACGCCAGCCGTATCGTCCAGGACCAAGACGACGGGTGCCGCCACACCTTTGTCGAACAAGAGTTGCTCGATGCTGGCCCATTGTTGGATTCGTGGATCGTAGTCCAGCAGAATGCAAGCGACTTGTTCGCAGGCGGCCGCCTGTGTGACCAATGATGTGATCGAACTGGCGGTTTGCAAACGGCAGTTTTCCATCTTTGCCGCCTGACCGACTTTGGCAAGCCAGGTTGCATCTTTGCTAGCCGCAAAGACAACGCGTTGTTGGACCGCAGCTGGAATGCCCGGCTGTGGATTCGCTTGCCCCGCGGGCGAGGCGAGCGAGGGTTCATTTCGTTGAATCATGAATCCATTCACTTCACGAGTTTTGAACGTCTGGCGGAACCTTCCACACCCGTATGCGGGGCCGCCGGTAACCAGTGCATCGGCTTGTATGAGTGTTCGCCCTCACCTGTCGCGAGAGCGTGTCTTACGCCTGTGTCCCGCACGCAGGCGCACTTCACGTTGCGTGAATTACGCATGCGTGATCCACACTGAAGGAACTCCCTCACGCGAAATCTTTTGTAGACTGATACGCAGCAACGCTGGATGCCGCCCGAAGGCGTCGGCCTTTCGCTTGACTTGTCAAAGAGAGCAACTGAAACGTGATGCAACGCAGTGCGGTCGTCGTGGGAACCGGATTCATTGGACCGATTCATGTGGAAGCCCTTCGCCGTGCCGGTGTCCGCGTGGCCGGTGTCGTCGGGTCATCCCCCGAAAAGTCGCGACGTGCCGCCGAGCAGTTGGGCATTCCCGACGGCATCGAAACCCTGGACGATGCTCTGTCGCGCGACGACGTGGACTGCGTTCATATTGCCTCGCCCAATCGACTTCATTTTTCGCAAGCCCTTGCGGTCTTGGAAGCGGGCAAACATGTGGTGTGTGAAAAACCACTCGCCATGAATTCCGACGAAACCGCAACACTCGTGTCGTTGGCCAAGTCACGGGGACTCTCCGCGGCGGTCGCCTACAATATTCGCTTCTACCCGCTCTGCCACGAAGCTGCCGCACGCGTTGCCAGCGGATCGATCGGGGAATTTCTGCACGTGCAGGGTTCTTACGTGCAGGACTGGTTGCTCCGCCGGTCCGACTTCAATTGGCGAGTCCTCGCAGCAGACGGCGGCGAACTTCGTGCCGTGGCGGACATTGGAACGCACTGGCTGGACCTGATCCAGTTTGTCACGGGAAAGAAGATTGTCTCCGTTTGCGCCGACCTGCGAACCGTCTATCCCGAGCGAGATCGGCCGGTCGGCAACGTCGAGACCTTTTCGAGTGGCTCCTCGTCCAAGTCGCCGACGGAGCCCATCAAAATTACCACGGAAGATTGTGGCGCCGTGATGTTGCGATTCGAAGGCGGAGCCAATGGAACGCTTTGGGTGTCGCAAACGACGGCCGGACGTAAGAACTGTCTCCGGTTCGAAGTCGCCGGAAGTGAGCAATCAATCTCGTTCGACAGTCAACAACCCAATTCTCTCGAGATCGGACATCGCGATCGCGCGAATCAAACGCTGCTTCGTGACCCTTCACTGATGGAACCTTCGGCCGCTTCGATTGCGAGTTATCCGGGTGGCCACAACGAAGGCTTCAATGACACGTTCAAGCAACTGTTCCGATCGTTCTATCGTTCGCTCGACCAAGCGGAATCGGCGTCCGGTGCGTTGTATCCGACCTTCGCCGATGGCCACCGCGAAGTCTTGCTCTGCGAGGCCATCCTGCAAAGTCACCGAGAACGACGTTGGGTCGACGTGCGGAATGAGGGTTCCGCGATCCGATGACGGATTCCGATTCAGAACCAGTCTACTGCGGCGTGGACTTGGGCGGCACGTCCGCGAAACTGGTGTTGGGTGATGCCAGCGGACGCATAATGACCGAAGCGGCGTTTCCTACCATGAATGACGGCGCGCCCGACAAAGTGCTTCCAGCCATTGTCGACACGGCTCGGCAGATGATGAAAACCGAGGGTGTCGCTCGGCTCACGGGATTGGGCATGGGGGTGCCAGGTTTAGTGGATGTGGATTCCGGCACGACCCGTTTCCTGCCAAACTTGCCGACGCACTGGCGCGATATCGAAGTCGGGTTGCAGCTTGAACAACAGCTCGAGTGCGATGTTCGGGTCATGAACGATGCACGCGCGGCGACGCTTGGGGAACTTCGATTCGGTTTTGGAAGGCAGTCGCCGAGAGCCAGTTTTGCATTTTTTACGATCGGTACCGGCATCGGTGGTGGGCTCGTTATCGATGGGGAATTGCGTTTGGGTGAGTTCGGCGCCGCGGGTGAACTGGGCCATCAGACGATTCTGCCGGACGGTCCAATGTGTGGTTGTGGCAACCGGGGTTGTTTGGAGGCCTTAGCGAGTGGACCTTCCATCGCGGCAGAAGGAATGCGGCTGATGCGGATGGGACTCGCGCCAACACTCGCCAAGATTGTGGAGAACGACTTGGATCGTGTGACACCCGAAACCATGAACGATGCATCCGCAGAAGATCCGCTGGTCGCCAAAGCACTCCGGCGCGCAGCGACTTACTTGGGCATCGCGGTCGCGAACGTGATCACGATTGTCCATCCCGAGGCGGTCATCCTGGGAGGCGGCGTTTCCAAATTGGGAACGTCTCTCTTGGAACCCATTCGCAAAGTCGTCCAACAACGAGTTGGAATGTTTCCGACCGACGAGGTCTTGATCGCGTGCTCTCGTTTGGAAGATCAAGCAGGCAGGTTCGGATCGCTCGCATTGGCCATGGACTCGCCCCCGTAGGACAGGCTTCCAGCCTGTCGAGTTAAGGGGTGACAGGCTGGAAGCCTGTCCTACGGATGAGAAACACCGTAATCAGATTGTCGGGAGTTGCTCACCCTTGGACGCGTTCGCGAAGATCATCGATGGCGTCGTGCCACGCTTCGTTACGCCCGCCTTCATCCCACAATTCGGGTAGCTCCGAGTCTGGGCCGAGGATTCGCCCGATGGCCGCGTCTGCAGAGGCCTTCAGGTCGGCGCTGATTTCAGTCGGATGGGCCTCGATCCATTCATCAAGCTCTTCGCTGTAGGCATTGCGCACGCCCCACTTGCCTTGCAGGCGTGCAATGACCTCGCAGGCAGCCAAGCAATCGCAGGCTTCGTCACTGTCGAGGTAACCATCCGTTTGCAACACCGCATCGATCGCGGTCTGGACGGCCGGCAATCCTGGATCCTCCAAGAAAGTGCCAACCCAATCACACGCACTGTCGTTTCCAAACGTATCTTCCGCCCAAGCTCCCATGAAAGGTTCTCCAGTGTTACGTTCAATGATGACCGCGAAAGCACCAAACGCATCTTACCATGCGACCTGGGCTCATTCTTCGACAGAGTCTTCACCACAACGCCAAGAATGCTAGAAATAAAGACCCGCTGAAGGTTCAATCGCCACGGTAGAGACTCGCATTCAGGATCCCCAGCACGATCCCGCAGAGGAGGTGAGTACGGGTTTGTCATCGGGGCTTTGAGCAGTTGATTTGGTTGAACCGTTGTTCGGGGCAACCACAAGCGATCGCTATCCGCGCCATCCAAAATAGTAAAGATACATAAACGCGTAGACGAGAAATGGAAACGCCAGTATCGACGCGAAGACGAAGACCTTTGCGAATGTTTTAAAAGATGAGTAAGTGTAGATGAATGTGATCCAGGTCAGGAGGTAGGCCCCCGCGATCAAGACGAACCTACTAAGCGATCCGCAGCACGTAGTCCACGGAATCGGCCACTCTCGCAATGTGCCATCCCAGCGAAGCTCAGGAGGCGGATCCCAAACGGCGACTTGTAGCAGCCAAACGACCGCCAACAATATCATTGGTGTCCATGGCATTAGCTGTTGAATCGGGGACGCGCGTTCAGTGTCCTCGTGTCGCTTCGTCATTACTCGACAGTTCCCGTTGGAGTTGGTCGATATAACGGGCGGCGCCTTCTCGATGCGGTATCTCACGAGCCGCTGCAAGTTTTTCCTTGGCACCGTCGCGGTCGTTTTGTCTGATTGCGACGGCGGCCAGCGTCGCGACCAGCACGCACCGATCGTTTGAGGTTCGGACTCCCAAGTCCAACGCCGTCTGAAGGTGTTGTTCCGCCGACTTTAACTTGTCGTCGTGCCGGGAATCCAGCACCCCGTGAATCCAGTTCAGGTATGCTCGTGATTGCGAGTTGAGCAGGTGAGGAAAGCGGATGGTCGAGATCAATTGCTCCGCGCGCTCCACCTCACCTTGCTGAAGTGCCATGAATGCTGGGCGAATCGGTCCGTATCGAAAATGGCCGAACACAAAGAGACCGCCAGCGGAGATCACCAGAAATCCGCTGCGATTCCCAATGCTCAGAAGGTACGCGCCATAGGCCAACGTGACCAAAACCAGGAGCATACGAATGGGCGGAGTGAACATCTCAGTGACGGTTTAGGCGATTCTGCAGGAGCGAAGAACGGATAAAGCCTGGACTCCAACGTCGAAAGTAGGAGACTCTTCCTTCGTAGTCTTCGTGCCACGATTGACCTTGCTAGGTCTTGGTGGGTTTTCGCCTGGCGACTCCGGTTTCAATGGCGGTTCGGCCGACGGCTTCGGCGACGAGGCCCGCGACTCGGCGATCAAAGACGCTGGGAATGATGTAATCGTTGGTTAGGTTTTCGGGCGGGATCACCGAAGCGATCGCTTCCGCTGCTGCAAGCTTCATCGCGTTATTGATCGAGCGGGCGCGGACATCCAAGACGCCTCGAAAGAGACCCGGAAAACACAGCACGTTGTTGATCTGGTTCGGATAGTCGCTTCGTCCGGTCGCCACAATTTGAGCATGCTGGTCGGCCAAGTGGGGCGGAATCTCTGGGGTCGGATTCGCGAGCGCGTAAACGATCGCTCCGTCGGCCATCGTTTTCACGTCGTCTTCGGTGAGAGCACCGGCAACACTGACGCCGATGAAAACGTCTTTGTCTTGGATGACGTCAGAAAGCTTGCCCGACTCGACTTGTTTGTTGGTGTGCTCGGCGAGCCAAATTTTGATTTGGTTGTCTCCAAGATCCTGACGATGACTACCGACGGCGCCGCGGCTGTCGCAAACAACAATGTGTTCGGCGCCGGCTTCCATCAGCAACTTGGCGATGGCGGTTCCCGCGGCTCCCGAACCGTTGATCACGATTCGGATTTCGGGCAACTTCTTCTTCACGATTCGCAAGGCATTCATAAGTCCCGCGAGCACCACGATGGCGGTTCCGTGTTGGTCATCATGAAAGACCGGGATTTCAAGGGAAGACTCCAGTCGCTGTTCGATCTCGATGCAGCGTGGCGCGGAGATGTCTTCCAAATTCACTCCGCCGAACGACGGAGCCAAACGCGCGACGGTCTCGATGATTTCTTCGGTGTCTTGTGTTTCGAGACAAATCGGAAACGCATCCACACCCGCGAATTCCTTGAACAGCATCGCTTTGCCCTCCATCACCGGCATTGCGGCGCGTGGGCCAATGTTTCCCAGCCCGAGGACGGCACTGCCATCGCTGATGACCGCGACGGTGTTTTTTCGGATGGTCAACGCGAACGATGAATCCGGGTCTTCGGCGATCGCTTGGCAAACGCGCGCGACACCCGGCGTGTAGGCCATCGACAGGTCGTCGCGGGTTTTGATCGGGGCTTTCGAGTTGACTTCGATCTTGCCGCCCAAGTGCATCAAGAACACGCGGTCGGAAACATTGACGACTTCAATTTCGTCAATCTGCTTCAGCAGTGCCACAATGGCTTGGCCATGATCGACATCGGTGCTGTTGACGGTAATGTCACGTGAGATCAAACCGTCGGTGACGCCGACGATGTCCACCGCACCGATGAACCCGTTTGCTTCGCCGATCGCGGTCGTGATTTTGCCAAGCAAGCCCGGGCGATCTCGGTACCGAAGACGAATCGTGATGGCGTACGAAGGACTGTTGTGAAGCATGCGAGTTCGTTTCGACTTCGATTCTGGATCAAGCCGTCCAGCGACGAATTCGAATCGCACTGGCTTGACCTTGAGGGGTGATGTTGAGGTTAATGAATTGATCCCCGGCGGGAACGTCGTCGGCCGTGACGGCATTGATTGGGCAGTCGTCGCTGACGGTTTCGAGATTGCGGATCGGAAAGAGGTTGCCGCCGAGCGATTTCAGGCTGGCAATGGTTTCGACCATCCCGCCGCCCGCACCCAAGTTGCCGAAGTGACCTTTTGCCGTCGTCACCGGTGGCTGTGAATTTGCATCGCCAAAGACAGAGAGAATCGCAGCGGCTTCTTGACGATCGCATTCCTGTGTCGACAAGCCGTGCGCGTGGACATGCCCGATCTGTCCGGCGTCTTCATCACCCAATGCGGAACGAAGCACATTGGTGATGGCGGTTTGAAAAAAGTCGCTTTTCGTTGCGCCGACGGCGCTGCTGCCGTACCCGACGACTTCGCCCAAGATGGTCGCCTTTCGAGACGTCGCATGTTCCAGTGTTTCGCAGACCAACGCGCCGGCGCCTTCGCCGAGGACACTGCCGTCACGAGTCGCCGAAAAGGGCCGACTCATGGTCGACGGATCGTCTTGCCCGGATGCCAAGGTCTCCTGCATGTCCGCGTGCAAGGATCGCAGCGGGTGAATGCGCGAACCGGTGGAGCCGACGACCAGCACATCGGCGTGGCCGCGCGAGATCGTCGAGTAAGCTTCCGCGAGTGCCGCACCCGCCGACGCTTCGCGGACGGTGATCGAATTATTGGGGCCACGTAAATCGTTGTAGATCGCGACGTGACTGGCTGGCATGTTGGGCAGATACTTGAGCAACCACAGAGGATTGACTTCCGGCTTCCCGTGTTCGCCCCATTTCTTGAAATCGAATTCGCCGTCGACCAAGCACTTCTCGATGCCTTTTGCGAATTCATGAGGCAACGACATGATGTAATCGCAGCCATAGACGACACCGGTTCGTTCCGGATCGCGGCTCTCGACGTCCAGCTTGGCATCGACCAGGGCAAGCTGCGCGACGGCGACGCCCATTTCGATTTCACGGCACATGACTTTGCTGCCCTTGCGAATGGTTCGCTGCAGCTTTTTATCCATCGGACCATAGTCGTCGATCGAGCCCGAGAAGTCCCACGCTTGCGCGCCATGATTGATCGATAAAATATCCGACGGGATTTGATCGAGAAGCTTGATCCCCGTTTGTCGCGTGCGAAGGGAGTCGACGAGTTGGTCGGGGTCATTGCCGAGTGGACTGACCACGCCAAGACCGGTAATCACGACGCGTCGCGATGAAGCACTATCCATGGATCATCAAGGGGAGGCGGGATGGAGCGTTTGCGAAAGAAAACGCATTTTAGGGTCTGCGCGCCTTGGCAAAGAGGGGGCGCCCGTAAAGTCCTCTCGCTGCGCTTTTGGCAAGCGACGTGGGCTGGAAATGGGAAGTGTTGGCCGCCTTGTTTGAATCAGCAGTGTTTCTACTGCATGGCCGAGCCCCGAGGGGGGCGGTAGCACGTTGCCGGTGGGCTCGCCCACAGGTGGCTTACGGGCCTTTCCCGTCATTTACTTTTGGGCCTAAATCCACCATCTCGTTAATATCGGCCTCGGTTGGGGGCTCCCAGTCCGGATGAAATCTGTGGCACCATCGGTGTCGTTGTGAGATTCTCGGAGGCACGTCCGCGAAACTCGATGAACATCAACGCGTCGGCGCGTCCGGCCGTCGTGCCGGTGATCATTTCGAGATTCAAAAGTGGCATCGCCGCTTGGGGTCGCTCGGGGCTGGCGATCACGCCACAGGAGAGCAGCAGCACCATGTCCGATGGCCAGCGAAACCGTTCATGCAGTCGCCAGCTGACGACTTGGGGAACATCAATTTTGGTGCGGTGAACTTGAGCGTTCGGTAGCGGCAAGTCCAACTCGACGGCTTTCAGTTTATCGACTTGATCGATCTCGGCTTTGATGACGCAGTCGATCGCGGTTCCGTCAACGCTGAGCAGCGGGCTGATTTCCAGCTTGTAGCCTTCTTGGATCTCGCCGGTCTCGGGTTCATACGGCGGCCAGCCGGTGGCGGCAGGTTTGACGTTTCGCACGTAGTTCCGCCCACGGGTGCTGGCGAGTTTTTGGGTTTGACCGTTGTTGGTGATCAGATCGAGCGCTTGGACTTGTCGCGTGTCGGTCCGTTGGCGAAGCATGTTCAGTACGAGCGCGGCGTTCTCTTTGCTCAATAACCAGGCTTGAACGCCCGCCGAGTCCACGTTCACATGCTGCATTAACAAGTGGGCTCGGCTTCGCCAGTTCGGATTGCCAACCGTCATCACGCGAAGCGACATGACCTGGGGTTCTTTTTCGCCCGCAACGAATCGATCCACCATTCCGTTGACGACGCCGTGCATCTCCGCAGTTAAACCGACAGCTTGTCTCGATTTGCATTGAGTACGCCAAACGGTGCGGTGAACCAAACATCCGTTCCGGTTTCACGTAGGACCCAGTCGACAATAGCTTGCTCGGGATGGTCGTGCTGCTGCAAGTAGCCGGTGTAGGGCCGAAGGTCGTAGTCGACCCAGTACTGACCGGCCTCTTGCGGCAGCGTCCCACTGTTTCTCGGCTGGTTCCCGCCGGCAGTGAAACCTCGATTGTCGGGAGCATTCTCGAGGGCGCGGGGGGTGAATTGTGAGGGGGGGGCGACCGCCGCCGATGCGTTTGCTGCCGGTTGGGTGTTGGGCAACGCCGAGAGGGCGCGTCCTGGGGCGGGTTGTCCAGGCTGGCTGCCTTGGCCGGCCGGGAATGACATTCCAGGTTTTGCGGATCCCTGGCCCCATACGGCTGCCGGAGAAACCGCCAAACCCGCACCCATCACCGCCGTTGCCGTCAAAGAAGCTAGGAATCGGATCGGTCGATCATGCATTGTGGGCCATTCCTGATAAGATGTGCGCGGCCGTCGCAGTCCATCGCGCCGGTTCATCTCGGCTATACCTGGCTGAGTTGTCTCGCATCAAGGTGACTTTGGATTCGGAACCCGAGCGTGGATCCCAAAAACGAATCATCCGACGCCTCACCGGACGGCGAATCCACCGCGAATCGCGAGAGCGGAGCCGAGCGAGACTCGGTAAGCGAGCGATTGCGAGTGCTGCGTTTGGAGCTGGAGAAAACGCGCAGTGAAGCGGTCGCGGCTCGATTGGAAGCTCGGGCGAAAGAACTGGAGTTACAGATTGCCAGACTCGATCGGGGTGAGACGCTCGACGACGAACCGTTGGCGCCTCTGCCAGAGAAGATGCGTTACGACGGCGAACACAAACGGTCCTCGCGTCGGCCGCACGTCGATTGCTCTTCGCCGGCGGGCGATCCCGATCTGGTCAAGCCGCGAGATGCCACGAAGGGAGCGATGGATTCCTGGACGGACATCGCGGAGGTTTTAGCGGCGGGTTCCGTCAGCCCCGATGCGATTCATTCGACGGATTCACTTGCCGGTGACAGCAGTGAAACGACGTTGAGTCGATCGGTCGTTCAAGCTCCGGTGCTGCCGAAGCCTCAGATTGTGACGGAGGCTACAACGCAACCGTCCGCTCCATTGCTAGGAAAGTCGCAAGAGGAGTTGGAAGCGCTCGATTGCCAAGAAGAAGACGTGGTGGGCCGGCGAGCCAAGCCGACGGTCTGGATGGCAAGCGCCGTGTTTCACGCGATCGTCTTTTTGATTCTTGCATTCTGGACGATCTCGAGCCGCCAGCCGCTCGATCAAGTCGCGATCGCCGGTTCGTTTGAAGCGACCGACGAAGTGCAAATCGAGAATTTGGAAATCCAAACCGAAACACTCGAGGCGGAGCCGGAAACCGTCCAGCCGTCGGCAATTCAGGACACCATCTCCGAGCTGGGTGAGATCGCCGTCAGTGATGTCATCGCCGATGTGCCAGGTCCGCCCGCTCCGGTTGTGGACGCACAATCGTTCAGCCGCGAGATGGCCGCGATGTCGATGAAGTCTGACTCAGATTCAAAGATGCAGTTCTGTGGCGTTGAAGGAGGCGGCAATCACTTTGTGTACTTGGTCGATAGCAGCGGCAGCATGGGCGATGCCTTTGAATCGGCCCGCACAGAGTTGCTGCGCAGCATTCAAGCTCTCACTCCGGAACAACGTTTCTACGTCATCTTCTTTGACGCCGAGTCGGATTACATGCGGATTAGCGATCCGTCCGAAGACGAGTCCCGGAGTGTTTACGCGACGCCGGAGAACAAGCAGCGACTGGCTCGCTGGGCGATGACGGTTTCGATGGATCGCGGCAAGGCCCCCTACGAAGCAATTCCCTTTGCACTCGACCTCAGTCCGGACGTGATCTTTTTGTTGTCCGACGGGGAGTTCCCGCAACGCATCGAAGACATGCTCAAGGATATCAACCGCGTCGACAATCTCTTTGGCGACGATGGCCCGATCAGCATCATCCACACCATCGGGTATCACAGTCGCGAGGGTGAAACTCGCATGCGACGCATCGCGGAACAGAACGGCGGCAAGTATCGCTACGTGCCTGAACCGGGCTGACTGGCTGACTCTCGCCAAGCCCGCGAGATGCGATAGACTCCGGTTTCACGCGATGCTCGCGTGCCGTCTTTTCTTTCGCAGAGGGTTGGATCGATGAAAGGTCTTATCGAAGAGTTTCGCAAGTTTGCCATGAAAGGCAGCGTGGTCGACTTGGCCGTGGGAGTTGTCATTGGGACGGCATTCGGCAAGATCGTCAGTTCGTTCGTGGCGAACATCATTATGCCGCCGCTGAACTTGATCACCGCCAAGTACGGCGTGAACTTCAGCAGTCTTGCACTCAAAATTAAAACGGAGTCGCCCAAGCTCGACGACAAAGGTCAGATCCTCAAAGACGCGGAAGGCAATCCGGAGATGATTTTCCAGGATTATCCGGTGCTCAATTACGGGCCCTTTATTCAAACGATCGTGGATTTCCTGCTGATCGCCATCGCGATTTTCGTTGCGATCAAAGTGATGAATAAAGCAAAAGAACGCTTTGAGAAAGAAGAGGAAGAAGCACCGAAAGAGCCCAGCGAAGACATCAAGTTGCTGCGTGAAATCCGCGATTCGTTGCAAAAGTCATCCTGATCGTACTGACTGGTTGCACCCAGCCCGTGGGGGTCATTCACGTGACCTTCGCATTGGAAATTGGTCTGGCGGGCATTTCAACTGGGATGTGAAAATATGCCGGTTGTATTGGATATCGGTGCCCTTTCTTGCCGATGAAGCTCAGCGATGAAGGATTCGCCGATTCACGTGCGCATGGAGGCGCACCGAGATGGTTCTATTTTCAATCAAGATCTTTAACAACCTGCGCAAGGCAATCGCGGGGCGGCGTTACCCCGCGCAGCTCGCCGGCGGACTCGCGCTTGGGGTGCTGTTGGGCGTGATTCCCCACGGCAACTTTCTTGCACTGGTCGTCTTGATGGGCGTGCTGTGTTTCCAGGTGAACCATGCGTTCTTGGCCGTGGTCGCGATTGCCACCGCGTTTTGCGCCACGCACCTTGACCCTTATTCACACGAAGTCGGCAACTATTTGCTAACGCATCCGACCGGCTACGCGATCGCCAAGCAGGCGTGGACGTATCCGATGGTGCCGTGGATGGAAATCAACAACACCGTCGTGCTGGGCAGTTTCGTCATCGGCCTCGCGGCCGTATTGCCGCTGTTCATGCTGACGTACCCGTTCTTCAAGTTGTTTGTTCCCGCCGAACCGGTGAGCGACGATGCGGAAGCCGTTTCGTTGGTGGCGGAAGAGAAAACCGAGACGGCAACCAAACCGCGACGCATGATCCAACCGGTAGTGAACGACGAAACCACGGAGTCGCGCCCGCTGCGTGCTCCGAGGCCAGCGGACTTTCGCTCGCCCCGAGGAACTGCGCCCGCCGTTGCCGCGACATCCGAACCGGTTTCGATTCCGGTCGATCAAGTGCTTGGCAGCGAACCGGACTTCATGCCCATTGATGGGCCTTCGGTTCCCGCCGACCATCCGAACAACCAGTTGCCAACTCGAGAGCAAATGGTTTCCGTTGACACGCGAATCGACGTCATTCGGATGAATGACTATCGCGAAGACAACGGCGAGAACGTGGAGGGTGAAGGCTCGTCTCAAGAGCCGCCACAAAATATGGACGAAGCGCTCGCATTCTTGCTTCAACAACTGCGTCAAACTCAGAAACAACGGAAGGCGGCAGGATGATTCGCTGGCGATACCTAGTCACACGACTGATCTTGATCCTGGCGGTCCTGGTACTGCTGCGTCTCGGGCTTGGACCGGCGGCGCGTTACGTCACGGTCAAAGGTCTGCAGAGCGCAACGGGTTCCAAAGTCGACATCGGTGCCGCCGATGTTGGTTTGTTCCCACCACGGATTCGCTACCAAGACTTTCAAGTCGCGGACCCACGCGATGGCAAAGAGATGCGTGATGCGTTTCGTGCCGCAACGATCGAATTGGAACTTGACGGTCAGGCAATGTTGCACCGTCGATGGGTCGCCAGCAACGGACGAATCTCCGGTTTGCAAATCGGCAGCCGCCGTGATGAAAGCGGACACTTCGAGCCAGTCGACGAAGACGAGGAAGCCTACAGCTTGTCCGATAAACCCGGGCAACTGAGTGGAATGCTCTCGGGAATCACCGACCGCGTCGAAGAACAACTTGAACAAACGGCCGAAGGCTTGGAAACGGTCCGTCGAAGTCGCGAGATCAAGACGCGTTGGGAACGCGAGTACGAGCGGCTCGTCAAACAGGCGAAATCGCTCGAGCAGAAAATCCGTGAGTCGAAAGACTCCGCCAAGACGATCGAAAACCCACTCCGCGATTGGGACAATATCGGACGCACGATCAGCTTGGCGAACGAAAGTCGCACGGAGCTGCAGGCCGTGCTCACCGCCATCGAATCGATCCCGGGGCAGTTCCGCGCGGACTTGATGACGCTCAAGACAGCCAAACAAGCTGACTTGGACAAGGTCGACGCTTACATTCCCGGTGATTTGTCGCAGTCACAGAACATGGGTGTCGACTTGGTTGCTGATGCCGTTCAAAAACAGATTGCAACGATTCGGGAGTACTGGGAAGGCGGCCGAACGATCGCCGGATACACCGTCGTCGCGCCGGAAAACGAACGCAAACGTGGCATCGACATCGACTTGGTCGGCGACGCCAAACGACCCGACGTGCTCGTTCGTCGCTGCGAAGTCCAGGGACTGATGCGAGCCGGTGGCGATGCGTACTCGCTGACTGGAACGGTCGAGAACCTTACACCGTCACCCGAACGACTCGATCAGCCCTTGCGAGCCCAGCTCACACTGGATGGTCCCAAAATCGTCCGTGTCGATTACGTGCGCGATCGACGAGGCGGCAGCGATATCGACCGGCTGACATTGCATTGGCCCCAGTCCGATGCCGAAGACATGGATCTGGGTGACGACGGAAACACGCGTCTGTCCATCAGCGGTGGAAAGCGTGAAATCTGGGTTCAGATGCGAAGCGAAGGCGACCAAGTCCAAGGCCGCTTTGTCAGCAAGCAAACTGGAGTCCGTATCGGGTTGGATGTGAATTCTCAGTTCGCCGACCTGCCCGCGACGCGTACGCTACGCAATCGTCTTTCAGAAGTCGACGGCATCACGATCGATGCAGGTTTTCAAGGAACTTGGGATGATCTGTCAATGAACTTGAACAGCAATCTTGGCAAGTTGCTAAAGGATGCGACTCGCGAAGCCTTGGATGAGCAGATCGCAGTTTCGAAAGCCAAGATGCGTCGCAAAGTCGAAGACACGTTCGCAACGGAGCACGCCAAGCTACTGACATGGTTCAACGAGCAGACCTCCGAAGTTGAATCACTGACGGCGAAAGCTGATGAAGTGCTTCAAGGAATGGGCCGCAAGCTGATCGACGGAGTGCCGTCGTCCGAAGTGACCATTGGCAGGATGAACAAGTTCCTGAATGGTCGTTTCTAAGCAACCAGTGCTTTGTCGCCAGAACTAAGCCGCGGTTGTTTGTACAAGGCCGGGGCTATCGCCGGCGAGTCAAAGCCAGCCACAGAAAAGTCGCCCATCGGTTCCACCCGATGGAAACGTGTTTCAATCGATCGGACGGAGCCGATCGGCGACAATCTTTGGTCAGCCGTTTTCAACGGCATGCTGGAACGGACGGGAAGTTTCGTCGGTTCAACTCGGCCGCGCCTCATCTGCTAGCAGCTTGCCAATTGTAAACGTCTCCACCGACTTCCATAGATCACGCGGGCGCAGGGCAAGAATTGACGTTGCGTTAGCTTCGGATCATCACGTTGATTGCGGTGATGTAACGTTCGATCGTTTCCTGATCGGTGTCGCGCCAACCGGCGGTCTTGTGTCGCAAGATGGCGAGCTTCATTGACTCAACGGCATCCGAGAGATCATCGGGCAGCGCCGGAAGTCCCAGGAAGGGTTGGACCGGTGTCGCATCGCTCTGCTCCGAGTCTGCCACTGCGGCCGGTGCGCCACTTTCACCGGCACCAAGCGTTTGCAGTTCTTCTTCGTCACCGAAATCGGGGCCTTCAAACGTTGGCCCAGCCGCAACGCCGCTGCCATCTTGGTCGTACTCGCGTGCCTTGCCATCACCCTGTGCCGGCAGTGCCATGTCTTCATCGGTGTCGACTTCGATGATCTGGCTCGCGGTGGGACGCTGGCTGTCGACGGCTCCTTCGGCCTGCCAGCGTTTTTCTCGCATTGCCGAGATGCTCCATTTTTCACCCGACGCTCCCTCCAGCCACATCGGAGCGTCTTCCCAATCGAGTGCCGCCAGGAAGTGACTCCAATAAAGCCCTTCGTAGGTTGGATAAGTCTCTCCGAACTTTTCAAACACCCTTCGGAGCCGGCCGACATGCGGCGCGGTGACTCCGCCCACACGCCGCGACCACGCTTCATCGGAGTAGTGCGTGGCGTCGACTCCCGACTCGATCAAACTGGCACGCCACTGGCTGATGATGCGGCCTTTCTCCCAGTTGGTCGTGCTGATCAGCGTGTTCCACCTGCCGACGTAGGGCTCGGCGAGTTCGGACGCGGTCTCCAGTTCTCCGTCCGATACAACGGATCCGTTGTCCTCAGGCATGTCCTCGGACACATCTTCCCAAGCCGCCTTGGCTGCTTCGATGTCTGGATCCGATGAGACGGACCTGTCGGTAGGCGAATCGACCGTGGAGGGATCTTCCGTGGTTTGAGAATCGGACACGTTGTGGTCTTGAGCAGAGGAGATTTCTTCCTGAGGCATCTGCAAATGGGGATCGAGGCGCGGCGGACAAGATGAAGCTTGCGTGAACAAACTCACGCTGGGCGTACGCTACCGGATGGCCGGGTAGTCGTGAAATAGCCGGCTTGAGAAACGGTGTTGGACACGCGATTTTCGGAGCCGAACGGCGCACCTAGGTAAACTTTAACTGTGGAAAGGTTGTCGGCGACAAGAGACGTCGTCGATCACTGGCCGATCAGCTCACGAAATTCCGTTTCCGTGAGTACTTGGACCCCCAAGTCTTTCGCCTTGGCCAGCTTGCTGCCCGCCTTTTCGCCGGCCACCAAGTAGTCCGTTTTTTTGCTAACCGTTCCGGAGGCTCGTCCGCCAAGAGACTCGATCAACTGCTTGATTTCGTCTCGTTTGAAATGCGTCAACGTTCCGGTGACCACCAGTTTTTTTCCATTCAGGATCAACGCTTCGTCCGACGGCTCGGGTTCGGGGTCGAACAAGTCGACGCCGTTTTCCTGCAGCTCTTCGAGTGTTCGTGTTCCGTATTCGCTGCGAAGAAAGGCGTGCAAGCTTTCGGCGATACGATCCCCAATTTCGTGGATGTCCGCCAAGTCTTCGACGCTCGCTTTCCGCAAGAGCTCGAGCGTGTGGTACTTCGCGGTAATCAGCTTGGCGACACTTGGACCCACATGACGAATCGTCAAGGAAGAGAGAACACGTGCCAAGCCGCGTGTCCGGCTGGCATCAATGCCATCGATGAGATTCTTGGCGTTACGCTGTCCCACTTGGACTTCGATCAACTTGCCGTCTTTTCCCTTACGCTTCTTGATCCAGTCGAGCCCAGCGACTTGTTCCACCGTCAATCGGTAAAGATCGCCATAGTTGTGCACCAACCGATGACCGAGCAGAAGGTCGACGACTTCTTCACCGAGTCCATCGATGTCCATGCCGGGACGGCTGCCAAAGTAAATCAGTCGTTGCTTGAGCTGCGCGGGACACTGTGGATTGGGGCAACGGATGTAGACGCCACCTTCATCACGCACGAGTTTGGTTTCGCACTCGGGGCAGAGTGCAGGGAACTTGTAGATCGGTAGCTGTTTCTCGCGAAGGTGTTTTTCGACGCGGACGACTTTGGGGATGATCTTGCCCGCTTTTTCGACGACCACTTGGTCACCGACGCGAACATCGAGACGTTCGATTTCGTCGGCATTGTGCAGCGAAGCTCGGGAGACCGTCGTTTCGGCGATCTCGACCGGTTCCAACTGTGCGACGGGAGTGACCGTCCCTGTTTTTCCCACCTGCACGGTGATTTCTTTCAGCGTCGTAATGGCCTCGTAACGTTCGAACTTGTAGGCGATCAGCCACCGAGGGCTCTTGCTACGCATGCCCAATCGCTCGCGCTGGCCGAAGTCGTTGACTTTGAAAACAATCCCGTCCACTTCGAACGGTAATTCGGGCATCGCTTGTTCGAGCGATGCGACGGCTTTCATGACTTCGGCGGAGTTCTTGAATCGACGAACATCGGGTGTCATCGGAATCCCATAACCGGCGACTTCCTTCAAGAAATCCATGTGAGTAGTCGCTTGCAACCCTTCCACGACGCCGACACCATGACAAAAGAAACGCAAGTTGCGTTTCGCGGCGATCGAAGGGTCGAGCAAGCGGATGGTTCCGGCGGTGACGTTCCGAGTGTTTTTATAGGGCTCCTGTCCCGCGGCGACTTGCCGTTCGTTCAGGTCCGCGAGATCGGCATTCGTCATGTAAACCTCACCGCGGACTTCCATGACGGCGGGGGAGGTTGAACCGTTCAGCCGAAGCGGTAGGTCACGGACCGTGCGCAGGTTGTGCGTGATGTCGTCGCCGACGGAGCCATTGCCGCGTGTCAGTGCCATCGCCAATTGACCTTGATCGTAGCGAATCGAGGCCGCGACCCCATCGATCTTGTATTCCATCACCCATTCGATGTTCTCTCCCTCGAGCAGTTTCTCCGTTCGCTCAAAATAAGCCTGCAGCTCTTCACGGCTGTAGGTATTGTCAATCGAAAGCATCGGCACTTGATGCTCGACTTGCACCAAGTGCTCCACCGGCGCATCGCCGATACGTTGGGTCGGTGAATCGGGCGTCAGAAGTTCGGGATGCTCCGACTCCAAATCACGCAATTCGGTCAGCAGTCGGTCGTATTCGAGATCCGAGATCGTTGGGGTCGCAAGCACGTAGTACGCGTGATCGTGCTGACGAATCGTTTCCCGGAGCTGACGAACGCGATCAGACGGAGAAGGCATCGAACGGATTTGGATTGCGAAGGAAGAAGGCGATCAAAACGTGGCCAATGAGTCATTCAATGACATCTCGCATAGTTTAACGCCCGCGACCGTCGTTCGACTATGCCGGAGGCGGAGGCATCGTGTCCGGCATCGACTTGTGATGACGCAGGATCTGTTTCGCTTGTTGGTGCAATTCGCGTCTTGTTCGATTGATCGCAAGCTTCAGGTCGGCGTCCGTCCAATCGAGTTTCTTGGCAGCTTGGCTGAGCAGTTTTTTCTCAGGTGCCGAAACCTTCCCGTCGACAAGAGCCGCCCGCAGGAGATGGTCCATGAAAACGTTGGCTTTGTCAGGGTCGTCGGGCAATTCGATTTCCGTGTCACGCGCCACGGCCGAAGAAAAAATCTTCTTGAGTTGTTCATTACTTAGTCCTCGTTTCTTACCCATGTCGATGATCAGCTCGCGTTCCTTGACGTGAAGCTCTCCGTCGGCGGCCACGAGACGACAAAGCGAAATGAGCAATTCGGGTTCGTTCAAGAATCGGTCCGCTTCCAGTCTTTCCGTGCCTCCAGCAATCTCGACGCGCTCATCCTGTTTGTCTTCGCGGATCAATTCGGAAACGAGTTTGTGGTCCAGAACATCTTCGAGCACCCAGTCGGCGTTGCCGTCATTGATTGCACTGTTGCAGAACCCACACGCGTCCTCCGTCCCGATCTCGATGGGGGCGCCGCAGCCCGTGCAACTGAATGATGCGAACGCCATTTCCGCTTTGCTGTTCACGCCCGCCTTTCGCTTGAGGACCATGACGTGCGAATAAATGCGTTGATGGCCGAAGAGTTCCGGTGAACGATGTTCGCCTTGTGCCGGCGTAGCGGACCATCGGATCAAGACAAAGATACGATCGAACGCGTCTTCTTTGGCGGGCTTGCATGCGACGACTTCGACGACACCGACCGCGGGGGTTTTCCAAAACCAGCCCTTGCCGCGGTTCCAACGTTTTGGGATTTCGGAGACATCGCGGTGCAGGACCGGCTGGGCGAGTTTTGGATCACTGAAGTAAGTCGACATCATGCAACGCCAATAAACCACCGAGGCGCGGTCTTCGAGGTGTTGGAAATTCAATCCTGCATCACCTTGTTGCAGTTCATCCCAACCCGCAACGGAGTGTTGCGCCGGAGGAATGACCCATTCCTCGACTTGGGTGATTTCGGACAGCACCCAATCATGCTGACCGGAACTGACGATCGTCTTGCACTGGGGGCAACGTGCTTTGTCAACGATATCAATGGGTCCTGAGCAATTAGGGCAGCGGCCTTCCATCACGGAGGCTTGCGGGTTGGTGGTCACGCCGGGCCGCCGGCTGAATGACCAGACCTCGCTGAACCGAGTGGGGGTTTTGTCGCTGTTGCCGGAAACACGTCGACCGGAATCCAAGTCTTCGTTGAAGCTGATCGCGGATGCCGTGATCATCACGTGGATCGTGTCAAAGTGTTTGTCCGCGGTGACACAAACGATCTCCGAAGACTCGATCGTGACGTTACGCATTCGGTTACGAAGGTTCTCCGCCTTTTGCATCGCGATGTAGAGTTCAAACCGCTCGTGCACACCATCGGAGATAAAGGCGCGGCACGGCCGGAGATCTTGTTCGCTCCAGGCGTCTTGCGTGACCAAGAAAGCGTTTTGAAGACGTTTGATAAAAACGTCGAGAGAGAATTCCGGATCTCGTTGTTGGATCTGTTGAAGGGCGGCCATTCTCAGGTCCGCCTCTTGGACCTTTCGTCCACGCCGAATCGTTCGTGTGATGCGGTAGTCGTTGCCGGTTTTGGATCCGTAGTAGAAGAAAGCCGCAACCGCGATCCAAATCGGAATCGAAAAATAGGGGTACGCGAATGTCAGACGGATGAGCAGCACGATCAGCTCGCCGCCGCCGTCTCCTCCACCTCCGCCGCCGCTGAAACCACCGCCGCCGCTAAAACCGCCGCCACCTCCTCCTCCGCCCCCGAAATTGCCGCCTCCTCCGGCCTGAGCTAACAGATTTTCAAACATCAACAAGCTTGCTTCGTGCACCGATTTGCCGTGGGGTTGAAATTCGCTAAACACCGTTGTTCCTGTGAGGCCCGAAAACGGCCCCGCAAGGTCGGAATGTCGCTCGAAACGGGCTCATTTTATTCGCGGCTCGAGCAACAAGAGTAAGTTGTACCCGTTCCGTTTGGAGTTCGTTCCCCGGCTACCACTTTTAAACCACCATGATGTATTCGTTCTTTCCGAAATGCCGTGCCCGTTACTTTCTCATCACGGCTTCATTGGCGATGCTGCTACTGGGAATGCTCGCGACCCCCGGAATGTCGGTCGGCGCGGATTGGGCGATCGCGATCCATGGTGGCGCGGGCAGTGATCCCACGATCGCCAGCGAGGAGACTCGCAAAGCGAGACGCAGCGGTATTGAGAAGGCGCTCCAAACGGGGAAGGATATCTTGGCCAATGGAGGCTCTTCACTGGATGCCGTCGAGGCGGTCATTCGGTTGCTGGAAGACGACGCCGCATTCAACTCAGGTCGTGGTGCGGTTCTCAATTCGGATGGGAAAGCTGAGTTGGACGCGTCCATCATGGACGGTGCCACACGGCGTTGCGGAGCGATTGCGGGTGTCACGCGGGTTAAAAATCCGATCACTCTGGCCCGACGTGTGATGACGGAAACCAAGCATGTGCTGCTGGGTGCCGAGGGCGCGGACCGATTCGCTGTCGAGCAAGGTGTGACTTTGGTGCCTCCGGATTACTTCCTCAGCTATCGCGAACGCCGGGAAGGAAAGCGACCGGCAGTACTGCCGCCGGAGGGCGTTCACGATCAAGACGAAATTCACTACGGAACCGTCGGCTGCGTCGCGCTGGATACCCAAGGTCACTTGGCGGCGGGAACCAGCACCGGCGGGACGGCAAATAAGTTACCCGGTCGAATCGGCGATTCGCCGATCGTGGGCGCGGGCACATTTGCCGATGACGACACGGTCGCCGTTTCCGGAACCGGTGTCGGTGAAGAGTACATTCGCAACGCAGTCGCCTACGACGTATCCGCTCAAATGAAGTATGCCGGACGCCGGCTAAGCGATGCCGTCACGGAGATCATGACCGAGCGGCTCAAGCCCGGAATCGGGGGCCTGATCTGTGTCTCCAAGGACGGCGAAGTCGTCATGCAGCACAATACGCCGGGCATGACCTGTGGCGTTGCCGACAGTAACGGTCGATTTGAAACCTACTTGAAGCTCGAGAATGGCGGCCAATCCGAGTCCGATGAAACGAGCGGTGACGAAGCGACCATCAAGGCGATGATCCTCCAGCAGTCCGAAGATTGGAATGCCGGGGATCTGGATGGCTTTATGAGCGTTTACTGGAAAAGCGATGCATTGACGTTTAGTTCCGGCGGGCAGACCACGCGTGGTTGGGATGCGACGATGAAGCGTTACCGCCGCCGCTACCCCGACAAGGCCACGATGGGAAATACCCAATTCAGCGAACTGGAATTCACGCGTCTCGATGAGAATGCGATGAAGGTACTCGGTCGTTGGGAACTGACCCGGGACGAAGATCCGATCGGAGGTCGCTTCACGCTGATCTTCCAGAAAATCGAAGGCCAGTGGAAGATCATTCACGATCACACGTCGGCACGCAGTGATTGATCGACATCAAGTGATCGGATGTGATTGACTCATCCGCGTTTGACTCTGACTTGAGGGCGGTTTCCTTGGAGCCTCCTCGGAGTCTATTCTTTCGGTGGGCCGCGTATCCGCTTCGACGTTGCCGGCCCCGTATTCCTTCCCAAAAAATCTACGAAGAGCAATCGGACGATGGCACGACTTGCACACCACGTTTTCTTTACGTTGAAAGACAGCAGCCCCGAAGCCACCGACAGTTTGATTGCGGACTGCCAGACTTACTTGGATGATCACGACGGCCTGGTGGACTTTTCCGTCGGAAGACGCGACCCCGAGTTGAACCGGCCTGTGAATTTGACGTTCGACGTTTCACTGCATGTGATTTTCAAAGACCGAGCCGCGCATGACGTCTACCAGACTGCGCCGCGCCATCTCGAGTTTATCGAACGTCAAAAAGAAAACTGGGCGCAGGTGCAGGTGTGCGACAGCGTCCTGGAAGACTAAGTGCTTCGTCAATTTTTTAAAATTACGGTCGGCTTTTTAGTAGCACGGCTCTCCGAGCCGTGAGGACTCGGCTCGGAGAGCCAGGGCAACTTTCTTTGCGACCCCAAAATTAAATTGAGACGCAGCACTAGCTCGCGCGACGGTGGTCTGTTGCGTGACGAGTTGACGACGCCGGGCGAATGTTGCGGCTATACTCACGGGGTTGTGGCATTCCCCGCCTCCCCCACCTCCCGCTTGCCATGTCGCTCCATTCCTGTCCTCTTCCCGAGCGAAAGACAACCTCTGTCGTCCAAACGTCTGTCTTCAGCGAAAGTTCACGTGATGACCGATTATGTGCATCGGTTGTCCCACGTTGGCCCATCTTTCGATTGGGATTCGCCGCCTGGTTGTTGCTGAGTGCACTGTCGTACGACGCGGTTGCTGGCGAAACCGGTTCCTTGGATTACGCGTCCGAGATCTACCCGATCTTGGAAACGTACTGTGTCGCCTGTCACACAGAGGACGATCCGGAGGGCGGACTGGTGATGACCGATTTCAGTTCGCTGATGCGTGGTGGCGATACGGGATTGGCGATCACGGCCGGTAATGCCGGAAGCAGTCGACTGTATTTGATGGCGTCTGGCAAACTCGATCCCGTGATGCCGCCCGATGACGCCGAGCCGCCCACGGACGCCGAACTCGAGTTGCTCGCCCGCTGGATCGATCAAGGCGCCATCGGTCCGACCGGCTCGCCGCCGATCAAGCACAAGCTCCGCACCCCCAAGATTCCTCCCGCGCGTGATGTTTCGCGACCGTTGACCGCGATCGCGATGTCGAGCTCCGGTGACATGACTGCTCAGGCGAGTTTCGGTCGCATCGAATTGTTGCCGCCGACTGGTGAACCCACCGTGATCGATGACTTGGAAATTGGCAAAGTCAATTCGCTCGCGTTTTCACCAAGCGGTAACATCCTCGCGGCAGCAGGTGGTTTGACCGGCGCTTCTGGACGGATTGCTCTCTTCGATGTTGCGACGGGGATGCCATCCGGCGAATTCGTCACACGGGGTGACGCGTTTTACGCCGTCGCATTTCATCCTTCGGAGCCACTGATCGCGGCGGCGGGCTATGACCGTGTGATCCGTGTTTGGAACACGGGGACGAATGAGCTGGCTCGCGAATTCCGCGGGCACAACGGCGCGATCTTCGATCTGGCGTTTTCACCCGAAGGAAGCGTGCTGGCCAGTGCCTGTGCCGATGAAACTGTCAAGCTATGGAGCGTTTCTACGGGCGAACGACTCGATACGCTCGGTCAGCCGGAGGGCGAAGTCAACGCGGTCGCCTTTTCGCCGGATGGACGACAAGTCATCGCGGCGAGCGCCGACAACCGTCTTCGTGTCTGGTCACTTCGATCCAGAGATCGCTCCGCGATCAACCCTCTGGTCGCCACTCGATTCATTGACGAAACGCCACTCGTGAATTTTGCGATCACTCCCAGCGGCAAACACTTGGTCACGCTTGCAAGTTCGGGCAACCTGAAAGTGCTGCAGACATCGGACTGGCAGTCAATCGCAACCCTTCCGCCTCTTCGAGAGAGCGGCACGGATCTGTTTGTTTCCAGGGACAATCAAACCGTCGTCGTCGCAATGATGAATGGTGAACGGGCCACGAGAACGTTGCCGGTTGCCAATCACGCGAACGAGATGGAACCTGTATCGTCCGATGGTCTGGCATCGACCCGGCGCGTTTGGCTGGACCTTGGCGAACCGAACAAGTTAGACGAGTCCAAACTGGAGTCCTCCGGCGGCCTTGCCAATCAGGTTGAACGCCACGTGATGATTGATGGAACGATTGCCGAGCCCGGCGAGATTGATCGCTACAAGTGGTCTGCAAGAAAAGGAGAGTTTTGGGCGATCGATGTGGATGCGGCTGCCGGCAGTGATATCGATCCCTTTGTGTCCGTCACCGATGCAAAGGGGGAGCCGATCGTACAAGTTCGCCTTCAAGCGGTACGCGACTCGTACTTCACCTTTCGAGGGAAGAACAGCGATCAAGTCAATGACTTTCGAGTCTTCAACTGGCAAGAAATGAAGCTCGGTGAATACTTCTACGCGGCTGGCGAAGTCACTCGTCTGCAACGACACCCACGCGGCCCCGATTCGGGATTCAACATGTATCCGGGGCAGGGCAAACGATGGACTTACTTTGGCACCAGTGGCACGACACACGCGTTGGGCGAACCAGCGTATATCGTTCGTGCCTTGCCGCCAGGAACGAAACCGCTCTCCAACGGCTTGCCGGTTTTCGACATTCCTTACGAAAATGATGATGACCCAATGCGGATGGCGGGCAAGAACGCGAGGCTGTTGTTTACCGCACCCGCCGAGGGTGACTACTTGGCATGCGTTTCCGACACACGCGGTGAAGGAGGCGCGGGGTTCCGCTATCAACTCCGTCTTCGACCCGCGGCGCCGAGCTTTCAAGCCAGCACCGCAAAAATCAAAGCTCCTCTACGCTCGGCCGTCGGCCGCGAGTTCCAGCTGACCGTCAATCGGATCGATGGCTTTGATGGACCCGTGACTTTCGACATCCAAGAGCTGCCTCCTGGTCTGGTTCACAACTTTCCCGTGACCGTCGAAGCCGGTCAGCGTCACGCGATGGGAATGATCTGGGCATCTCCGGATCAACCTGAATGGACGTCACCCTTGGAGCCACGATTGACGGCGCGGGCGAAGATCGGCCAACGAATCGTTGAACGCTCCGCGGGCACGATCGGAAAGTTGACCTTTGATCCCAAGCCGACCAATGCGATCGTCCAAATTCTGCCCCGCGGTGAAAATCTCAATGGCAGTCAGAATTGGACCCTACGCCTTCGGCCGGGACAGACCGTTTCAGCGGTCGTCGCGATTGAGCGGCAAGCGTCTTTCACGAAAGAAGTCTCCTTCGGCAAAGAAGACGCCGGCCGTAACGCGAGTCAGGGCGTCTATGTTGACAACATCGGCCTGAATGGACTGTTGATCCTGGCGGGTGCTGACGAGCGTGAGTTCTTTATCACGGCCGATGAAACCGCGAAGCCGAGCCGAAGGTCGTTTTTCTTGAAGGCGAATTTGGATGGCGGAATTACCTCTCACCCGATTACCGTAGAGGTTATCGGGTCGAATGAAATCGCTCAAACGGAATGAACCGCCTCAATAGCATGAGTCCACCGCCGGGCCGGTCGTAAACCGCTGGATTGAGTGGAAAGAGGCAGTTCCGACTTGTACACTGTCGCGGCGGCAACCTGTCGTTTTAGCGTGGGCGTGAACGGAGCCGTTGCCAAAAATGCGAAGCACTTTTCGGGCCACATGGTTTTGGGACCTGACCCTTTTTCGCTCGACTCCCCCGTTTGAATCCGGCAACCTTTTAGCATCGAGACCGAGCCGAACATGCCGATCAAGGCCAAAAGCCACGCGATCACGTTACTCAGCAATGTCACTTGTCCGCATTGCTGGCACGAATATGCGCCGGAGGACTCGCTTTGGATTTCAGAGCATCCTGACTTGATCGGCGACGCCAAACTCGGCTTTCAACACGCGAAACGGTTTCTTCCCAGTCGCTTCAATCCGCAAGGCGATGCCATTGATGAAATGGGGCAAGACGCGACGCGTATGGCGTGTCCGAAATGCCACCTTCATGTTCCCCGATCGATGAACCAGGTTCCCAGCCTGTTCTTCAGTATCTTTGGTGCTCCGGCGTGCGGCAAGAGCTACTTTCTCACGTCCATGTCTTGGATGCTCCGCCAGACGCTGCCCAAGCGTTTCGCGGTTTCGCTCAGCGACGTCGACGCGGAGACCAATTCACGGATCCATGAATACGAAGAACTGCAGTTCATGAATCCGGACTTGGATTCGCCCGTTGCACTGGCCAAGACGGAGGAACAAGGTGACCTCTACGACACCGTGGATATGGGAGACCACAGTGTGTCGTTCCCGCGTCCATTCATGTTCAACTTGCAACCGCTGTCCAGTCATCCGCGCTACAAACGCAATCGCGAAATTTCAAAACTGATTTGTCTGTACGACAATGCTGGCGAAAGTTTCTTTCCTGGCGCGGACAAAACGATCAACCCCGTGACGCGTCACCTGGCTTGTTCAAAGTGTTTGTTTTTCTGTTTTGATCCCACGCAGGATACACGTTTTCGCCGTGCGTGCGAGGGAAAATCCGAAGACCCGCAAATGGTGTCGCGTACCGCCAGGCTCGCGCGCGAGGCAACGATCCGGCAGGACACCATCCTGTTGGAGGCAATTCAACGCGTCCGTCGGCACGCTGGGCTTCGCGACGATGAACTGCACCAACGCCCGTTGGTCATCATTGTGACCAAGTGGGACTCGTGGAAAGAACTGCTCCCGGACGTTCCCACGGATGAACCCTATTTGCCCATCGAGGGTTCGAAGTTTTGCACGCTTGATTCCGCTCGTATCAAACACGCGTCCGATCGTGTGGGTGAGTTGATGAGCGACATTTGTCCGGAGATCGTTGCCGCAGCAGAAGGTTTTTCGACCAGCCTGACCTTTATCCCCGTTAGTGCCACGGGCAGTAGTCCGGTGGTCGATTCCGAATCGGGTTCGTTGGGCATCCGGCCGCGTGACATGCAACCGTACTGGGTCGAGATTCCCATGTTGATGGCACTGCACAACTGGGCGGGCGGTTTGGTGGGAGCGACAGACCAATTGGGTGGATCCGATTCCGGCATGTCGCTGGAAGACGGTAGATGGATGGCCGAGAAACTGGGCAGCTGATTGATACAAGTACCTTGAGCAGCGAACTCCTCTACACATCGGCACCGCAGGGCCTGCGTCATGGCAGTCGCGGTTTTTGCACCGTGCTGACCACGGCGGGCATGCCGATCAATGTGATCAGCAAGCTCGAGGCAATTTCCGGTTATCGGCATCTCTTTCAAGCCGGCGGTGGATCTGGACAGAACCCAACCACCTACGCTCATCAGATCGTCTCCCTCGGTGGTTTACGACAATCCGTTGTGTCACGGATCGCAGACTATGGCAGCGACTACAGTGGTCGAAGCAACAAGATCGCGCATCATGTTCTGTTGGAGCCCACTGAAAAACCCGCCGCCGGACCGGCATGGCTTCTGCAGCAACGATCCGTCGTTCGCAGTGAATGGCTGGGCAACTGCGAAACACCGGGGACCGGTCCCAAGATTCCTTCGGCGGACCAGACGGCACGCATTTGCACGACTTGGAAAAACGTGACCGGCGACGCGGGCTGGGGTGGCGTGATCGCCGAAGCGATCGCGTCAGGTGATCCCGAGCCTCTCTGGGTCGTTTTTCCGCTTGCGCATCACGCGCAGCTTTTGGAACTAATGGACGAGGCCATTGCGCTGTTGCCGCAAGCCAAACGATGGACCGCCACCTTCAATACATTTGCCGCAAACATTCCTCCGGACGCTCACTGCAAAATTCGATTCGTGCCGGCAGGCAGTGAGGAAGCACGCTTTGCGTCGGGATCGAAGTCTTCCATTGATTTGACGAAGCAGCCCTCGATCACCTCGGCGTCCAACTGGGTGCAGCGGGCGCGCGGACAAGTCAGACCGCATCTCAGTCACACATCGGCGTCCACCTCCGCCGGTTCCTTTAGCGCTGTTCAGTCCGCCGAGGAAGTCGAGTCGGCGGCATCTTCGTGGGCGATCGCAGAAGAAAACCCCGGGCCACCGCCGACCCCTGAGCCGCCCGAGTTGCCTCCCGAGTTGCTGCAGCCAAAAAGCCGGATGCCTTTGTTGATTGCAGGCGGTCTCGCAGCGGCACTGATCTTGTTGAGTACGACCTGGGTTGTCGCGCGAACGATGGCCGGCCTACCACTGCTGCCCGGTGAAGTGCAGAAACCGCCCGAGCAGATTTCGCTGCCAAAGCAAGAACCCGCGCCGACGCAAACGCCGGCTCCGCCACCCCTTCCGGCGGAGCCACTTGAATTCAAGATTTACTTGGATCAAAAACAGCTGCTCGCTTGGGCACTCGAACATCCCGTTGAAGACACCGCGTTTCCCAACCCGATCGAAATTCGGGGTGGGTTGCGGCTGCCGTCGATCATCGCCGCCGACATCGACGCGGCGGCGGCCCGTGACGATGCGTCTTCGAGTGGCGATGAAGACGTTACCGAACCGAAGCCCGCCGCACCGGAATCGTCGGCCACCCTGTACGCTTGGGGCGGAGATGCGAGGTCGTTTGCGGACGCCGAGTCACTGACGGTGCTGACCACACGATTGAGCAACGGTCAGCAGACGGTTTCCGCCCAGGCGATGCCCGACGTACCCGATGATTTAGCTGGTTCGGTTTACTGGAACCGCGAGCGAGGCGACCTCTACTTTGTGGCGACCCACGACTGGTCCGAACCATCGGAGGACTCGTTGGCGGGCGCCTATCGGTCCTTTGCACGTTCAATAGGACGCGTCACCGGGCTGATGTTGTCGATCAGAGAACATCAGGCGGAGTTGCCAGCGACGTTCCAAAATCTTGCCGAACCTCTGGTCTCCCGAACGCTCCGTGGCGAAGAATCGATGATGCGCGTCTTGATGCGTTCTCCGGAGGCGGCCAGCTCCATGGCCGAGATTGCTGCGACACTGAGTGATCGCTTGCAGGAGCGCGTCGAGGCGACAACCAAAGCACTCAAGAAACCACAACAGACGCGACTCGTGCGTCTGGTGGCCGAGTGCGGACAGCTCGTGCAGGCCGCCTCGGATTTGCGCGACGCTTTCGAGCTGCTCAAGCAAGGCCGTTCCATCGAGGTTCCGGAACTGCAGTTTTTAAATCAGCGCGGGCGAGTGCTCCGTCGTGTTCCCCTTCGCTTTCAACTTTCGTTCTAGTCCAACATCATGGCCACGACCGTCGACAAAATCCGCCGCGCTCTCGAAAAACGAGATGGCATCGCCGAAGAGGAGATGAAACCGCTTGCGGAGGCGTATCGAAAAGAAGTTCAAACCGTCAATCAACGCTTGGACGACGCGATCATGTTGCTGCGCAAGGGCCTGCGCAGCGAGGCCATTCAACGGGTCGAACTGACTCCCAATGCGCTCGACGCCGCAGCCGAACTGGAGTTTCCCGAGTGGGACGAGTGGAACGATCTCTTGCAGTTCATGGGCATCCCACTGCCGCCGAAACTCAATCAGGACGACGTCGCGCAAATCAACGAAGCGATCATTGAGTCTCTACCGCTCGATGCCTTGTTGAAACGGCATCGACGGTTGGCGATCGCGAAAGCTCCCCTGAGCGCCCGGCTTCGCACGCTCCGACAGATCGCGCGTGTCGATAGCAACAACGCGGTTTGGATGGACGACATCGAAATCTGGGAGAAAGCCCGCCTCGGCCAGATTGATGCGGAGCTCAAACGAGCGCTCGACAACGAAGACGCTCGCGTCTTGCAGCAGCTGCACCAGGAACTGACGGGGACGGCGTGGCGAATCCAACCGCCCGGACGGTTGATTGAGCAAACGTCATTTGCCGCGGAAACGCATCGACGACAACGTCAGGAATCCGAGCTGTCCGAGCTGGTGCCCGCGATCCAGCAGGCGTTCGAAATCAAAGACGAGGCGACGGCGCGTTCGCTCCGAACGCAGTGGCAAGAAACCCGCGCCCGCTATGGCGTGGATGTGGCGGGTGGATTGAATGTTCAAGTCGCGACAGCGTTCCAGTGGCTGGAAGACTTGGATCGCCAAGCGATTATGGAAAGCGAACGCGAGATGGCGGTCGCCAACTTGCAAACCACGTTGCAGTCGGGTGCCTCCAGTGAAGAGGTCCACGCGGCACTCGATCAAGCCTCGCGATTTGGCCACCCCGTTCCGGACGACTTAGCCGCCCAAGCCGCCGCCCTCGCGGAAGCGCCCGCGAAAAAGGCCAAGCAAAAGAAGCTACTCTTGGCCGCCGGTGCCGGGGTGGTCGTCATTGGTGCCGCGATCGGCGGCGTGATGCTCATGCTCTCCGCGGGTGCCGAAGCGAAACGCGAGGAGACGATCACGCAAATGACGCAGTTCGTCAATAACGAACAGTACACCGAAGCGGCGCGATTCTATCAGTCCGTCCAGGCCAACGATCCAGAAACTGCTTCGTCGCCGAAGATGGTGGCGCTTCAAGCAACGGCTCGAAAGGCCCAGAACGACGAAGCGTACCGGCGAGATCGGTTTGACGAACTACTGGCACAGGCGACCAGTGAAGACCCCGCCTTGATCGACCAAGTACTCTTCCCGCAACTGGATGAACTCGCCGCCACCGATGGCGAACGCGCTCGTGTGAACGATCTGCGAAGACGAAAGTCGCAGTACGTGGAAGGCGAGTCGCTGCGGCAGAGCGACAAGCTGATTGAAAAGATCGGCCAGCTCCGAACGACATTCGAATCGCTGCGTTCACGCGGCACATCGGACAGCAATCTGGAAGCGATCCGGCAGTTGTTAACTTCCGTGACCCGGTTGCCCAAACAGTTTCCACTTGCCACCGATGACGCGGTCAGCAAACAGGAGACACTGCGTTCTTTGGCGAGCGAGACGCTCAGCGAAATGCGTGACGCGAATCGAATGTCACAGCAACGAGAGGAAGCGATTGATTCCCTGGTCAACTCGCGTTCGATCGAAGTCTTCTCCGATCGCATGAGAGAATTTGCAACTCGTTCGATTGCCCAGACCGGGTTCGCCGAGTTTTCGACGGTGTTGAACGAAGAAGACCATTGGTTGGCGATCGATCGAACGAACGCATGGCTGACGTTGTTACAGCAAAAGCTGGCCAACGGAGTCACCGCCGGGGAAGCAGCGAGTCTGATCGAGTCACGGAATCTACTGGCGTCAGAGGTTTATCCCAATCCGGCACTCGCCGCCATGCCCACGTTTGTGGACGCGATGGAAGAAATTCAGGGTCGTCGCGCCATTCTTGACGAGACATTTAACCGGATCGCACGGCACCCAATCGCACGCGCGGTGACGCTGCCCATTCGCGAATCCGGTACGAGGACGGGTTATCTGATCTACAAGACCTACGCGGAAGAAAATGCGTCACGATTGAAGCAACAGAACAGCATTGGCATCTCGATTTTGTCCGATGAATTGGGGGGCGTCAGGAATCGCGGTTTTCAGGGCCCCCTTCCCGAAATCGTCAACGAGCCCTTGGACACCATTCGTGATGCGATCAACAACAAAGCCAAAAAGGCCATTGAATTCGACCAGCAATGGGAGATTACATTTCTAGTCGAAGTCAGCCAGGTGATGCGTCGACCGAATCTTTCGGGCGTCCATAAGGAGTGGTTGATCTACCAACTGTTGGACGCAGCCACACAGGGCAGTGAGTCATTGCGTGCGATGATCCCGCAAACTCTGCAGGTCCTTCAGCGGCGTGCAAGCGTTCGCGACAAATGGTTCGAACCACGCGAATTCGACGACGCGTTGAATTCAGAACTGGAACGTACGCTTCGAACCGAACTCAACCTCGCCTACAAACGGTTCCAGAGCCCGCTTGCCGAATTCCAGGGAGTCGCCGATTCGGAGATCCAGTGGATCGGATTCCTGGCTCGAACGACCGGTGGCGAAATCGAGTACCATCCGCGAGGCCAGTTGCCAGAACGTAACGGAAAACTCTTTGTCTCCGGGCCACCTCGCGAGGGTGCCAGTTCGTCTTCCATTCTTACGATTGGAGAGTTGCGGGACGGTCACGTGGTTTTGGATCCCAACCCCATCTTTCAAGTTCCCGGACGACCGGTTTTTTGGTTTCCCGACCAAACCTCTGACTCCGACAGCTCGCCTTAAAGTCGTCTCGTCTAAGGCTCTCCTCTTCCATCCGACAAGCAACAATCGCATGCCCGAGTTTGAACGCGTTTTTGTTCGTTTCCGTGGCCGCACCATCGGCCCCTTCACGCCCGACAAGATCACGGACATGGTGCGCCGCGGCCAAGTCACGCGGATGCACGAACTGTCCGGCGACGGTCTGAGCTGGATGAAGGCGGATGAATTTGGCAACTTCTTTCCCAAGGCGGCTCCGGCGGGAAGTGTCGCCGGTGACATGGCGGCATCAGCCTCCTCCATCCCGCCCGGGGCAGACGGTGGCACCGCTCCGATTGCCAACGAGAATGCAACGGCGCAGTGGTACGCCCACGTTAACGGTGAGAAGCAGGGGCCCGTTTCGATGGACCAGATGCGACTTTATTGCGAAGCGAACATTTTGAAGAAGGATTCGCTGGTTTGGAAAAGTGGCATGGAGGCTTGGAAGCCCGCCGCAGAAACGTTGCCCGAGTTGTTCGGTACGCCGGCCGCCGCACCGGGAGGAACTGACACTGCGACACCCGCCGCTGCGACCGCCGAGGCCACCACGGGCGGCGAAGCTGCTGGGACGCTAACTGCCGAGATCTCCAAGTACCACGCGTTGGTTCTCGCATTCGGAATCGGGTTGCTGGTGCTTTCGGCGATGTTGGTGATTGCACAAATCCTGATCCTGAATCAGGGTGGGCGACAGCTCAAGTCCACGCCGATGGCCGCCGCCGTCAAAATCTCGCTCGCCGGTGCATTGGCCGTGTCCGGCATTATGGCAGTGCAAGCGGCAAGCAAACTGAAGTCGGCGCTCGAGTCGGGTTCGGCGATCCAATCGCTGACGGCCGTTCGATCACTGAATCAATTTTGGCTTTACGCTTCTATCTCCCTGCTCGTTTGGATCGCGATTCTCATCCTGGTGGGGATCTCCGCTGTCGCGATGAATGTACCGGTTTTGAAGGTCATTACTTAGACAACGGCACTTGCGTTGGCACAAGTGTCACGGCCGTTGCAGGCGGACGGATGGACGTCCAGGAATTCAGGAAATGGTGAGGAAGAGAGTGGAGAGAGGCGGGGCTGGGTCGATAGCCGTCTCTACGCAGGAAACGGTTGTCCAATGGCAACGTTGCCTGCGCAGCTCATTCGGTGAAATGAACGGTCGTGTCGGTGAGTGTTGAAATCAACATCGCGAAATGATCGAGCGAGTGCTCTCCGGCACAAGTCACCTCCAACGCGGCATCAGCGAATGAGTGCTGGCAACAACCCTTCCAATAAAATCCATGGAGACTCACGATGCGTCGTGTAATCATTCCAGCCCTGTTGGCCGTCGCAATGGTCGCAGGCACTTCGTCGAACGTTCAAGCGTTCGGCCTCTTCGGCAAATTCTGTAAGAGCAGCTGCGACACCGGTTGTGCTGTCGAGCCTGCTTGCGGCTGCGAAGTCGCAATGGAACCTGCTTGTGGCTGCGAAGTCGCAATGGCTCCCGCTTGCGGATGCGAAATGGCTCCCGCACCTTGCTGCGACAGCGGCTGTGGAGCTCCTCGTGGCGGACTGCTCGCCAAGTTGTTCGGCAAGCGTGGCGGCGGCTGCGACAGCGGTTGTGCTGCACCGGCTTGCGGTTGCGAAATCGTCGAGCCCGCTTGCGGTTGCGAAGTCGCAATGGAGCCTGCTTGTGGCTGCGAAGTTGCAATGGCTCCCGCATGCGGATGCGAAGTCGCTGCTCCTTGCTGCGACAGCCCTTGCAAGAAAAAGCCATTCGGTCTCCTTCGCAAGCTGTTCAGCTGCAAGAGCTCGTGCGACAGCGGATGCGCTGTTGAGCCCGCTTGTGGATGCGAAATGGTCGCTCCGTCATGCGGAATGGAAGCTGCACCCGCTTGTGGCTGCCACTGATCTCAGCTCACGCTGAAGGAAGCTCATCAGAGCTTCACCAAACGGATTATTGCTGTTCGGCGCCGATGGACCGAACGGTAAGCCTGGTCTCGCTCGCAAACACAAGTCGACATTCCTCACGGAGTTCCCGCCTCGCGGATTCTCAGGAACCGATAGCATGACTTGCCTGTCTCCCTAGCAACTGATGCTCGGCCCACCGCGCCGACTCCGAGTCTTCCTGACTCGCAAGCGTTTCCAACCACGAAGCCCCGATGGTCACTGACCCTCGGGGCTTTTTTCGTTGGAAGGATCCAGGCGTGTCTCACACTGGACGGTTCCGTAGGATAGTAGCGATACAGGTCTCGTTTTTCTCTGCACGCAATAGGACATTCACCCGATGGCAGACTGGCTTGAGCCCGGCAGCAAGGCACCCGCATTCACCCTGAAAGATGATCGGGGAAACTCCGTCAAGTTAAGTGACTTGAAGGGCAATCCCGTTGTGCTTTACTTCTACCCTCGTGACGACACACCGGGTTGCACGAAGGAAGCGTGTGCGTTTCGAGATCGCTACGACGAAATGACCGAACGCAACGCACAGCTGTTTGGCGTCAGCGCCGATTCCGCGGAAAGCCACGTGAAATTCCGTGACAAGTACTCGTTGCCGTTTCCCCTGTTGGTCGACGAGAAGCACGCCATGCTCGAAAAGTACGGAGCGTGGAGGGAGAAGAACATGTATGGGAAGAAGTCGATGGGGATCCAACGCAGTACTTACCTGATTGACGCCGAAGGAAAGGTCGCCAAGGTATGGAAACGCGTCAAAGTCGACGGCCACGACCAGCAAGTCATCGATGCCCTGGACGACCTCACGTAGGTCCACCTGTCGCGAAGACATCATGCTCACCCCGCCACCCGTCGCCGCCCACTCCGTGGGCGATTTTCTCTTCCGCCCACGGAGTGTGCGGCAACGGGTGCGAGCCGTGAAGTCATTCCGCCCCACGGAGTGTGCGGCAACGGGTGTGAGCCGTGAAGTCATTCCGCCCCACGGAGTGTGCGGCAACGGGTGTGAGACGTGAGGTCATTCCGCCCACGGAGTGGGCAGCAGTGAAGGATTTCGGTCCACGGGTGCGGCCTCAGAACTTTCGTTCGGATCTTCGGTAAAGGTATTCTCCGGGACGCAACTTTGCCTTAACTGGATTTTCTGCGATGTAGCGGCGCAGGTAGTCAAGTTGCGATTCACTTCGTACGAGATGATCGAACGGTTCTTCTTGCCAAAAGTCCCCGCGGCGACCGAGGAGACGATTGATCTTGGTTGCGGTGAACCGTGTCCACGACGTGCATTGTCGTCGCATCGAAACCGAGTCCGGAAAAACCACCAAGCAGTGAGCATGGTTTGGCATCACGACGTAGTCACCCATCAAGTAGCGGTCGTCATCAAAGAAGCGAAACGCGTCCGAGACGATTTGAGCGAGTTCCGGACGCCGCAGCGGACATTCCCCGTGACAACGGTCGAGTTCGATTTCCTTGAGCCGCCGAAATCGGCGATCAAAGGCGTGCCGCTGCTGTCTTGATAGCTGACGGACTCCGTCCAGCCAATGTTCGCTGTAGAGACCGATGGAGTGGAGGTATGCTAGCCGTTCGCGATCCCACGCCTCCAGCACGTCCTTCGGGAGCGAATCTGCAAGACGGATTGTCAGGAACACAATCGCTCCGTCTTGCATCCAATGCGGACGCATGCCTTCGGCGATGTTGACTTCGGATTGACGATCAAGGAATAGGCCCTGTTCGGCTTCATCCGCCATTCCAGTGCTCTTCTCTAAATTCCGTTTCAAGTGTGTGTCGCTGCCGCGAAGATATCGTACCTGTCGCCGCCCACTCCGTGGGCGATCTGTGATGACCGCCAATTTTCGCCGCTAACTGTCGCCGCCCACTCCGTGTGCGGCAACGGGTGTGAGACGTGAGGTCATTCCGCCCACGGAGTGTGCGGCGACGGGTGTGAGCCGTGAAGTCATTCCGCCCAGGGAGTGGGCGGTATCTAGACGGCGTCATTGTGGTGACTTAGGTCAGGCGGTTGTTGCCTCCGTTTTCGTCTTGGTGCAACGTGACCGGCCAGGCGGGGAATTCGTTCTCTGGCTTGCCGTCGGTTACATCGATCAAGAATCGATACGAATGAATTTCATAGGTCTTTGCTTCCGTGTCAATCAACACAAATCCGAATCCGCTGCCCTTTTGGTGCGCTTTCTCGTAGCGGTTCTTCTTGGTGCCGACTTCCGGGTTTCCGATCGTGTACACGTAAACCAAATTGCCGAGTCCGTCACGATATTCGCCGGTATGCTCGAGGCCATGTTCGGGTCGATTGGTATGTTCCATCCCCACTTCATCCGCTCGCCACCAGCGGGGATAGCCCGCCGCGATCGCGGGTGTGCAGAACGACCAGAAACTGTCTCGCTGTTTTTCCACGCCGTACTGAGCCAGCGACGTGAGATGCTGATCGCCATTGATGTGCAACGGTTTCGCCGCACGAGCAATTTTGATCGCGGTGTTTCGCTCGGTCTGAGGCCAACCGCCGCAATCGAGGTCCGCGACGAGGTAGCCGTTGTAACCCCCGTGGTGGGTCGCCACCCCGGCGAACACGGTTTGACTGAGCAGGACTTTCATGGAGTGACCACGCCAATCATCCGCCCATTGCTCCAAGAAAGCCTTTTGACGCTCTCCCAGCAAAACCAAGCCCGGTTGATCCAGCTTTAGCGGATCGATCTCGGGATCGCGCAAGTGATCGGCGCGACCGGATCCGGTGTCGACTTTGTTGGGGCCGCTCTTCCACTGACGATCCGCGATGATTGCGAACCCGACTCCGCCGTAGACCATGTCGCCATAGTACACGCTAATGTCTTGTTTGACGGGTGTTGGGTCTGCAACGTCGGGGTGGTGTGCACAATTGGTTCGGTGGACCGCATTCACCATCCGTGCCGGTTCGATGTAGCCGCCGTTGGAGGACGCACCGCCCGCATCGATATCCATTGGCGCTCCGGCTTCGCCCCAAATATTGCCTTGGAAGACATCATGATCATCCGGAAGGCACAGTGTCGGGCGATCCTTCATGGCGTCGCGAAACGACCAACCGAATTGGTAGTACTTGCGCAGATAGTTGAGGATGGCGCGGTCGGCCGGTCGCCGAATGATCCCGTACCCGCCGTGGCCTTCATAAATCTGATCCCCGGAGAAATACAGCAAGTCAGGATCCAGCTTGGCAACATTGGTCGCGACCGGTTCATAGGGAAACCCGTAGTCGTTTTGGCACGTCAACGCGCCGAGACGCAGTGGTCTTCCCTTTGGATCTGCCTTGATCGTTCCGCCCCAAGTGGACTCCACCGTTCGACCGCTTGGACGGGTTTCCTGGTAGACGACTTTGTATTCGATGTCTTCGCTGGCATCCCACTTGGCTATCCGGAACGTCGCCGTCCATGCATCGGTATCCAGTGTTGCCGTCCCGAGTGATTCCCAAGACTCCCCACGTTTGACTCTCAATTCGACATCATGGTTATCTTGCGGACCGAGCGGGCCGGTCAGGGCGGACAGTTTCATCACATGCCCTTGGTCCGTTCGCGAATCGCTCAGCGAATACATGGTCCAAAGAATCGGACCAAAGGTCCGCGACGGATCGACTTGGAATGCGTCGCCGCTGACGTGCCAATCTTGGAATCGAAAGGACGCTCCTTGTCCGCGTTTGACTTTGGGATCGAAGTTATTGACGATTGCGATGTTGCCCGTGACGGCTTTGGGAGGCACGGTCACGGATAGTTCGCCGTGCTGCTTTCCCTCCTTGTCCAACGCCGTGAGGGTGAGTTTGACCTGGCCGTTTTCCGGGGTGCCGGTCAGAATCAACTTGGCTTCGTCAGGCGATCTCAGTTCTGGGACGTCGATTGACTTTCGCTGCAACGACAAGCGACCATCGATCAAGCCAGCGCGTACACCCGACTTTGCGAAACAGTTGCTGCGGTATTCATTCAACTCGCTCTTGATTCCGATTTTGAAGCCGGCGCCTTCGTCGGCATTCCCAACCGAGGTCTGCGAGAGCGTCACGGCGGCGCGAAACGTCTTTGACGGATCCGTCAGTTGGTGAGTAATGAGATGCACATTTCGGTCGCCGCCGGTTGACGTGCACTCGGCGGCACCGTCACGAATCACCCAATCTTCCATCGGGTTGGCCCAGCAATTTCCAGAAAGCCAGACTCGATCATGCGTGTCCGCCCAGTCAACGACGGACGAATCGTCTTGGGCAGCGGATGACTCATCGGCTGCCGCCGGCGGGGCCTCCGAAGTGGCACCGAGTCCGATGAGGGCGCCGCCTGCACCGAGCGTCTGAATGGCCTGCCGACGTGGAAGAGATTTCGTTGGGCGATCAGAGTTGGGGCGGGGAAGAGACTTCGACATGGTGCGGATCCGGAGGTGGGAGGATGGGGGAAGAGCAGCCTCCGGATTGTAGCCGACCGATTCGCCTCTTTCAGAAAGCGATCAACGCGTGCTTAATTGCCGATTCGCATCCCCTGAGGACGAACGACTCGGCCGGGTGGGAGTGACTGGGGTGAGGTCGCCCGTCGTCCGGGAGTCAACAGGCTCGGTGGAACAGACCCGCTCGGTGTTGCCGCGGGTTCGGCAAGCGTCCAACGTTTGCCATTGAGTCCCGTCGATGGTTTCCAGGCCAAATTGGGCACGAACAGAATCGACTGAATGCTTTGGCCGTTGATTTGGGCGGTTCCCCATTCCGTCTCCACGGTCAGCACCTTGAGCTCGGTGGCTCCGGTGATCGAGTCACCGTTGAGCATGACCACGGTGGTGGAAGCATCGTTTTCGGAGGGAAAGCGAAATCCGGCCACTTCCGAAAGCGGAATATCGACCGTTCCAAACGAGGTCTTCATGTCCAGGCTGGTCTGGTTCATCAGCGTCCCGGTCAGCTTGGTTTTGCCGTCGACCAATTCGACGGTCACGCTGAGCGGGCGGATCGAGACTTCGTTCGCCTTTGCGGCCGGCGGCGAAGCCGGCTTGGGGGCGTCGGCGACAACGGGACGAGCGGTTGGGATCGCCTCGGGAGGCTGGGCGAGGGCGGGCGCCGCAAAAAGACCAATGAGTGCCAGCAGCACGAGCGTGGGGAGGGAACGTTTCATCGAGATTAACGAGAGGTTCGTGGAAGGAATCCTGAGGCCGAAACCCAGGCTAATTCCTTCCCGACCGCCGAGCACTAAATGTTCTCGAAATCCTCGAAATCTTCGAGTTCCACGTCATCTTCTTTGTCATCGGTGCCCGTGCTGAGGCCAAATTCGTCGCTGATTTCGTCGTCGATTTCAATTTCATAATCGTCGTCGAGCTCCTCCTCGAAGTCATCGTCGAAGTCGTCATCGAAGTCTTCTTCGTCGATGTCATCGAAATCGTCGAGGTCATCGTCGTCATCGAGGCCGTCGTTGAATCCGTCGTCGACCTCTTCGGTGCCGCCCTCTTCAAAAAGATCGTCTTCCTCGTCGTCCCCATCATCATCGTCGTCGTCGTCTTCCTCGTCATCATCCGCGGCGAGGGGTGCCGGGGGCGTTGAATTCGGATTGGGGCGAGAGACTTCCGACTGCGGCGTCACGTCGACACATGGAACGGCGGTAACCGGCGAGTCGGTGAGAGCGACACTCATACGTAAAACCGAACGGGGAGACAGGGGGAACTGAGGCACGAATGGTGTGGAATTACGCCCGTGACGACTCATCTGAGACAAGCATACGAGCCGATAATCCCACTTAGTCCGCTAAGTGACGTCGGTTCGACCCTTCGGTTTAGGGCGATTCCTCTGGCTCAGCGGATGCACATTTTGATACCTCGGCGTGTGTGGGCAAGTGACCCTCGCTGATTTTTCTCGCTCCGGAGCGGTTTTTGGGACACCCGAAGCCCGGCTTTTGTGCGATCACCGCGAAATGACTGCAACCATGAACTCGGTTCCAACACAGCCTTTCCCCCGGCGAAGTGCCGCTTCAATCTGGATCATGGTCCCCTTGTTGGTTTTACCGTGGGTGGCCGGGTGCGCGTCCAAACAGTACGCCCATATCCTTGCAAATAACGACAAAGATTTGGTCGGAAGCCACGCCGCCGGGGCAGCGACCTGGAACCCGCTGGTGGAAGAGTCGGTTGCCAAATTGCTGTCTCGTTGTCCGCCCGACGTGCGTCCCGTCTCGTATCACATGGAAGGTTCGCAGCCGATTGTGGAAGGTCCGTCGACGATTTGCTTCGCCGGAATCGAAAACAAGAGCGCCGAGGAGCTCGGCGACTTTAAAGACCAACTATTCGAACAAATCGACTCCCAGATCAATTCGGGTTCGTCGTTCCGCGGGATCAGCCGACGGGTCGTCCAGGCCGCGCTTTTGGAAACACGCCTCCGGCCAGATTCGTTGTTCCTTCCGGGCAATCGAGACGTCTTCGCTGCGGCCCTCGGCAAGGCAGGGTCCCCAGTCGACTACCTGCTGTTTGCGACCATCACCAGCGGAACCACCGACCGCAACAAATCCAGCCAACGCGACTACACCCTGACGCTGGAAATGGTGAATGTGCACTCGGGTGACTTCGTCAAAGAGTCGGCCAAAATACGCAAGGGCTATTCGAAATCTCGCACCGGCAAATGGTGGAACTACGGCATCTTCGATCAGGCGGACGGTTGATTCTGCCGCCGGTCATTCGGCGGTTCGTCGCGCTTTCGTGTGCGTTCCTGTCGATCGTCTGCTCCATCGGCTGCCGATCAAACCAAGTCTCCCTGCCGATGGCTCACCAAGCCTTCGCCAAGGGTGATTTGGAGACCGCGACGGGTGTGCTGAATGAACTTGCCGACGGATCGCAAACGTTACGATATCCCAGCGAGTTGGATTTGGCCGTTGTGGAACTCGCCTCCGGCAAGGCCCCGGAAGCCGAGACGCGGCTCCGTCAGTTACGCGAACATTTCGACGCCGTGGCAGCGGTGAGCGTAAAGGACGCCGCGTCCATGGTGACGGACGACCGAACCAGGGACTTTGCACTGGCGGACTATGAAGACGTCATGTTGCGAACGCTCTTGGCGGTCTGTTCACTCTCCAGCGGCAGCGGTGATGCGACCGCCTATCTGCTGCAGGCCCAGTCGCGTCAAGAAGAGCTGGCGGAGCGTTTGGCGAAGGCGGACGACGGGCCACGCTACAATCTACAAGTCGCGCTTGCACCTTATCTGCACGGAGCGATTCGCGAGGCATCTCATCAAGATTACGACGATGCCGAAAGAGCCTTTCGTTTAGTCAGCCAAATCCAGCCCGGCTTCCTGCCGGCCGCAGAAGACATCGCGCGTGCCTCCACCGGAACACACAGTCCAAAGGGTCACGGCGTGGTTTACGTGGTCTCGCTCGTCGGTGAAGGCCCGCAGCGTGTCGAGGAGGTCGCCGCCACGACCACGGCCTCGCTGCAAATCGCATCGTCGATCCTGAAGACCGTTCGCAACGAAGCCGATGATCGCGACGAACCGGTGCTGCCGAACATCGCCAGTGTGAAAGTACCGACGGTGGTGGTGCCTGAGAGCCCGATTGCGGCGGTTGGCGTTCGAACTGCGTTGGGATTCTTGGGCGCGACGCAAACCGTGACCGATGTCGGCACACTGGCTCGCGAGCAATGCGATGCCGAGATGCCATGGACAATCGCTCGTGCGGTCGCGCGACGCGTGCTGAAAGAAACCAGCGTTGCGGCGGTCTCCGATTCGATCGGGCTAAGCGGAAATGCAGCCTCCGTGCTGGAGTTCGCGGCATCGAGCGTGTGGAGCGGCGCGGAAAAAGCCGACACGAGGTGTTGGAGTTTGCTGCCACGCGAATTTCAGGTGCTCCGAGCCGCCTTGCCCGCCGGCCCCCAAACCTTGGAGTTCGTGCCCCTGGGGCACGGCGGCCAACCGATCGCAGCACCGATCAACCACTCGTTAACGATGGAGAACGGACGAAACCACTACGTCTTCGTTTTCGCCCCCGGTCAAATCGTCTCCATCGTTGACTCCGCCCCTTAGCTGGAGTCCATGCTACTGGATGCACTTCAGCCCGCGAACGAACTTGATCTCACATTGCCGAATCGCGTACCGTTCGTTCAGATCCGGTTCGAGGACTACATTCTTGGGGCACAGGGATGAATCGACGACGCGTTGCGGTGATGCAGCCGTATTTCTTTCCGTACATCGGCTACTTTCAGCTGATGGACGCGGCTGATGTGTTCGTCCTCTACGACAATCTCAAGTACACCAAGAAAGGTTGGATCAACCGAAATCGCTTTCTTGAGCAGGGCATGGATCGGCGGTTTTCGATCCCGATCGCCAGTGCGTCAGACTCGCTTCACATCAACGAGCGCCGAATCGCTGATTCATTCGACACCGCCAAGTTACTTCGTCGGATTCGCGCGGCTTACCTCCGTGCACCTCACTTCGATGCCGCCTTTGATTTGTTTCAACAGGCCGTCACCTGCACGGAGCGTTGCCTCTACGCGTTTCTCGAAAACTCGATTCGACTCCTCGCTGAGCAACTGGTTCCACCGGTCAAGCTGATTCGATCTTCGACGATCGACATTGATCACGGCCTGGCTGGCCAAAGCAAGGTCTTGGCAATCTGCAAGGCGCTTGAGGCGACCGAATATGTCAACGCGATTGGCGGACGAGAACTCTACGATCCCGACGTGTTCGATCGGCGGGGCGTCCCGATTCGGTTCATTCAGTCGTCCATGCTGGAGTACGTTCAGTTCAACGTTCCTTTCATTCCTTGGTTGTCCATCTTGGATGTGATGATGTTCAACTCGATGGAACGAACGCGAGAGATGATCAGTGGTGGCTACGAATTAATTGAAGGCGAACGTTCTCGGGATGCGATCGCGTCAGGCTCTGTCTCGGCGGCGTTTCCTACTGCAACGTCTTCTTCGACGGATGCCCTGTCATGATCGCCGCCCAGACCAGTCGGCGGCGCTACCAATGGCGGAAACTCGGCCGCGTCTTTGATCCGACCGACTACGCGCAGCGGCACGAAAGCTGGATGAGCGAATTCGCTCAAGCTCCCAGTGTGATCGTCTTTGATGACTACCTAAGAGTCTTTTTTTCGTGTCGACCCAAACCCGATCCAAGGGGACAGTACAAAAGTTATTGCACGTACTTGGATGTCGATCGTGAGGATCCGACTCGCGTGATTCGGGTCGCCGACCATCCGATTTTGCCGCTCGGGGAATTAGGGATGTTCGATGAGTTCGGGACCTATCCGATCTCGGTGATTCGCTTGGGAAACACCCTGCGGGGCTACTATGCCGGTTGGACTCGCTGTGAGTCCGTTCCGTTCAACACGGCGATTGGAGTTGCAGAGAGTAGCGACAAGGGAACGTCTTTTGAAAAACTCGGTCCCGGACCGGTCATTCCCTACACTGTCGATGAACCGTTCGTGATCAGTGGTCCCAAGATTCGAAGTTTCAACGGGCGTTTCTATCTGTACTACATCGCCGGAAGACAATGGATCTTGGATCGCGGACGTCCCGAACCGGTTTACAAGATTCGCCTCGCCACCTCCGACGACGGTTTGAACTGGGAGAAACTGGGGCGCGACCTGATTGCGGACCAGCGTGGAACCGAAGAGGCGCAGGCCAGTCCCGATGTCGTCTATTCCGGAGGTCGCTACCACATGTTCTTTTGCCACCGTAGTGGCAGAGACTATCGCAATCAAACCGGTGGTTATCGCATCGGCTACGCTTGGTCGGAGGACGCGATCCGTTGGCACCGCGATGATCGTCGGGCCGGCTTGGAGACGTCCGATGCGGGATGGGATCACCAGATGGTCAGTTATCCACACGTGGTGATCGTCGACGGTAAGACGTATCTGTTCTATCTCGGCAACGACGTGGGTAAACAGGGTTTTGGCGTTGCCGAATTGGAGGGAGAGCTGTGAGTGTGCTCCACGCTTCGTCATCCGCTACGCAAACGGCTGTCGGGATCCGCTGGGAAAAACGTGGGCTGATTTTTCGGCCAAGTGATCACGCTCTCCCGTTTGATCATTGCGAATTCGCGCAGTCACCCCAAGCCGTTTCGCTTGATGACCGCGTTCGGATCTTTTTCTCCACGCGCACGCGCGATTCGTCCGTCGGGAAATTCGTGAGCCATATCTGCTATGTTGATTTCGATCATGATCTGCAACGCGTTCTTGGTGTATCGAAACAGCCGGTCATCGACCAAGGCGGACTCGGGTGCTTCGATGAGCACGGCATCTTTCCACTCAGCCCGTTGCGGATGGGCGATCAAATCTACGGCTACACCTGTGGTTGGAGTCGTAGGGTCTCCGTTTCGGTGGAAACGGGGATCGGACTGGCCATCAGCGAGAACAACGGTCGTTCTTTTCGGCGAATCGGAACCGGGCCCATTCTGTCTGCAACACTGAACGAACCGTGTTTGGTTGGAGACGCTTTTGTGCTCCATTGCGAAGGCAAGTTCGTCATGTGGTACATCTACGGGCGGCCGTGGCAACGTTTTTCCGCGGGTGCACCTCCCGACCGCATTTACAAGATCGCGATGGCGACATCCGACGACGGTATCCGTTGGACCAAGCGAAACGAACAACCGCTGGTCGAAGATATGCTCGGGCCGACCGAGTGTCAGGCCTTGCCAACGGTCATGCAGGTCGGAGGTCGCTATCACCTCTACTTTTGTTTTCGACATGCGAGTGACTTTCGTGATCACCCCGACCGCGGATACCGACTCGGATACGCATGGTCGGAAAACCTGACGCAATGGCATCGCAACGATGCAGCCGTGGGCATCCAGCGATCCGAAGAAACGACGGCTTGGGATTGTCAGATGATGTGCTACCCCAATGTCTTCCAACATCGCGGACGCACCTTCTTGCTTTACAACGGGAACCACTTCGGTCGCGAAGGTTTCGGGGTCGCCGTCGGCACGATGGAAGGATCAGACATCGTGATCAGGGTGAATGAAGCGTCCCAGCAAGCGATCGCGAGTCACTTGAACGCTTGCGATCAGGATTTTTCGACACGGTTGAGCGAACGAGTCGACGTATCCGCGTACGCGAAAAAGCTGAACGAGCAAGCGACGACAATCGAAGCCTGGCGAGGCGACCGACTTATCGGACTCCTCGCCGCCTACGTGGAAACGCAAACGCTTGAAAGTCCCATTTCGCGCACCGCAAAGTCATTCATTAGCAATGTGAGCGTGCTGCGTGAAAGCCGCCGACGTGGTGTGGCAAAACGGTTGATGGCTCGCCTCCTGCGCGAGCTTGATCGACGGTTGGCGGGTTCGGACGTTCAGACTTGCGAAATCGAGCTCGAAGTCGCACGCGACTCTCCGTCCGCACTGGGATTGTATGCTCAATGCGGCTTCCACGTCATTGATGACAACCAAACCACGATTCGAATGCGACGATCGACCCAGGTAGCACCGTCCGTCTCCGATCACAATACGAAACGATCATGAGCCTTGGAACCGAAAGTGAATCGCAAGGAACTCCGCGTCCCGTTGCACGTGACTACGATCAAGAGTTGCGAGATACCGCCGACCATCAGTACGCGTATCACTTTGATCTGGATGTAATTCATCCGATGGTACTGCGAGCCATGACGCCCTTTTTTCAGGATGGAGACTGCTTGGAACTGGGCAGCTACCTCGGGGACTTTACGGAGCGCTTACTCGAACACTTTTCACGTGTCACGTGTGTGGATGCTTCCGGAAAAGCGATTGCCGGTCTGCGTCAGCGACTCGGGCAGCGGGTGGATGCGATCCACGAACCGTTCGAGACATTGACGCTCTCCAAGGCGTTTCCCAACATCATTTTGATGCATGTCTTGGAGCATCTCGATGATCCGGTTTCGGTTCTGCGGCGGATCAACGAAGAATGGCTCTCGCCGGGAGGCAGATTGATGCTCGTTTGCCCCAACGCGAATGCGCCGTCGCGTCAAATCGCGGTCAAGATGGGCTTGATCGAACACAACGCGGCGATCACACCGGCCGAGCGTCAGCACGGTCATCGCGCAACATACTCACTGGATACATTGGAGAGGGATGCGCGTGCGGCGGGTTTGAACGTCATGCATCGCACCGGGGTCTTCTTCAAGGCACTCGCCAACTTCCAGTGGGATCGTTTGCTGGAGACCGATATCATCTCAGACGAGTACCTTGAGGGTTGTTATCAACTCGGCCAACACTACCCGGATCTCTGCTCCAGTATCTTCCTGGTTTGCGAGCGACCAAGCGACGCTCGCTAAACCGACTGAATCGGCAGTGCGACATCAGTTCTTTTGGCAGAGTTCGATCCAGTGCCCGTCGGGATCGCAGACGAACAATTGTTGTGCGCCATCAGGACGTGTTCGCCGAGGCAAGTGTTCCGCACCGAGTTCGGTGATCACGGATTCCCAAGCGTCGAGATCGGTGACTTGGAGCGCAAAATGGGTTCCCCGAGAGTTGGAATGCACTGGTAGGTCACGATCGCCGATCAGGTGAAGTTCCTGGCCGGGGCCGAGCGCGAACCAGGCTCCGGGGAAATCGAATGCGGGGCGGGGTAAGGGCCGCAGTCCCATCACGTCACGGTAGAACGCCTCGCTCACGGCGACCTCTCGGACGTGAATCGCGACGTGATCAAGTTGGATGACGGGGCGTTCCATCGACGCTTATTCCGGTGCCTTGAAGGATTGGAGATAGGCGACGACTTCACGGTTCCCTTTCTGTCTCGCGAAGTCCAACGCGTTTTCGCCGTCGTCATCGACCATCGTCTGATCTGCACCACGCGCCAGCAGCAGTTTGACCACCTCCAGTTGATTTTCCGCGGACGCCATCATCAGGGGCGTGTAGTTTTCAGCCCCTCCCACAGCATTGATCTCCGCTCCGGCATCCAGGAGTGTTGCGACCACGTTAGGGGCAGGTCCGCTTGCCGCATGAAAGAGCGGCGTCATTTTTTCACGATCGCGTGCATCCACTTTCGCACCCGCGCGGAGTAGCACTTTGACGATATCATTGTGTCCTCCATACGCGGCCATCGCCAACGCAGAAAAACCCTCCGCGCCGATTTCGTTGACGTCCATTCCGCTTTTCAAGCAGCGTTCAACCACCCGCAACTTTCCCTTGAGCGCCGCGTCACGAAAGGCCTCCGGGCTGTACATCTGAGGCGGTAACGGTGCCTTGGTTGTCTCGGGTTGATCGGCGAAGACCGTGTCGTCCTGATCAGCCGAGTTGGGGGCAGCAGCGTTCGGTTCCCCCGAGTCCTCTTCGGAACTCGGTTGAGTGCCCCGCGTGTCGGTGGATGCGTCTTCCGTCCCGGCTTCGCCGGTGACAGTCGAAGTCATCCCGTCACCTTTCATGCTCTCGTCGACGGTTTCGGGCGATTCGGAGCACCCCAAACAGGCGAGCATCAACAGTGCCATGCAAAAAGCGTGATGCATGGGAGAAAATGGTTTCCGAAGCATGCGAAGCGACTTTCACGAAGAGGAAAAACGGGGGGAAGAGATCGGGTGACCAGCTGTGTCAGGGGAGCCGCGATCCTTTCAATGTCGAGGCAACGAATGGTTGTCGCCTCCCCAGTAGTGTGACAGTTTTATCAAGGAAGAGCGATCCAATGGCAAAGTTTTACGTTCAGTGTGGTTGGGAAAATCTCGTTTTGGCGACCGATGTTGCCGAATCAGCTGCCCTCTGCATCATCGACCGCATTCTTGCACCGCACCTTTGGATCTACGATGACCCGGACTTGAGCGAATTGGACTGCCATCGGCATTTGATGCTCGAAGCCCTCCTTCATCTTCCGACGGAGATTGCCGTCAGCGAGAAGGGGCTTGATCGGGAAGATGCCGAGCGTTTTTCGGTGCCGGAGATGATCGTTCGGTGGCACAAGCTAATGATCGGAATGCGTCGCTTGTTTGCAGAAGCCGGTATTCAGCGGACCGTTGCGGTTCTCGCGGGCGCTCAGGCGATCGAGGACGCCACTCTCACGAACAAGCCTCGGTGACCCCCCTGGCAGGTCGTCAAACGCTTTCTCGACTGCTACCGTTTAGTCAAAGGAAGCGTCTAATTTGCGGTCTGCGTTTGTGTGATCAACCTTTTTCAGGGAGCCGTTCCGATGCAACAAGTCAAGATTTTCAAGGCGACGGATACTGAAATCGGTGACATGGAAAAGCAGATCAACCGGTTTATTCGCAAGAACAGCATTCGTGTGCTTTCCATTTCCGGAAACCACTCGATGGCCAGCGGAGCCAGCGCCGGTCCGATGAATACGTTTGCCGGTGGTGATGTGACCGTGATCATGCTCTATGAAATTGACCGGCCACAGGATTAGTGCTTCGTCCGGACTCAACTTTGGGTTTGCGTTTGATGAGCGGGCGCTGGCAACGATGCATGTCCAATTCCCGAGGTTGACTCCTTTGTTGGATTTCATCCGTGTCTATACTACGGCGGTCAAAGTCCAAGGATGGTCATTTCAACGAATTCAGGCCGCCGATATGCCGTAAAGCGAAGTTCGGCTTGAGCCTCGTCCCGCCAGTCTGTACCCCCCGAATGAGAGTTTACGCATGAAACGCCTTGCGTTAATCGCGATTTGTTGTGTCGCTGCCGCTGTCCTGATCCCAAGAGCGGCGGAAGCCGAACCCACGTTGGGGATTGGCTCCAAAGCACCTTCGCTCGATATCGAGTACTACTTTGAATCGGACGATCCCAAGGTCACCAAGTTCGAGAAGGGACAGGTCTACGTCGTTGAATTTTGGGCGACATGGTGTGGACCCTGTATCGCCAGCATGCCTCACTTGGCGGATCTGCAGAACGAGTTTCGTGAGTCGGGCGTCAAGATCATCAGCATCTCGGATGAGGATCTTGAAACAGTTCAGGCAACGATGGAAAAGCCTTATCCTGGACAGGAGGCAACGTTCGCCAAAGTCACGTCGCCCTACATCTTGACGACCGACCCCGATCGATCGGTCTACACCGATTACATGGTTGCCGCGGAGCAGAATGGCATCCCAACGTCATTCATCGTTGGCAAGTCAGGGCTCATCGAATGGATCGGTCACCCGGCTGAACTGGACGAGCCTTTGGCGTCCGTGGTTGGCGACAGTTGGGATCGCGAAGCATTTAAAGCCGAAATGGAAGAGCAGCAGCAATTCCAATCGATCCTGCAGGAGTTCGCGCAGCTTGCCGGAAGTGAGAAGTACGACGAAGCGGGCAAGATTCTGGAAGAGCAAATCACCAATACGAAGAGCGAAGAGCTAAAAGAACGTTGGGTGATGATCCGGCACCAGTTCAATCTGATGAGCGGTCGCATTACCGACGCCGACATCACGTTCTATCGCGGGCAATTGACGGAGCAAAAGGGGACGCCGCAAGCGATCTATCAAACAGCGATGATGCTTTACTCGGCCACACAAAACGGTGGCAAGATTGGTCCCCTCGCGGGCGAAGCCATCAAGGCTCTTGAGGCGGAAGTGGATGGAATCGAGGAAGATGGAAACAAAGCCGCCGTCCTCGAAGCGATCGCCCGACTCCACACCCTTGGCGGTGACCTTGACAAAGCCGTCGCGTCCCAAGAGAAAGCCGTTGCGATGACCAAGGATCTTCCGCGTGCACAACAAAAACGCATGCAGCTCTACCTGGAGGATCTCAAGGATCAATTGAAGAAGAAAGCTGACGACAAGAAGTAGTTCGCTTTCATCACCCCAGTGAGAAATGAAATTGGCTAAGTCCACCAAGGCATCCGGCGATCTTTCCGCAGAGACAACGGCGGAACCCGCTGCGACGGGTGCTTTGGCATGGATGCAGCTCGTGCGTTTGCCAAACGTCTTTACTGTCTTGGCCGATGTTTCAGCGGCATTCCTGTTGGTTGCGGGCTCACCCGAGCCGACGGGACGACTGGCCGTTGCGCTTGCAGCGGGAGTTTGCCTGTACTGGGCTGGAATGATTCTCAACGACGTCTTCGATGTCGAAAAGGACCGCGCCGAACGCAGCTCGCGCCCACTCGCCAGCGGTGCGATTTCGCTCCGGTCGGCTTCTTTGGCCGGTTGGCTTTTGCTGTTGATCGGAACGCTCTTGGGTTCCGCGAGCGGGTTCGTCCCCAATGCGGAAGGCACCGTAACGGTCGTGCCGATCGGCGTTTCCATTGCTTTGGCATTGATGATTTTGGGGTACAACGGTCCATTCAAGCAGACGCCGCTGGCGCCCGCGGCGATGGGATTGTGTCGTTCACTCAGCTTCTTGCTGGGCGCGACGCCGGTGCTGTCCGTCGCGGTCGGCGAACCCGTCATCCCGCGGTACCTTTTGGGACTGGCGTTTGCGATAGGTGTCTATGTAATGGGCATCACCCTTTTGGCACGCAATGAGGCGACCGGGAACCGAACGATCAACCTTCGGACGGGTTTCGTCGTGTTGCTCGTCGGCGCTCTGCTGCTAGCCTTCGCACCGGGACTCGGCCGACCGGCCGATCGAGCGGACTGGGTGGTTCAGCCTGGCGGTCAATTCGTATTCCTGATCTGGCTGATTGTGCTACCCGTTGCGGTGCGAGCGTTTCGTGTTCAATTCGATCCGGATCCGGTGGCGATCGGTCATACGATTCGAGCGGGGGTCCTCACGATCATCCCGCTTTCGGCCGCATTCGCGTTCCTGGGGGCTGGTCAGTCCGCGGGACTAGCCGTCTTTGCTTTGATCATTCCCGCAATTCTTTTGGCGTTGCGGCTGCGAGTGACGTGAGCCATGGTTCCCGGATTCCACAGCAGCAGCCTGGGCTTTCATGACATCGCGACGGTGGTCGGGAAACTATCTGAGATGGGATTTGGCGCGATCGCGGTGCGGCCGCAGCGCGGCATCTGGGATCATGATCGGCCCTGGTTCGATGACTACACCTCCGCGTTCACTTCGGCCGCAAAGGAGCACAGTGTCGAGTTGGTCGTCGACTTGGATGCGCCGTTTTATCAGTCCCCCGATCGCTATCATCCGGACTCATTGGTTTCAAGTGATCCAAACGTACGAGCCGCCGCGTTCGAGTATTTGAAGTCGTGGATCGAACGAGCGAGTGTCTTTCAGCCCAGCGTGGTTTCCTTTTCCAGCGGGCTCATTCCACCGGACCAGATCGTGACGCCTTCCGATCAGGAGTCGATGCTGGAGTGTCTCGCGGAGACGATTGACCCGCTCAGCGCACTTGCGCACGACGCGGGAATCCAACTCGCACTTCGTCCCGTTGCGGGACATGCGATTGCGACGGTCGCTCATTTCGAGCGGTTCGGCCAATGGCTCGCTGGTGAGGCCAAATTGGGATTGGCAGCGGACGTGGGCGAAATGTTGCAGGCGGGCGAGTTCCCGATTGGCGCCCGGTTGGCCCGGCTGAAGCACCGTTTGGCTTGCGTCTACCTTTGCGAGCCCGATTTGGAGCACGCTCGTGACCAACGATTTGGTTTCGGCGACATCGATTTGGGACGTGTTTGGGAAGTGATGACTGAGAGCGGCTTTGCGGGACCCGCGATCTTTCGCGCCTGTGGACACGAGCATTTGGGTTTGGAATTGGCTCGCGAGGCGATCGCGCTGACAACGTCATAGGCGACTTGCGTGGTCGAGCATTCGTTTCAACATGGAATTCTCGTCATCGGCAACGACCGGTGTGATCTCGGAGAACGATCGGAACCACGTTTCCTGTCGTCGTGCGAGTTGTCGCGTGTGAGCGGAGACACTTTCGATGAGCGCGTCCATCGACAGCGAGGGTTCGTCCAGCCAGTCGAGCAACTCGCGATATCCCACCGCTTGTCGCGCCGTTCGCGAGAGTCCTTTGAATTTGGTTTGTAAACCGCGAACTTCGTCGATCAACCCGCGATCGAACATGTCACGGACTCTTGCATTGATGCGAGTGTGCAAGACACTGCGTTCCCGTTGAACGGAAAAGACACGGCAAGCATCGGCGGCGACGGAATGATCGAATTGCAATTGACGGTGGCTGAGCGGAACGCCGGTGAGCTTTGCCACTTCCAGGGCTCGAATCATTCGTCGCTTGTCATTCGGATCGATCCGTGATGCGCTCAGTGGGTCGACTTGCTGCAAACGCCGGTAAAGGGCTGCGATGCCGTGCGACTGGACATCCCGTTCGACTGCTTCGCGGAACTCCCAGTCCGGTGGTGGTCCCGGGTCGAAGCCACGAACGATGGCTTTCAGATACATCGGTGTGCCGCCGACGAAGATCGGCGTGCGTCCTCGGTCGATCACCTCGGCCACCAGCTGGTGGGCAGCTTGCAAGTACATTGCCACGCTGAAGTCGTCGCAGGGATCCGCGAGATCAATGAGGTGATGTGGTACTCGTGCCTGGTCGTCGGGTGTCGGTTTCGCCGTACCGATATCCATGCCCCGGTACACGGCAATCGAATCGAGCGAGAGGATTTCGCCGTCGATCGATTCTGCCAAACGAATGCCCAGTGAGCTCTTTCCGGAGGCAGTGGCTCCGGTAATGATCACGGCCCGATCGACGAGTGGCGAGTAAATCGGAGGAGAATCGTGATGCAGCATCCGACCCATCGGGCACGAGCTCATTTGTTGCAAAGGAATACGGACGCTGCAGTCTAGCGAGGCCGGCTACTGCTCGTCGCCTGGGCATCATGGATTGTCAAAGCGGAACAATCGGGAAAGTTGCCGGAGTTTACAAGACGGTTCGCATCAAACGCCTTTCGAAAACTGGGCCGCGACGTGGCCGGGTGTTAGGATAATGCATCCACTGAGGGGCATCGTTTTTCGCCGCTCGATTCCGTTTCGTTTGCACCCGCGAGCGGCCGTCCGATGGGAATGACCTACTTCAAGCGCTATCGAATGGAATTCGATTTGAGTGGCTGGTACGAAGACAACTTGGACGTACCACCCAACTATCAGCTCTTGCCGTTCTCGTCTGAGCTGCTCCGCGAGCACGCGAATGCAAAATTCAATAGCTTTCGCAAAGAACTGGATGCAAACGTCTTTCCATGCTTGGCTCGCCGTGACGGTTGTCTCCGATTGATGCGAGACATTTCCGGCCGTCAGGATTTTGTTGCCGGAGCCACTTGGTTGATACGATACCAAGGCGGTGACCAACCGCTGGCGGTTGGTACCATCCAGGGACTGGCGATCGACGGTTGGGGAGCGATTCAGAATCTGGGCATCGATCCCGACCACCGCGGGCGTGGCCTTGGGTCGGTGCTCGTGTCAAAAGCGGCCGGCGGATTTCGCGCCGCCGGGCTTTCACGAATGCACCTGGAAGTCACCACGGAAAACACAGGTGCGGTGCGTCTGTACGAACGCCTTGGATTTAAAAAGGCGAACGTGGTTTACAAAGCCGCCGAAGTCGCCGGTGCCGATCGCTAGGCATTCGCGATCGCGATGCGACCCCTGTTGGGTTTCTAACCTTCGTGGCAACCGATACAGTTGTGTGCGAGTTTGGCCGTTGGTTTTGCCTTGAGCCATTCAGCAGCCCGCACGGCGTACTCGGTCTCCGGCATTTCCTTGACGACTGCTTCCAGTTGCTCTTTGGACTTGTCTGCTTCGCCCAACAGGCGATAGACGTCGGCCAGTCCCATGCGCAACTCTCCGCGGGGGTGTTCACCGAGCTGGTCGAAGATCTTTTGCTGCTTCTCGTAAGTGCTTTCGAAGTCCTTTTTGACCGATTCCAGCACGGGGCGTCCCATGATTTCCGGTGCGCTTCGGCCCGCATTGATCATCACGGCCGCACGAGGAATCATCACGCCAAGGTTATCGGGTTCGAGTTTCTTTGCACGATTCATTTCGTGCAGACCGTCCATCCAGTATTTCATTCCGTTGGCGCTATCTCCTGAGCCGAACGCCTGTCCAGACTTGAAGACCTTCGCGGCGCCACGCCAGACCAGCGCCTCGGCATGATCGGGATTCTTTTCGAGGGCTTGGTCGCATTTCTTAATGCCCCGCTCAAGCGACTCCATGTCACCACTGAAGCCGGCAAAGATGTCCTCTCTCACTTCCAGATCAAAACGGTCGGTGTACGTGTCTGCTTCCTTGTCGTCGTCTGCCGGAGCCGCCGTTGCAGGGATCACACAGGCGGCGAGCAAAAGGCAGGCAATGGAACGGTGCAAACGGAAAGTCATGACGAAATTTCTCTTGGCATAGAGGAATCGAAGTGGGTTTGGGTAGCGCGTAGCAAGTTCCGCCTTACACCCCGTTGGGTGTAACCGTTTCGGTTCTCACGTCGCAATCTTGGTTTTCTATTTCGCCAATTCGATGCTTTTTTCAGCCGACGCCTTCACGGCACTGATCAACGCGGATCGAAGCCCGCCTTTCTCTAACTCGTGAAGTGCCGCGATGGTCGTACCGCCCGGACTGGCCACGGCGTCCTTCAGCTCGCCTGGATGCTTGCCGGAGTCCAGCACCATCTTCGCCGTTCCCAGTACCGTCTGAGCGGCCAGCTGCATGGCAAGCTTGCGAGGCAGACCCGCCAGGACACCCCCATCGGCCAAAGCTTCGATGACCAGACAAATGTATGCCGGACCGGAACCGCTTAGTCCCGTCACGCCAACCAACTGAGGCTCGGTGACGCGTGCGACGATGCCCACCCCCGCCAGCAGAGTCTCGACGGTGTCACAGTCTTCCGGTTGCACGTCGTCGGCGACGCAGTACGCGCTCGCCCCCGCCCCGACAAGGCTGGGCGTGTTGGGCATGACTCGGATGACGCGTTCATGCCCCGATGCCTTGCAAAGATCTGCCAACTGAATGCCGGCTGCAACGGAAATGACCAGACGTGGCGTAGACGTCAGCTCAAAGACCTCACTCGCGATCTGGCAGGTTGCATGCGGTTTGACGGCCAGCAACACGATTTCCGCAGATTCGCATGCCGCCGCTGTCAAACTCGCGTGCGTTTGCACCGCCGCATGGTGCTCGTTCCACCAGTCGCGGCTTTGCGCATTTCGGTCGATCACCTGCACGTTTTCGGGTGACAAACCGCCACCGTCCAGGATGCCGCCGACCAAGGCACGTCCCATTTGACCGCCGCCGATGAGCAATAGCCGTGTATTTTTCATTTCCTGTTGCACTTCCATCGGTCCGCGCGAGTCGGGGTGTTTTTTGATTTTGTTGGCAACTCCTTGGGGGAGCGAACGAAAACAGCTCCAAAGTGCATCATCCACTCCCGTCAGCCAACCGAAATGATCAAGCCAAGCGTCCCGAAACGAGACGGTGATGTCAACGTCTACAACCTCTCCGAGTCGACGATCTACGAGCCGGTCATCCACTATGTGAACGGAATTCGAGTTCCCGGGATCGACCACGCGATGATCGCGTCCCTTCTGTCATTGCTGACCGAACGCCCGATCACGGGGATCTATAACAAAACCAACGGGGCGCTGGTTGACTTGGGCCAGTGTGTGCTTGATTACCTGCAAAATGCAACGGCCCGACTCAGTTCGCATCAAAACCAAGATCGTGCGGCAATCCCCGAAAGTCAAATACCGGGGCTACTCCAAAGAACGATGGACAATTCCATTGTCTGGAACACGGCCACGGCAAAACTGTTCCAGTCCCTGGTGATCAATCGTCATCGAAAGCAGATGATCGTCGCTCACAGCCAAGGCAACTTGATCACCGCCAATGCCTTGTTTGTGCTCGAGGACATGCTGGGAGCACGCATCTTGCGCAATATCCGTGTGTATTCACTTGCATCTCCCGCCCCGGCTTGGCCGCTTGGGATTCGCCGCACCAACGGCGGGGGCGGACGTCAAGAAAATGCGTTCATGAATGACTTGGTCATGCTCCTCCGGCCGCATAACTTTGCGGCAAAGGTAGGCGTTTCGCGCTTCCAAAATGAAGGCGACTTCCGAACCCACCCGGGCGGCGGTGTCGTCGGCATTGCGGCACACGACACCAAGCTGAACATGGCTCTCAATTTTCTAAAGAGCATTCGCGGAGACTTGGGGCTCTCGAAGGATCTTCCCGACGACTTCTTGGAGCAGTGTGCAAACAAAGCTGCCGAAGCCTTTGCGGACTTGGATGTGGAGTAAGAACGGCTCGCGGAACCTTAGAACCGTGTCGCGGCGAAATCGAGAAAGTGCTTCCAGTCGAGTTCCGTTAAATTGTGTTTTCCACCGCGGATGTGATAGCCCGTCGCGCCGATGTGTCGAGGCTCGCCCAGTGGCGGCATCGTGGTTTGCGAAATGGATGTCTCGCCATAGAGCTCGAAGACATCGGCAGCTCCAATGAGCGCTAGGTACTCTCCGCGGGGATCCGCCCAAAGGTCTTGGTCCGCGCTGGCAACGTAAACCGATCTCGGCGCGATCAACGAAATCAATTGATGTTGATCGATCGGTAGCTGATCCTCACGTCCCGCGTAGTTTGCAAATCGATCCGTGAACCAGTGTGGAAAAACAGACGTGATGCGACCGACGGTTTCACCGAACCGGCGGCGTGATAAGGCAGCACCTCCGCAGCCCGAATTATTGCTGTACGCGAGGGTGAATCGTGGATCCTCCGCCGCCGCCCAAAGCGCTGCCTTTCCGCCACGTGAATGTCCAATCACCGCAGCCCGTGTCGGGTCAATCGATTTCAATTCTGCCGCGAAATCCAGCACGCGACTGGCGCCCCATCCCCAAGCGGAAAGAGAACGCCAACGTGTGGAGAGATCTGAATCTGGGTCATCCAACAAGCAGCGGACACCTTTCTCATAGCCGTCGGCTTGGTCGGGATCGACATCGGATGTGTGGAAGGATGCGGTCGCATAACCTCGCTTCACGATCATCCTGGCCGGCCAAAACGGATCCTCTTTCTGTATCGCCGATTGGAGCGAGATCAAATAGCGATTGTTGATATGGACCAGTAGTGGCGCCGGATTGTCTTGATTGGGGATGAAGACCGTGAATTCAAAGGCATGTTCCTTGCCCTGGTGTTCAATCAACGCTTTAACTTGCAGCCCCGTCGCTTTCCCATCAAAAACGGTTTGACGCTCCAGCGTCTCGTATCGGACACGCGGCTGAGTCGCGGGGCGAAGTCCGTAAACTTCTTCGCGAAAGAGCTGCATCAGTTCAGGACGGCGAGTTGTTTCCCATTGTTCGGTCGATCGGATGGCCGATCCATCACCGGCGACCAACGTGGCTGGCAGGTCGTAATCTGGTACGAGCGTTTCCCGATAGTTGAATTCCGATTTGCGTTTCGACTTGTTCGCCACCAACTCCGGCGAGGCCTGCCAGGCAGTTGGTTTCGTTGCTTCTTGCGCGAAATTCGCGACCGGTGAAATGATGAGTAACAGAGTTGTTAGCGTGAAGATTCTGGGAGGGTGGGGCATGGCGGTCAGTGGGGAGCGGGGAGCGGGGAGTGTTTTCAGAATACACGATTCGGACGGGATGGAACTGATCCGCTCGCTGGCCGAGCGGTTGATTTGGATGTCGCATGCAAGACAGCTATTCAAACGACCGCCGGATCACCTGCATCCTGCGCTGAGATGTCGTACAATTTCGCGCGGCCGAGATGCACGACCAAATCACACCCAGTGAACTATGTCAGAAATTGATTTGCAGGATCGTTTCCCGGAAATGAAACCCGTCAAACGGGCACCCACCATGTGGACAGTAAATGGGTGCGGACTGACGCTTTATGGCTCGCGAGACAAAGACCCTGAAACGCGCACCTATGTCAAAACCCGTTGTCTCTCGTTGGTCTTTTTGCCGCTTTTTGCACTGTCAGCTTACCGCGTGGCGAAGGCGGGAGGAGAAGGTTGGTATTTCCTGGGACGTGTACCGTTGTCTGGGTTCGCAAAGGCATGGAATTTCTTAATCGCGATTTGTCTGGCCGGCGGTATCGGCGGCATCACCTTCAATCAAATCTATAACTCACCCGATGCGATCGCGGAACGAAAGCTTGCGGAAGCGGAGTCGCAGCTGTCCTCGGGGGAAGTGGTTGCGGCAGCGGAGTCGATTCGGTCGGTGTGTTTCGGACCGAGTACCAAGCGTGATAAAGCAAAGGAACTGCTGGAGAACTTGCATGAACGCGCT